>JAQUCE010000129.1 GCA_028686345.1 Kiritimatiellia bacterium
GAGACCAGCCTAAAAAAAATAAATTTTGCTATTGTGTTTTTCGGGGGGGGTGCTAACATCATGCCAATTGGATTTAGCTGTAGCCAATTCCTTCAGATTCCCGCCGTGCGGGTACCTGAGTAGTTACGTTTTTTTCATGGTTTAGGCGCAAGCAAGCCCAACAACTCTCATTGGCCGCGCCCTGTGCAGAAGACACGCTAAAGCGTGAACTACATACCGCTTTTAGTATGGGTTGCGATAACATTAAATACAGATAAACAATACACAAGGAAATCAACTTATGATTAAAAACACGCTCATCTTATTAGCTGCAGCCGTTTGCATCTTTGCAGCTGCCCCTACAATGGCAGTAATAAAGATCAACGAAGTCTGCTATGAGAACTCCAAGGTCGCCGATGAAACCGGCAACACCACCTCCGACTGGATCGAGCTGTACAACAGCGGCACGGCTGCCATCAATATCAACAATTACGGAATCGGCGACGCAAATCCGTATGAAGAAGCCAAGGGTGTGCGGTTGCCAAACTATCTCATCCCGGCCGGCGGTTTTCTTGTGATCTTTGCCAACAGCGACCTCCCTGAATACACGGCTTGGACCAATGCCGAGGATGTGGTGGCCATCCCTGAAAACAGCCTGTGGAAATCCTACTTCAACAACATTGTTCCTCCTGTTGGCACAGGGAGTACCACTTGGAAACAGAAACTTTACATCGACTCCACCTGGCAGAGCGGCATCTCCCCGCTCGGTCATAACACCACAATCGACAGCGCTGACTGCGCCACCTTGCTGGGCAACCCGGCGGTTCCCGCCACTCTCTATCCAACCGCCTATTTCCGCAAGAAATTCACAATCCCCAACCCCTCGGTTGTGACCGGGCTCGTGATGAAAGCCCGTATCAAAGATGGCATGGTAGTCTATCTAAACAACACCGAGATTCACAGGCAGAATATGCCCTCAGGTGCCATCACGCACAACACACCGGCCAGCACTGTTGTGCCCTCCACTCTCTGGACAACAACACTACTGGATGCCGCCGGGCTTACAGCAGGCGAAAACATCCTGGCAATTGAAGTCCATAAAGCCTCGCAAGCCGGCACCGCTATCATCATGGACATGACCCTGACAGCACTGATCAATCAGCAGCGTCCGACTGTTCATGGTCAATTCGGACTGAAAAAAGATGGTGAAAACGTCCATCTTTTTAACGCCTCGCTGCTCCGTATTGATAAGGTTGACGCTCCTACAACAGCACCAGGCGAAAACAACTCCTACGGCGCTGTGAGCGATGGCGGCATCGCCTTTCAGATCTTCACCCAGCCCACCCCGGGCCGTTCCAATGCCATCAATCCGCAGAAATACAGTGAAACCCTAGTTGACCAAAAACCAATTTTTACTGCCCACCCGGGCTTCTACGCCTCAACCCAGAACGTGCTGCTCAAGACCCCCGCAGGTGGTCACAAAATCTACTACACACTCGACGGCTCCGACCCCTGGGAGTCGACCACCTTTGTTTGGAGCGGAAATACGATCCCTGTCACAAAACCGGCCAACGCCACCTCCGGGCTGGCCTGGAAGCGCACCAATCCGGTTGAGGTCAGCAGCAATGTGCCTGATGCGACCTGGCAGCCGCCGATCGGCAGCATCGACAAGGCAGTTGTGCTGCGGGCGATCGCAGTTAATTCCGCAGGCACCGAGTGCTCACCTGAAACAAGCGGCACCTACTTTATCGGCGCTGGCTACAGCTCACGCTCTCTGCCAGTGTTTTCACTGATCCTTAACCAGAGTAAACTCTTTGGCTTTGTGGAGGGCCTGTTTGTCCCTGGAAAATACTATGCCGACTCCCCGGAGGGCTATGGCTCCAACCGCTGGGGCAAACCATACGCCAACTACCATCAGGCCTGGGAATATGCGACTCATTTGGAGCTTTTTGAAGCCAACCAGAGTACAGCGGCTGTTGCCATGCAGATTGGTGTTACCATGCACGGCGGCGGCTCGCGCACCATTCCGCAGAAAACCCTCTATCTGCTGGCCCGCAACAAGGAGTATGGGGCCTATTCGATTGACTACCCCTTTTTCCCTGAGCTGCCGGCAACCTCCTACAAGCGCTTTCTGCTGCGTAACAGCGGTAACGACTGGTATGGCGCGACCTCCAGCGGAGTTGCAACCATGATCAAGGATATGGCCCTGCAGGAGATTGCCTCCCCCCTGAAAATCTCTGTTCAGGCCGGGCGTCCGGCACTGGTCTATATCAACGGCGAGTACTGGGGCATCCACAATCTGCGCGAGAGCTATGACAAGCACTACCTGGCCACACGCTACAGTCTCGATCCTGAGAATGTGGACATCCTGAGCCAGATTGAAGACACAGGCAACAAAATTTCAATCAGCCGTCTGAATGGCGATAAAAATTCGGATGAAGAGTTTGAGGAGCTGCTAGATTGGATTAAGGCTCACCCGCTCAGCAACAACGCCAACTACCAGACTTTGACCACCCAGATAGATGTCAATAATTACGCTGACTATATCATTGCCGAGACTTTTGTCGCCAACACAGACTGGCCCCAAAACAACTGCGACTTCTGGCGCGCGCACACCAATGAAACCGCTGCCGGCGAGTATGGCGATGGCCGCTGGCGCTGGATGCTCTATGATCTGGATGTGGCCGGCGAAAAAAGCGCAAACTATAATATGTTCGACTATCTCACCGATAACAGCATGACCGCTGTTGATGAAGCCGGTTTCCTGATCAATGAACTCTGGAAGAACATGACCTTCAGGAACCTCTTTGTCTCGCGTTACGCGGACATCCTGAACACCAGCTTCACCCCCCGCCACACCTCTAACACGATTGCCGCGGCGGCGCAGCGCATCGTCTCTGAGCTGGACACCCATTTTGCGCGCTGGGGCCGCACCACTACCACTGGACAGTGGCAGGCTGCTGTCAACAGCTCTTTAATTCAATATAACGCTGACCGCTACAACAACACCTGGGGGCACCTGAACTCCCACTTCAACCTGGGAGGAACAGGACGACTCACCCTAAAAAACCAAAGCAGCAGCGGCGTTGGCGGTAACTTCTCTGTTAACAGCATGACATTAACAGCGCAAACCGATGGTGTCGATGATCCAGCCAACTGGAGCGGCATCTACTTCCAGAGTCTGCCGGTGGCGGTGGAGGCCCTGCCTGAGAGCGGCTATCTCTTTGACGGCTGGGTTGGATCAGCCATCACCACAGCACAGCGCACGGTTTTTGTCAGTGCCGCCCCCGCCACCCTGGTGGCGCGTTTCCGCCCTGCCGCGGCACCGCCCTACACCGCTGTCGGATACGAGGCGTGGCAGCTCAGCAACTACAGCGAGCAGGCGATCGTGAGCGGCACAGCCGCTGCGCCGGATTCACCCTCTGGCAAGGCTGGCCTGAGCAACTTTGAGCTCTATGCTTTTGGCATGCACCTCAACGATGGTTTAAGCGACGCGCAGCGTTTGGCCCGAGCCTCACTCTCGATCAACCGGCAAAGTAACGGTCTATGGGTTGGTTACAACCGGCTGAACAGCTCCTTCACTGATCTGAGCTACACCCTCAAAACCACTGATTCACTCTCAGCGCCGCTACTGTGGCGCACAGCTGTGCTTGGCGAAGATATTTTGAATGAGGCTGAAACCAATGCGCTTGACAGCGCCACCTGGTTTTTTATGCAACGCCTGAACAACACTGCACCTGACAAAGATAGCCGTTTTTTTAAGCTTGAGATTGAGCAGGCCTCAGCACAATAGTCGCTTAGGCGACTAAAAAACAATTAATTGTTCGCAGCGATGCCGACGGGGACACCGGCGCTCCCAGGGACTTGCGCGTTATTTGTCGCTAACTTTGTCGAAACTGCCGGTTGGTGCTCCACAAACAAGCCACCGCGGCTGTCACGGCCCGCGGCTACAGTGCTGCGCAAGCGAAAGTGGAGTACAACGCAAGCTGCAACGAGCGCGACAACCGAGCGATTGGCAGGTCGAAGCTGTAGGGCGGCTGGCCGTGACCGCGCCGCGGGTGAAAGCGTGGTGCAACTCTGGTCGCGAGCTTTGTCCCGCTTGACAAGGTGTGAGACAAGACGCGAAGCAAGGAAGTCGTTCGCTATGCGGGCGACCGCGGGCGGCATGCGAGTGATCAGCTTGCGCGGTGTAGTCAGCCGCATAGCGACTGACCTCCTTGCTCCGCACCTCTCAGGCGCGCGTCAGCCGATCGGATGGCAGGCCGAAGCTGTAGGGCGGCTGGCCGTGCCCGCGCCGGCGAAGCGAAAGTGGAGTGCAATGCGAGCCGTCAGCTGTCAGGCGGTTGACCACCAACGCGCCCCCGCGGTCACGGCCCGCGGCTACAGTGCTACGCGATGTGCAAGAGACGCGCCAGCCGAGTGATTTGCAAGCCGCAAGCTGCAAGGAGCGCGACAGCCGAGCGATTAGCAGGTCGAAGCTGTAGGGCGGCTGGCCGTGACCGCGCCGGCGGGCGAAAGTATAGCGCAACTCTGGTCGCGAGCTTTGTCGCTAGCTTTGTCGAAACTGCCGGTTGGTGCTCCACAAACAAGCCACCGCGGCTGTCACGGCCCCGCGTCTGCAGCGCTGCGCGAGCTGTAAGGACTCCACTGATCCTGGCGCGGAATAACCCTTACGCGCCCTCCCTCGCCACAAGTATCGTAGCACCTCCTGGTCCACTCATACTCTTTCGGCATCTTGCCAACAAAGCTAACGGGACGCGGAAACATCAGTGCCAGGTTATGGGGCAGATCGCCGATTTTAAGAACATTCAGGAACTCCGGCCCGCCCTCCCAATGCGTAATAACCGGATCCTGCAAAACGACTTCAGTGATTTCCGGGTCAAGCAAGGCCGCATAAATTGCCACAGCCGCCTCGGTGCCCTGCCCAAACACTATGATCCCGCCAACATTTGTCTCGCGCCGCAGCAGCTGAATCGCGGTCAACAGATCCAGCGTCTTGCGCTCGTAATAACTCTGCCCCACGATCGGGTAAGCGCGTCTGGCCGTCCATTCGATACCAGGGCCGACAGAGCCGCTGCCAGTGCCGCGGACCTCCACGCAGGCATACCCGGCCACCTGTGCGCTGACGGCTGAGTTGCCCGCGCCTTTTGCGCAGAACGATGTGCGGGCATCCGGCTGCATGGCTCCAACAACCAGAGGGTAAGGACGCGGGCCGCTGATCGGGGTCGCCAACTGGGCGCGAATCAACATCCCGGGCTCTGAATGGAATTCGTATGTGCGAAACTGGTGGCGACTGTCTTGCCCCTGACGTCTAACAGAGGCACCGGGGTGATTGATTGTTTCCGGAATCTGCCTGAATGTCAGTTCGCGTAATTTTATCAGAGACGCATCCCTGTGCTCTTCCCAGCTTCTACGGTCTTTAAGCTCTGGCAGAGCGGGCAAAGGTATAAAGAAAGCATCCACCTCTTTCATTTTATCATCCTCAGGAGCCTTCATGTCCTTGTAAACCGCGAGCTCCGCATCATTCTCCGGGTTCTCTGCAAGGTCATCCGTCACAGGCTTGTCCGCTCCCTTGAGATTTTTCTCAAACCAATTGAAAATGGCTAACCGCGTCTTCGGCGAATACCCGTGTTGCGTGACAGCCTCAACCAGCCCGATCTTATCCTCACACTGGTTGAGAATGTACAGCTGTCGCGCGCGGTGAACCAGGTCGCGGAACGCGTACGGTCGGAAGAGGGTGTCCTCAGTTGCCGCGGCAACCAGGAGCGCGCGCGGAGCGATGAGGCCTGCAAGATCAGTGAAATCCCATCCATAGGTATTCACCCAGTAGGAGCAATCACAGTGGCCGTCAAGCGTCCTGTCGCGAACATGCTGAACCATGTTCCCGGTTTGGCAGCTTGGCACAACAACCTTGAAGCGCGGGTCGGCCGCGCCAGTAAACCATGATATCGTGCCTCCGCCCGAGTTGCCGGTTATGCCTAGCAGCTTTGCATTCACCTCTGGGCGCGTCTGGAGATAATCCGCCGCGCGCATGGCAGCCCAAACCTCAACCCCAGCCGGAGAATAGCCTTGGCTGATCCAATGCCACCACCCTTTTGAATAGGTTCCATGATGGAACCCACTACTTTCACCGATCGCGATTGTGTCAAGTATCATCGCCACATAACCATGTTCAGCGAACCAGCGGGGATGAAGTTGATAATGAAACTTGCCCCGTTTGGCATGTCCGCAGAGATAGACAACAGCGGGGAGTTTGGATTTCACCTCTTTCGGGCGATACAAATTTGCGGCAATCCGGCAGCCCGGGATTGGTTGAAAATGCAGTTTTTCCACCACATAACTGCCGCGGTCGAGTGTGCCGGTGATCGTCACATTGAGATCTGTGCGCAGCGGCAAGGGATCGAGTCCCAGCATTTCCAACCACTTACGGCGCTTCTCGGGCAGCTGCTCCTCCCACGTTTCGAGCGAAGGAAGTTCAAAAAGGGAGTTTCCGCTAACCTCCTGCGCACGCTCCACCAAAGACGCATAGAGCGCGGTCGGCTCTCCTCCGGCCAAGGAGCACAAATAAGAGCCGCTGAAAAAAAAGCACACCCCGACAACAATAAAAAAAGAGCGTCGGCTGTTTCCTAAAGCTGAACTAAGCACTGTTTTCATAAATCAAACTATAACACCATGACCATGTTTTGTCTACTCCCCGCAATTCCGTGATAATTTGGGTTGTAATCGAGCTAGTAATAAAACTATAATGGCATACATAAATTTAAACAACTTTTACGGAGATGATCACATGCTGAGTAATTACAAACACCTTTATCTGGTTACACTCTTGACGCTTGCAGGTATGACTCTGAGCTTCACCCCGGGTTGCAAGCCATCCGAGCAAAAGCAAGCGGAGCAACACGCTGAAATTGAGCAGAGGCTGGAGGCGACTTTTTCGCAGATATATCAGTTGCAATCCGAGCAGAAGTACGCGGAGGCTGACGCCCTGATTACAAAGTCATTGAGCAGCCGGGATTTCGCCGACTTTAAAGACCGCCTAACGCTCTTAAAAACAGAGTTGCTCATTCAGCAGGCTAAGTACGCTGAAGCCGAAGAGGTTATTCTGGGAGAACTTGCACGCAGCCCGACGCTGGTTAATGACTCTCTCAACGCACTTTTTGCCCACTATGCTGCCACACAATCCTTTGACAAGAGCCTTGCTCTCAGTGGTAAAATTCTTGATGCACACCCTACGCTGCCTGATGCCATGCTTGCCAGTATTCTGAGTGGACGGTTGGGCGTTACCCTGGAGATGGACGACATTGATCTCCAGAAATCGGCCCTTGACGCAATCATCTCCGCGGTCAAAGAGAGCAGCAAGGCAGTGGCTATGATCGAGCCTCAGATTGCCACGCTGCTCCAGAAGAAAAACTATCCGGCTGTCATGGAACTCGTGGCGCATATTCGCAAAGCCGGAGCCGGTGATGAGCATTACGCCAACTTCGCGGCCACGATCAACCTCAAATGCGTGGTTGAATCTCAAAACTGGGAGCAGCTCAACACAGCCTACGAAAGCTGTGTTCAACAGATGCCTGACAACGAACTCACGAAGCTGATGCGCTATGTGTTTGTTGCTCTCAGCAAAGCCCGAAAAGCCGAGCTAATCAAACAATGCGCACTGTCGGGAATTTACAACGCAACCGGCAAACCACGCTCCACCGATTATGCGGCTAGCAAATGGGTTGAGATCTGTTTTGCCGAAGACAAAAAAACGCTGCCTGTAAATCTAGCTGCCTTGAAAAAGACCGCGGTCTCCCCTGATCAGATCGCTTCTATCTTTGACCGTTACTTCTATGAGGTAGCGACTGACAGCGCTGTTATCAAAGAGCTTTGCCGGATGGGAGCGGAGCTGGTCGCAGCTTGCTCTGATGAAAATATCCAAAACTCACTCAAGGTCAAAATATTGGACGGCGCATTCATCATTGAAGACTATGACCTGGCAGTCTCACTGCTTGAAGCGGGCATCCCCGGCAAAGATCAAGCATGGCATGAGATGTCGCTGCCCAAGGTCAAAGCCCATCGCGCTCAGGCACGGAAGCAACCGCGCGAAGCTGTGAAACACTACCGCGAATTCATGGATTGCTGGAAAACCTCCGAGAAGGAGGAGGAGCTTGACCCCACCTCCGGCATTGCCTACAGCAAAGAGTGGATCCTGGCCCGTAATGCCAGCCGGATCGCCGAAATCTTAAGCTCCATTCCAGATGAAGCCGAAGCCGCTCTGGCTCGCGACGAGGCCAAAGCCTATTTCAAAGTCGCGATTGAGAAGGCGCAGGAGGACGCGGCCGCGCTCAAACTCGTGACTGAAGAGGCAGCCAAACTCAAATAATTGAGCGTATGCGGATAGATTAATTGGGGAAGAGCTGGTTATGCCGAACATATTAAAAACAACACTGGTTGTTTATTTAGCAATCGTCGCAACCGGCCTGCAAGCCGCGCCCAATGTGTTTTACTGCCAGGCAGAAGATGCGGAGCTTAATCAGGAGCGGATCGAGGTTGTCAATCAAACGTCGTTTAAAAGCGGGCGCGGTGTCGCGCTCAAAACAGGTCAGGCCGCGGCAATGCCCGGAAGCGGGGCCAAACCTGATCTGGTCTTTTCCATTGGCGAGCTGGATCCCGGAGTTTATGCGCTGAACACCTTTGCCGCGGTTGACAGCGAAGGCGCTAAGTTAATGAGCAAGGCAACCAGCAAACATCAATCACTCTTTGCTTATGTGCAGGTCAACGAAAGTCTGCCAACAAAACGCGTTATCTTTGTGCCCTGGAAAGACTTTGATATGTGCTCCCAGAGCCTCGGCATATTTGATCTGAAAAACAAGGCAGCTTTGATCAAGCTCTGGCTGCCGGTACATGTGCGGCTTGACCGTCTGGAGGTGCACAAGTACAATGCCCCGAAGGTGCCGGATGCTGCGGTCAACTACTCCCCGGCAGTCACGCCTTTGCTCAGCCACCCGCGCTTATGGGTGTCGGAGAGCACGCTGCCGCGGATACGTACCAACCTCAAACACCCTGAACACGCCACGCTGTGGGGCGCGATCCAGAAGCTAGCTGCTAAAAAGGTTGAGGTTGAATTTCCTGAGAACGTGGAGATGGAGTACAACACAGCGCTGGAAAAGGGCGCGGCCGCCAAAGCGTTTGTTTATCTGATGACAGGCGACCAGGCCAACGGGCGCGAGGCTGTGCGACTGATGCGTGAGTACATCTCACGGGTCTCATTCGGAAATGTACTTGATATCACGCGTGAGATGGGAGCGGCAATCTATACCACAGCACTGGTCTATGACTGGTGTCATCCGCTGTGCACGCCACATGATCTTGAGATATTTCGAACGCACATGCTGCGGCTGGCCTCTGAAATGGAGTGCCAATGGCCGCCTTTCCGCACCTCGGTTGTCAATGGTCATGGCAACGAGGCCATGATCAACCGCGATCTGCTTTCAATGGCTATCGCGCTCTACAATGTTGATCCTGAGCCATACAAGTTCTGTAGCTACCGTCTGTTGGAAGAGCTGGTGCCGCAGCGGCGCTTTGAGTACCAGTCACCGCGTCACAATCAGGGCGTAAACTACGCCTCCTACCGCTTCGGGTGGGAGATGCAGGCAGCATGGCTGCTGCGCAGGTTGTCGGGGCGCGAGCTTTTCGACCCCAACATCAAGTCGGTTCCACAATACTGGCTCAACATGCGTCTGCCCAACGGCCAGATGCTGCGCGACGGCGACGGCATACCCGGCGGGCGTTACTACTCATACGCACAGACCGCCATGCTCTGTTACACCTATAGCAATGACCCTGTTCTGAAAGGCGAGTTCCAACGGCAGAGCATCAAATCCGTTGATCCAATGCTTTTTTTGTTACTGAATGATCCAGCGCTGCGTGCCGAACCGGATCTCAACAAATTGCCACTCACAATTGACTTTGGAGCAATTCTAAGCGGCATGATCACACGTACCAGCTGGAACATCACCTCTAACATCGGCAACACCGTGGTGGCGGAGATCAAGGGCGGCGGTTATCACTTCGGCAATCATCAGCACGCGGATGCCGGTGCGCTTCAATTGTACTACCGCGGACTGCAGATTGTTGACCTGGGTCAATATGTGTTTTACGGCACACCCTTTGATATGAATTTTAACAAACGTTCGATCGCTCACAGCATGCTGCTGGTGATTGATCCTGAAGAAAAATTCCTGAACACATTGAGTAACGACGGCGGTTCGCGCTTTTTGCAGAGTCATCCGCGCTCACCCAGGCAGACCAAAGAAAATCCGCTCTTTCACTATGGGCGTAAGATATCGTGCGGATTCGGCCCCTCTCCAATGCGGCCATCCTACAGTTATTATGCCGCTGATCTCAGCTCAGCGTATTCAAAGAAGATCAAATCATTCACACGCGCTTACTGCTTCCTCAACATGAACTCAGCCACACATCCAGCCTGCGTGATTACGCTGGACAATGTCAACGCCAGTGACCCTGCCTTCAAAAAATACTGGCAGGTCAACACCCTGCAGCCCCCGCAACAGACCGAAGCCGGTGTGCAGCTGCATAACTTTGAAAACAACGTGACTGGCCGGGTGGACATCTGCATGCTGCGTCCAGCACCCGGCGAATGGACATGCGAGATCAAGAGCGGTGCTGAAGCTTTCAATGTTTTCGGCTACCAGGTAACTCCGCCCAGTGATCGCTACGCAGAGTCAAAGGGACACCGCGTGCTGTTTTCCCCCAAAAAGCCAAGTGCGCATGACACCTTCCTGACCTTGATGCAACTCCATGAGGACGGCGCGGCCCCATTGCCATACACACTGATTGAGAGTGAGAGTCAAATGACAATCACGATTGCCGACAGGGTTGTCTGCATGGCGCGTGACGGCAGATTGATCAGCAAGAGTTTTGAGATATCAGTGCCCTCTGACGGACAGAGTTATCAGGTTGTGCTTACCGGACTGCTTGACGGTGATTGGCAGATTACCACAGAGCAAAGCCCTCAGACATACCAGTGCGGAAAGAACAACAACACCCTCTTCTTCACAGCGCGGGGTGGTAAATATCAGGTTGTTGCACCCGGCGATGCTGCTGTGGGACACTGAGCCAATTAAATTATTTTTATCCTTTAATCTGCTCTCCTTAATTGCTATCATTAACAGCTAATAAATCTTTTTACAGACAATAACTCTCTTTCTAATTAGCCATATTAGACAGAACATAGGTGAATTATGAACGAAGATCTACAGCTGTTACTTGAAAAAATTCAGCGTGACGGTGTTGACAAAGCCAAAGCGGAAGCGGATGTGCTCCTGAAAAACGCGAAAAAGGAGAGTGCGTCAATCATCGCGGAAGCGAAAGCCGCGGCGGAAAAATTCAAGAGTGATGCCCAGCACGAAGCGGATGCCAGTGCGGCGCGGGCGGAGGAGACCATCCGACAGTCAGCCCGCGATGTGCTGCTGGATGTGGAAAAATCTTTGACTGCCCTGCTGGAGAAGCTGCTGTTAGAGGATGTGAACCAGGCTCTCAGCAGTGAAGAGCTGGTGGTCTCTCTGATCCAGGAGGCGGTGACCGCCTATATCAATGGCGGCAGCATCGAAGTTGATGTCGCGGAGAAAATGGTTGCGGCGTTGCAGGCCAAACTGATTGGTGAAGCTGCCCAAGGTGTCACGGTGGTTACTGACGCAACCACAGGCTCCGGCTTCAGATTGAAGCTGGCGGATGGACGTATTGAACACGATTTCACCGGCGCGGCGGTGACCGCCGCCATTGCACGGCAGTTGCGGCCCAGCCTGCTAACCCTCCTACAATCATGAGCCGATTTTACCTTATAGCATCACTGCCCGCCCTGGAGCTGAACGCCCCCGCACCGAGCACATATGCTGAGTTCATAGAGGGTTGCGCACGCTGGATCAGTGCCGAAGAGTGCGCGGTTGTGGACACACTGCTCCATGGAAAGAGCAGCGACCATCCCTTTGTGGTGGCATTGATGAACAAGGAGACCATCCTGCGCAACGCGCTGGTCAAGATCCG
>JAQUCE010000032.1 GCA_028686345.1 Kiritimatiellia bacterium
CCGCTTGCGGCTTGCAAATAACTCGGCTACGCATCTCTTGCACTCGCGAAGCACTGTAGCCGCGGGCCGTGACAGCCGGGGTGGCGCGTTTGTTGCAGCCTGTCGGCTTTGACAAGGTTTGCGGTCGACTTCCATCGACTTCCATCGACTTCCATCGACTTCCTTTAGCTTGTCGGCGCGGTCAAGGCCTGCCGCCAACAGCTTTGGTTCGCGGGTCAGCGGGTTGGCGCGCGCCTCTCGCGAATATTTATGTCCTGGCAGGCGATCTGCTTATATGATCTGCTTCACAGCAGCCACGATGTCGTAGTCATGTGGCAAAAAGGCCTCTTCCAGGGAGTATGCCTGCGGGGCAATGCCGTCTTTGGCACCAATGCGCATGACCGGTGCATCCAGGGCGTCGAAAGCCTCGGCCATAATACGGGAGGCGATCTCACCTGTGAAACTGCCGATGCTCACACAGTGGCTGGCCACCACGCAGCGTCCGGTCTTACGCACAGAGGTCAAAATGCTCTCCATGTCCAGTGGAACCAGACTGCGAATATCGATCACCTCGGCTGAGATGCCATCCGCCGCCAGTTGGTCAGCGGCAGCCAGCGCCTCATGCAGCATTGGTCCCCAGGTCACAATGGTCACCTGATCACCTGCCCGTTTGATATCAGCCTTGCCCAGCGGAACCAGGTACTCCTCAACCGGCACAACCCCTTTGAGGTTATACAGAATCTGCGATTCCACGAACATAATCGGATTGTTATCACGAATAGCTGATTTCAACATGCCCTTGGCATCGTAAGGGGTGGCTGGATAGACCACATAGAGCCCCGGGATATGCGCGAACATGGACTCAAGGGTCTGCGAGTGCTGACCGCCATAGCCCTTGCCGCCGCCGACTGAGGCGCGGTAAACCAGCGGTACCTCAATGCTGGCGCCGGACATATAGTGCCACTTGGCAGCCTGGTTGGAGATCTGGTCAGAGGCCATCAACCCAAAGTCCATATACATCAGCTCAACCACCGGACGCTGCCCGGTCATGGCTGCACCCACCGCGGTGCCGCAGATACAGGCCTCGGAGATCGGCGCGTTGAAACAGCGGTCACGCCCAAAGCTGTTGATCAGCCCCTTGGTCACCTTAAAGGCTCCGCCATATTCAGCGATATCTTCGCCCCACTGCACAACACGGTTGTCACGCACCATCTCCTCGATCATTGCCTCTTTGATCGCGTCCTTATAGCTCAGCTCACCAGCCTCGGTGCGTTTGATCTCAGGCAGCTCTTCAAAGATCTTGGATGTGGCAAAGGCCTCAGGCACAACCTCCACCGAGGTGTTGGTGTACATGTATTTGATCACATCCGCTGGATCCGGATCAGCGGACCAGGCAGCTTTGGCTGCCATGCGCGCGTTGCGCTCTTCAACCTTGTCTTTAAGCGCTTTCAGCTTGCGGGGGGTGATGCAGCCATTGGCCAGCAACTGCTCCTCAAAGGTGGCAATCGGGTCCAGCTTTTTCCAGATCGCCTCTTCATCCTTGGTGCGGTATTCAAACCGCGGATCACCGAGCGAGTGGCCGTAGTTACGATAGGTGTCAAATTCCATCGCGACTGGACCTTCGCCCTTACGGCAAATCTCGGCCGCGCGGCGCATGGCATCCATGCAGGCCATGACATCCATGCCGTTGACCACCTCAGCGTGCATATTGTTTTCACAGAAACCAGCGGCGCGGCGCACAACACAATCGGTGCCCGAGACCTCGCCATCCACGCGCCCTGTGAAACCGTAGTGGTTGTTGATAATCGCATAGACAATCGGCAGGCCGAAGGGCTCTTTGGTGTAATCAGGGTTGGTGAACTGGCCCATGCTGGCCCAGTTCAGCGACTCCAGCACCACGCCGTTGGCATATGCGCCATCGCCCGCAAAACAGCAGGTCACTTTGCCGCTCTTGAAATAGCGCGAGCTCATGGCCGAGCCAGTGGCAATCGGCACGCCGCCGCCGACAATCGCGTTGGCACCGAGGTGGCCGGCTGAGAAATCAGCGATGTGCATTCCGCCGCCGCGCCCCTTGCAGTAACCATCCTCTTTGCCGAAAAGTTCGGCGATCGCGCGGTAGATATGGTTCTCCAGCGCCTCCTCCAACAGTGCCTTTGGGCTGCCGGCAGCGCTTTCAGGAATGCGCGCCTTCAGCTCAGCTGATGACATGCCGCGGATTGCGACGCACCCTTTGGCCAGCGAGTCGCCGTGACCGCGGTGGGTGGAGGTGATGAAATCATCGTAGTTCATGGCAGCGCAGCAGCCCACTGAGGTTGCCTCCTGGCCGATCGAGACATGGGTCGGCCCGCGGTAGGAGTAGCCTTTGCAGGATTCATACGCCCCGGTGCGCAGCTTAACGATCATCTCTTCAAACTCGCGGATAATCAGCATGTCCTCGAGCACATCGACCGCTTGCGAGGGTGTGATGGTGCCGGCTTTCAGCTCTTTTTCCAGAGTGCCTTTATATTGATAGGCCGGGATGGTTCCCAGCTCATATTTTTTCGCCTTAAACTTGGGGCTTAGTGTGCTCAAATAGTTATGTACAGTCATCGTACTTTGTTCCTTCCTTTTAATTCAGTTGCGTAAGTTTTCCGCAACGCAATATCCAATCTGTATCAGGTCAGTATCAACTCACAACCCTCACGCTGAAAGGCCTCCTGCTCCGCAGAAGGCATGTTTTTATCTGAAATTGTAATGCTAAGCTGATTGACAGCCGCAAATTTGACGTAGCTGGTTCTATTAAACTTGGTGCTGTCTGTCAGCAAAATCGCTTTGGTGGCTGTTCTTAGCGCCTGTTCTTTGGTGAATGCTTCGGCAGCGTCGGTGGTGGTGAGGCCATGCGCAATCGAAACTCCGATCGTGCCCATAAACGCCAGGTCAACGTGTATCTGGTCGAGCACTCCGCGCGTCAGAGGGCCCACAAAGGTCTGGCTCAGCAGCCGGCACTCGCCGCCGGTGATGATCATTTTAGGTCCGCTGCCTTTGAAAACCTCGACCACGCGCAACGAGTTGGTCACTACTGTCAGATGATGATAGGGGATCAGGAGCCGCGCCAGCTCAAGCACCGTGCTGCCGCCATCAAGATAGATCACCCCTTGCGGGTGGATCAGCTTTAGGGCCGCCGCGGCAATTGCGCGCTTCTCGCGCGCGGCAATGTTGGTTTTATCATCAAAGAGCGGCTCGATCTGACTGTTTTCAATAATCTTCGCCCCTCCGTGAATCCGGTGCAGCTCACTGACGCTATCTAAAAACGTCAGATCGCGGCGCACGGTCGCTGCCGAGACACCCAGCACCCGCACAAAGTCCTCAACCCGCAGAATTCGATGTTCTTTCAGCAGGTTGAGCATCTTTAGCCGCCGTGGTTCCGCCAAATCTTTTGTGTTGCTCTCTGTCATTCCGGCCTGTAACTCTCTCGCATCCATTGAGCCGCAGTGCTTATACGCGGGGTTTTGTGTTCACTCGTGATCACTTTTGCTCGTAAGTGATCACATTTAACCATATATGGGCGCAGCCTGCAAGCAGGAAAGCGCTGTATGAGCTTGGATTTTGGATTTCAAAGGTCGGTTAACGAGCCCCCGCATGATCCCAATCGTCGGTCAGCATCGTCGCACAGCATCGTCAACCGATGCCGCTCTACGAGCGGCATACTGCAACAGGCGTGTGAAAGGCGCGCCCCGGGGTGTAGGGTTGCTTCTCAGAAGCAATTAGCGGCTGCCGGGCGATTGCTTGTCAAAGGCGGGCCATGGGATTTCATTATCTTTGTTTGGCTCATCCGCCTTCGTCCCGCAACCGGGTTTCGCCGTAAGCGTGGCTACGCCGCGGGATGGCGGAACTACGCCGGACAAGTTCCGCCAACCCTACACGTTTTCCACTGTGAAGAAACCTGCAGGTCGCGCGGTAGGCGCGAAGCAAAAAAGTCGCGGGCGACTGCCGTCAGCCCGCGAAAGACCTTGCAGCGCAAGCGCAAACCTTGTCGCTAACTTTGTCGGAGCGGAATGACCGCGCTGCTTTGTTTTTGAGGTGAAAAATGGGTGTCCACCGCATAGCGGCGGACATACTGAAAGCAACACAGTATATCCGCCGCTATGCGGTGGATGATTGCGAAGTATATCCGCCGCTATGCGGTGGATGATTGCGAAGTATATCCGCCGCTATGCGGTGGATGATTGCGAAGTATATCCGCCGCTATGCGGTGGATGGCTGCGAAACAAGCCGCAATCAGGCCCGATAGACAACTTTTTGGAAAGAACAATTAATTGTTTGTTCCAGTCGCCTAAGCGACTAATCCCTCCGCGCTCAAATCACTTTCAACAGCATGGCGACTGCCGCCGCGACCGCCTGCTGTCGCACCGACTCCCGGTCGCCTTTAAACAGCGCTCTTTGGCACAACAGTCTCTCTGCGGTTGCGACGCAGATATACACCAATCCAACTGGCTTCAACCCGGTCGCGCCGCCAGGGCCCGCGATACCAGTGATAGCGAGCGCAAGATCGCTCTTGAACAGCGACCGCGCCCCTTGAGCCATATACTCCGCGCAGGTGGCGCTCACCGCTCCGTCGGATTGGAGCACCGGTTCAGGCACACCCAGCAAATCGCGTTTCACCTCATCGGCGTAACAGATCACACCGCCCTTAAAAACAGCCGATGCCCCGGGTATCGCTGTAATTTCTTTGCCAAGCCAACCTCCTGTGCAAGACTCAGCAACAGCGAGCGTCAGCCTCTTCGCCAGACAGCTCTCAACTAATTTAATACACATTGACATTATCTCCTCGTTTTTTCGCAGCGCAGGTGTAGTAGTCGCTCTGTGAGCGACACAAACCACGGGACACCGCTATTCTCTCAACTCCTGTCGAAAAAAACAAGCAGTTCAGATAACCAGTTTCATAAGTTGTTGAATAAAGTACCTCAAGCTTCCAGCTTGAATGAAAATATTTTCTGCAAGCAAGATCTTGCACGATTCTATTATCACTTTTAGGGTCACGTCTCAATAACCCGCTTTGGAGCAGCCTTCCTCCTTCGCCAAGGCTACGGCGGACAAAGAAAGGCTGAACAACAAACCTGAGAAATTATAGCGCAAAGCTGCTTTAGTTGCGCTTGCAACAAGCTGCGGCAACCGCTATTCTATTGGCATGAATATTTCTTTAGCTGTGACTATCCCGGAAGAGGTCAAATATAATTTAGCCGCTGGCATCCAGAGGCTGAAGCCTGTGACATTGGAGACGCTGTGGGTGGAGCGTGACCAACTCCAACTGCCGATCGTGACCATCGGTGAAATTGCGCCCGCGTTTTACCCCCATATCGCAGAGGTAACCAATGAGATCTGCGAGCAATTCGCAGCTTTTACCCTGAGCATATTTGGCTACGGGTTTCTGGGAACCAAGCGCTTCCCCCATCAACTCTGGGCAGCCGTAACACCCGCCGAGCCGCTGGTTGCCATGCACAACGAACTTTGGAAGGCAGTGGCGAAATTTGGATTCAAAAAACCGGAGAGCCCGCTGACCCCCCATGTCCTGCTCGGCATCTGCAAAACAGGCATCCGGAACCTGAGCGCAGTCGAGGCCATGGACGCAGATGAAAATTGCGAATTCGGAACCTGGGATGTGAAGCGGGTCACCCTCTACGACTGCAAAACCAGCAAGCGCGGCAAGGTCTACCGCAGAGTGAACCAGTTTCCGCTAGGCGGGTAAGCGACTGGATCTGCGCAAGGCGCAAAGTGAAGAGGTCGGTTTACGATGGCGGCGACGATGCTGGTTGACGAGCCCCTGCATGATCCCAATCGTCGGTCAGCATCGTCAACCGATGCCGCTCTAACAGCGGCATACTGCAGCAGGCTCATGAAAAGCGCGCCTCAGGATGTAGGGTTGCTTCTCAGAAGCAAACAGCGGATGCCGGGCGATTGTTTGTCAAAGGCGCGCCATGGGATTTCATTATCTTTGTTTGGCTCATCCGTCTTCGTCCCGCAACCGGATTTCGCCGTAAGCGTGGCTCCGCCGTGGGATGGCGGAACTACGCCGGACAAGTTCCGCCAACCCTACACATTTTAACTTTTCATGAAGCTTGCAGGTCGCACGGCTGATGCAAACCCGCTACGTTGTTTTTCAGGTGAAAGATCTTAGAGGCGGAAAACTTCCGTCCACCGCATAGCCGGACATACTGAGGGCAGCAGTATATCCGCCGCTATGCGGTGGATGCTGTGAAACAAGCCGCAATAAGGCCCGACTGACAATTTTTTGGAAAGAACAATTAATTGTTTTTTCTAGTCGCTTAAGGGGCTACAAACTTCGCATCCTATGATACACTGCTTAAATTCAACTGTACTGAAATTCAACTGTTCCATTGAGGTCTTGATTGGTTGTAGAACAAATACTATTTATCGATATTGAAAGCTCAAATAACGGCACGATTCATAAGATTGGCGCAGTCCTGGATTCATACAAATTATCATCCGCGCAATGCGGGGGTGTTGCCCAGGCGCTGGTGGAGTTGGAGCAGCTCGCTGATAAAGCGGCGGCGGTCGGCGGACACAATATTGTTGCCCATGACCTCCCTTTGTTGAAAGCTCTCCACCCGCACTTGAAGATTTTCGACCTGCCGGTGATCGACACGCTGCACCTGTCACCACTCTGTTTCCCGGAGAATCCCTATCACCATCTGGTCAAAGATTACAAGCTGCTCTCGCAGTCAATCAACGACCCGACGGCCGACGCGCTGCTGTCCAAACAGCTTTTTATTGATGAGCTCAGCGCGCTGAACATAATCAGCCGGCATGATCCGGAGCTGTTCCGCGCTTTGGCGGCACTGACCTGCAGCGGGGCCGGGGCCGGATACTTGCATGCCAGGGGCATGCGCTGGCTCTTTGAGTCAATAGCACCCGGCAGCGCCAACACCGCTGACTCCGGCCTGACTGACTTAACGTGCGTATTATCCCGTTACGCCTGCTGTACCGCTGTCGCGTCTCTGACCCGCGCTGATATCACCACCACTCAATCCCAGTGGGCCATGGCCTTTGCGCTCTCCTGGCTGCGGGTGGCGGGCGGTGACTCGGTGCTCCCTGCCTGGGTGCGTTTTTCTTACCCTGAAAGCCTGCCATTGCTGCACCATCTGCGGGACATCCCCTGTGCGCGCGCCTCTTGCGGCTACTGCGTTGAGATTCACAATCCGGAGAAGCAACTCGCGCGGTTTTTTGGCTTTAACGAGTTTCGTAATACGCCGCCCAACCAGGATGGCGGCAGTCTGCAACGGGATATAGTTGTGGCCGGAATGCGCGGCGAGTCATTGCTCGCGATCCTGCCAACCGGCGGCGGCAAGTCGCTCTGCTTCCAGCTGCCTGCCCTGAGCAGGCACCTTCGCCGCGGGCAGCTGACGATTGTCATCTCACCGCTGCAGGCGCTGATGAAGGATCAGGTGGACGGTTTGCTGCGCCGCACTGGCATGGATAATGTGGCGGCCCTCTATGGAATGCTGACCATGCCTGAGCGCGGTGATGTTCATCGGCGGGTTGTCTCAGGGAGCATTGCGATCCTCTATGTTTCACCAGAGCAGCTGCGCAACAAATCATTTCTTAAAACAGTGATGCAGCGGGAGATTGGCGGTTGGGTGATTGACGAGGCGCACTGCCTCTCGAAATGGGGACATGACTTCCGTCCCGACTACCTTTACATCGCCAAAGTCGTCAAGGAGGTCGCCCTGCAACAACGGGTGAGCGCGCCCCCGGTGACCTGCTTCACCGCAACTGCCAAGCAGGATGTGGTGGATGAGATTATCAATTATTTCAAGAGCGAAATTACCGGCGAGATCGCCCTCTTTCGCGGCGGCGTTGAACGGGATAATCTCAGCTTTGAGGTTCAGACTGTCAGCATACCCGCCAAGTTCGCCAAGATCAACCACCTGCTGCATGAGCGGCTGGGGTCAAGCGCGGGCGGGCTGAGCGGCAGTGCCATCATCTTCCGCGTCACCCAGCGGGCAACCGAAGAGCTGGCCGAGTATCTGACAGCACAGGGGTGGTCGGCGGCGCACTTTCACGCGGGGTTGCCGGCACCGGTCAAGAAGCGCACTCAAGACGCGTTCATCAACGGCGAGATCCGGGTTATCTGCGCCACCAATGCCTTTGGCATGGGCATCGACAAAGATGATGTGCGCGTGGTCATTCACGCCGACACTCCAGGCTCACTCGAAAACTACCTGCAGGAAGCCGGGCGCGCCGGACGCGACCGTGAACCAGCTGACTGCATCCTGCTCTACGACGAGGAGGATTGCGAGCAGCAGTTCCGCCTCGGTGCCTACTCAGAGCTGCGGCGGCGGGATATCGCGCAGATTCTGCGCGGCCTGCGACGAGCCGCCGGTGCTGCCAGCGGGGAGGAGATTGTCATTACAGCCGGCGAGCTGCTGCGCGATCAGGAGGTTGAGACCACATTCTATGCTGATGATAAGTCAGCCGACACCAAGGTGCGCAGCGCGGTCTCCTGGCTGGAGCGCGCCGGGTTTGTGGAGCGCAGTCATAACCGAACCTCTGTGTTCCAGGCGCGGCTGACCATCCAGACGCTGGATGAGGCGCAAAAAATCATTGACCGGGCGCGCCTTCCCAGGGATGAGGCACGCTTGTGGATCGCCATTACCACGCTGCTGATCAACCGCGATCCAGATGATCACTCGCTGACGGTTGACAGCATCGCGCTCCTGCCGGAGTTCCAGCTCTGGATGCAGGAGGCCCCCGGAACAACGCATAAGTTCGCGGCTGAGCGCCGCAGCCACGAGTTTCTGAGCGCCAAAGTCTTCCGGACGCTTAATTCCATGACCGAGCTGGGTCTGCTGAAAAAAGACACGCTGCTGAACGCCTATGTGCGCTACAAGGTGGTCAACAGCTCCCGGGAGATCTTCACCCGCATCTGCCTGATAGAGGATAAGTTCATCAATCTCCTGCGTGAGGAGGAACCTGATCCCGAGGGCTGGGTCTCATTGAATCTCAGGGGTGTCAACCAGGTGCTGACAGAACAGGGGTTTGACTCCTCAGTGCTGATGTTGAAAGACCTCTTGCGCTCTCTCAGCGAGGATGGCCGCGGCTTTGCCGGCAGCTGCGGCAGTGTGGACATTTTCCCTGTCAGCCGCGAGCAGTACCGGCTGAGGCTGCGCCGCAGCTGGGAGACGCTCGGCCAGCTGGCCCGGCTGCGGTGCCGGGTTGCCTCTGTGATTCTGACCGCGATCATCGCGAAAATCCCGCCCGCCACACCCCCTGGTAAAGAGCTGCTGGTGGAGTTTTCATTTGAAGAGCTGATCAACGCGGTTGACGCTGATTTGGAGCTGCGGAGCGAGGTGCGCGATCAGGCGGCCGCAGTGGAGCGCGCCCTGCTCTTTCTGCATGAGCAGGGGGCGGCGCATCTACAGCAGGGGCTGGCCATCTTCCGCTCGGCCATGACCATCCGCGTACTGCCCGAAGCCAAGGGACAGCAGTACACCCGGCACCACTATCAGGCGCTGCAGTATCACTACAACGAGCGCGTTTTTCAGGTGCATGTCATGCGTGAATACGCCCAGAGCGGGCTCACAAAAATCCAGCAGGCGTTGAACCTTGTGCTGGCCTATTTCTCCATGAGCCGCAATCAGTTCATTGAAAAGTTCTTTGCCGGGCGCAAAGATATTCTGGAGCGTGCAACCACTGCGGCATCCTACCAGAAAATTGTTGATGACCTCGGAAACATTGATCAGATGCGGGTGGTTAAAGCGCCGCTGTCGCGCAACATGCTGATTCTGGCTGGTCCAGGCTCAGGAAAAACGCGCACAGTTGTGCATCGCTGCGCCTATCTGCTGCGGGTTGAAAGGGTGCGCGGCGCTGGCATTCTGATCTGCTGCTTCAATCATCAGGCAGCGGTGGAGCTGCGTCAGCGGCTCTACAGCCTTGCCGGCAATGACGCGCGCGGGGTTACGATTCAGACCTACCACGGACTGGCCATGCGCCTGCTGGGGCTCTCGCCCGCTGCCATGAACGAAGAGCGCCGCGACGGTTTGAACTTCGACGGGATTCTGGAGCAGGCGGTTCAGCTGCTGGAGGGCTGCCAGACACTGGCCGGGATGGAGGCTGATGAAACCCGCGAACGGCTGCTCTCAGGTTATGAATATATTCTGGTTGATGAGTACCAGGACATTGACGAGATGCAGTATCGCATGATCAGCGCCATTGCCGGGCGCACGTTAAAAGACGCTGACCGCAAACTCTCGATCTGCGCGGTTGGTGATGACGACCAATCCATCTACGGCTTTCGCGGCGCCAACATCACCTTCCTGCAGCGCTTTGAAAAAGATTTTGAGGCGGAGATTCACTACCTGGTGGATAACTACCGCTCCACACGCAACATCATAGACGCTGCCAACCATCTGATTGCATTCAACCGTGATCGCATGAAAGTGGACAAGCCGATACGGGTTGACAAAGCGCGTCGCACGCTGCCCGCATCCGGCACTGTGGCAGCCCGGCACCCCTTAACTGGCGGGCGGGTGGGTGTGATCAATGTCGCGAATCCTCAGGCGCAGGCAGCCTCAATCATCGCGGAGATCGGGCGGTTGCTCGCGCTTAAAGATGTCACAGCCGCGCAGATTGCGGTTTTATCCCGTAACCGCGATGACCTTGTGTTGGTCCGCGAGCTGGCCGAGGCAGGGGGTATCCCGGTGTCCTGGTTGATCAACAGCAGCGCCATGCCTCCGCTCTACCGTATCCGTGAGATTTACGCTCTGCTCTCACATCTGGATCAGAGCGGCGCGACCTACAGCACGGCCTCGCAGTTAAAAGCAATCGTTGTTGCCGGAGCGATTAACAACTGGTCGCTCCGTCTGCTGCAACTGCTGGAGGTTTGGATCATCGAGAGCGCTGATGCCGAACTGCCCGCCGCGCTGCACATAAGCTACCTCTATGAAGCTTTGGCGCTCAGCCGCGGGAGCGAGCGGTTTGGTCACGGTGTTGTTTTAAGCACAGTTCACGCGGTCAAGGGCATGGAATTCGACCATGTTCTGCTCTGCGGCAAGTGGAGCGATGGACATAGCCGTCATGAGCTGGAGGAGGAGCGGCGTGTGTTCTACACCGGCATGACGCGGGCGAAACAAT
This sequence comes from Kiritimatiellia bacterium, assembly GCA_028686345.1. Lineage (GTDB taxonomy): Bacteria > Verrucomicrobiota > Kiritimatiellia > RFP12 > UBA1067 > M55B167. The sequence goes on from JAQUCE010000032.1 coordinate 11,110, forward strand.
CGCTCAGCCTCTACTGCCGCATGGATCAGCCGCATCCATTTATGGCGCAGCTGGCCGCGCCGGCCTTTATTCAGCGCTCTGAATTATCGGATACCCCGGCAGCGGATCTGAGCCGTAAAATTGATTACACCCTGCTGAGTTTAAAGGATATGTTTTTGGATTACGCCGGGCGCTACCCTGAGCAAGCTGTGATCCACGCGCATCTCAGGCGTTTGGCGGTGGGCGCCAAGTGTGTTCTCAAGGCCGGCGGCGAGCATCTGCAATTGATTGATTTGCAGGGCAACCCTGTGGGCCGCCTCTCAGCCGCGGCTGAGAGAGTGTGGGGATCACGCCTGGACAGCGTTTTGGAGGTCACGGTTTTGGCCATTCACACACGTTTGCGGGGCGATATCAAAGAGGCGGAGTATCTCCAGAAAATACGCGCGGAGGTATGGGAGATTCCGATCTGCGAGATCAAGCATCTGCGCACCTGAGCGTGAGACTTACGCAATAGCAGGAGTGCAGACCACCAGATCACTGGACATAGGGGGTCAAAATGGTTGCACTTTAATTTTTGAAACCACAGGGAACCTAGCGCAGCATAGCCGCCTGTCTGCGTGCAACGCACAGGCAGGCAACCAACTTTTGGCAGGATAACAGGATTAACTTGATAAATTATCTCTCACTGAGACACCCTCCTGCGCCAAGGCTACGGCGTGCCATGCTGAGGGGCACAGAGGGTACGCCAGGTTGTTTTTGGGGTAGAAAAATCACAAACCAGAGATCCAGCGGGCATAGACACCACAGGGGGTTGGCAGCACGCTGGGATCTCCGGTCAGGAGCATCTCGCCGGCCGAGGTTGTTCCTTTGTGTTTGGCCATTGATTGGCTCAGAACATTGGCCAGCACCACGGGTGAGTAACCGGGGGTATGGGCGCTCAAAAGCATGAACGCCGGGGAGTCGGAGAGCAGCTGGCAGCAGAGGTGCAGGGTCTCGGGGAGGTCTTGCTCGATCTTATACATCTCATTGTTTTGACCGCGTCCAAAGGTGGGGGGGTCGAGGATAATGGCATCGTACTTGACAGCGCGTCTGGCCTCGCGGCAGAGAAACTTATGGGCATCATCAACGATCCAGCGGATGGGGTGATCTTTGAGCCCATTGACCTCAGCATTGCGGCGGGCCCACTGGACCATGCCTTTGGAGGCGTCAAGGTGGCAGAGGTGGGCGCCGGCGAGCGCGGCGGCCAGGGTTGAGCCGCCGGAGTAGGCAAAGAGATTGAGGATCCTGAGCGGCGCGCCCCTTTTTGCATTTAACTCTCCAACTGTTTTTTGGAGCCACTGCCACTGGGCCTGTTGTTCAGGGAAGATGCCCAGGTGGCCGAAGTCGGTGCCTGAGAGGATAAATTCAATTCCAGCCACATTGATCTGCCACTCAAGCGGCAGGTTGCCGCGGTTATGCCACTGGTTGCCATCGCTGCGGTCAAAGGTAGCATTGGCTGCAGCCCACTCTGCATTGCTGAGCGAGGGCTTCCAGACCGCCTGTGAGCAGGGACGGGCCAGGATGAATTCGCCGAAGCGCTCAAGTTTACGTCCGTCGCCGCTGTCGAGCAGCTGATAGTCATTGGGTTTGTGGTTCATATTGTTTGGGGTTTGGGGTTTGGGGTATGGCGTTTGGGGTATAAGGTTGAGGGTATAGGGGTTAGGTTTTTTGTCTCTCACATCAGGCTTCATCCCGCAAGCGGAACTGCACCTTGACGGGGGAGGCACAGGGCAACATACTCCTGCTCTCTGTACTACTGTCATTCGTTTTCTTGTTTTTTGTGCACGTTTTCACCACGAAGATACAAAGAACACGAAGATTCTTAACTACGAATAACGCGAATTTGCACGAATGGTGCGCAGCTGAATAGCATTCGTGTTATTCGCGTTATTCGTAGTTAAAATTATCACGCTACCAATATTGGTTACCTCAAAGATTTTTTACCTCAAAAAATAACGCTGCCCAGATTTTTCTACCCTCCTATTTTTCTACCTAAAAAATAACCTAGCGTACTCTCTGTACCCTTCAGCATGGCACGCCGTAGCCTTGGCGTAGGAGGGTGTCTCAGTGGCAAAAAATTGATTGCGGCTATTCTCTCAACTCCTGGTGTAAAAAACAAGCAGGAACAACCTAAAGCAGCTAGTCGCCGGAACCAAAAGAGTTTGTGTGATGTGCGGGAGGTCGTCGCCCTAGCTGAAAAATTTGTGATTATGAGTCCGCTGCTTTAGAAACAAACGCTTTGCGTTTGGAGAAATGAAAGCAACTTTTTAATAACCGGCCAGAGAACAAAGAGCACGCTTCTGGCTCCGAGCTTCGCTTTAACGCCGTGACAGGAAAGTGTGAACTAGATACGGCTGCTACGTCAGCAATTCTAAGTAGAGCCGAAGACACGCTAAAGCGTGAACTACATACCCCGGAAACCGCATGTAGTTCACGCTTCAGCGTGCTTTCGAACAGGTTCGCGGTCATAATTAGAATTGCTGCTGCTGCTACGTAAGGTTTGTTGACCAGCCGCGTCCGGCGTAGCTGCGAAGCGCGAAGACGGAAGGCTGTTTTAAAGCGGGCTATTGAGAGGTTGCTGTAAAAGTGATAATGGAGTAGTGCAAGCATCTTGCTTGCAGATGAAATTTCATTCAAAATGGCGTGTAAGAAGGTGGCGAAACACTGATGTTTTTAAAGTAGCACAGGCGTCTCGCCTGTGTTGGTTGAAGAATTCACTGTCGAGCCGGCTATGCTATTTTTTCGTGCAGCAACGAGCAAGTGTCGGATGATCATGCGTTATAGCCTTTTCGCCATTTGTGGTTACGGGGGAGGGGGCGAGGCCATTGGCCCGCAGTTTCAACAGCAAAAATAAATACAAAAAAAAGTAAATTGCCCTTGCACTGTCTCTTATGTTGTGATTAACTGTACCCGTTGAAAGCAAAAAAGGTCTGCAAGAAAGTTTGATTTTGTTAAGTCACGGGGTTGACAGACGTAACTCCCTGTGATAAATTATACGCAATTGTTGGGGTTGATAGGTTTGTAATACTTGTCAACGCCATTGTTAAAACAAAAAAGGAGTATACTCAATGAAGAAACTGATGATGACTGCCGCAGCAATGACGATTGCTTGTGGTGCTTATGCGCAGTGCGGCTACCCGACCCCTGGTCCGGGAGTTACGCCTGTGAATGCGGCACTGGTTTACAGTGTCAGGATGAATGCTAAAACCACTGTTGCTAAGTACCTCAAGGGTACAATACAGCGTGGTTCAAGCACTGTTTGCGGTTATGGTGGTGGTGCTTATACCAATGACTATGTTGTTTATCGCGAGCCGGGTAATGTTAATCTTACAGGCTATTGGATGAACTGCACAACAGATTGCACAGAGGATGCGGATGGTTTGAGCTCATACGATACAGCGATGCTGTGGATGTGGGAAACCCGTTCCAAGTCTTACTGGTTCAATGATGGTGAGTACGGTGTTGCCGCTGCGCCTGCATTTACAAAGTATTGGGATGCAACCGCCACACCTCCTTTGCAGCCTCTTGCTACTGATGTGCCGCGTGCCATCATCCAGTGGGGTCCTGCGGACATGATTGCTGGCTGGGATATTGGTCCATCCTTCTACGGTGTTCAGATTCGTAACCCTTTCAACTTGATTGGCAGAAACAACACAAAGGTTGAAGCATTCTGGAACATCGGCAGAATCTTCACACTGCCGCAGTTTGTTGGCGCAGTTAACACAGTACCTCCTCGTGCCATTGCAATCTACGGTGCCGGTATTGGTACATTTAACAGCAACCTTGGTGTTATTAGAACCATCACAGGTAACTTCGCTGGTTTGATCGACGCTCCTTACTATGTCTCAAGAGACATTTGTGAGCCGGCTGTCGCATTTGACTGCTGTTCATGTGAGCCTCTGTACAACCAGAGCGTTTTCTACGGAACATGGTCGATGAAATATAACCCAGCGCTTTCCAAGCTGGCTGTTACGGACGCTAGTCGCATTTATACAACTAAGTGCCCGCAGAACTACCAGAACAAAGATTACAGAAGCAACGATTATCGTTGGCACTATGCATTCTAAGATTTAGAATGACTTTGTTGAAACAAGGGAGGAGGGTAACTCCTCCCTTTTTTTCACTTTCACCTCTGTTGTATCACACTGTGAGAGGTAAGCCCGAAAATACTGGAAAATAGATGAATTATCTTTATATATACTTGACCCTCTCTCTGGCTGCTTGTTTTTTCTGGGGGTGCAAAAAAGAGGGGGAGCCAAAAGTTTTTGAAGCAGGAGAATACGTTGCCGACATCTCTAAACCGTTCCATAGCATGTCGGAAGATGATATTATTGTTTCTGTTAATGCCGAAGAGCTGACGCTGGCGCGGTACAACAGATTGCTGAAGCAATTTGAGGTGGAGCAGAGTTTGCAGAACTCCGGCGCTCCGGATTTAGAGCAGAAAGTTAAACTGCAGGTTGATTTAAAGAGCCGTTCCCTGATAGAGGAGTTTGTGGACCAGTGCGCTGTGCTGGAAGAGGCTGCCCGGCTTGATCTCGAGCCTTCGGCTAAAAATAAGCAACGGGCGCAGCAGCATGCGGATAAATTAATGCGTGCTTCAGGGAAAGAGTTCCGGGAGTTCGCTGAAATGTTAGGCTATTCCGAGCGGGCGTTTGCTGAAAAGATAGAGCAAGATGCCTTGCGCATGACCCTTCGCGACGTGGTTTTCACCAATGACCTCAGCGCAACCCAGCAGGAGCTGGAGTGGGAGAAAGAGCGCTACGCGCACTATAACGAGATGTGCTCGGCCACGAATAAGTTGGTGATCGCAAAAGGTAACGAGCTTGTCAGGAAATTACGCGAAGGGGCGGACTTTGAGAAGCTGGCAGCAGAGCACTCGGAGATGCCTGGGCAAGTAGATGTTATCAATGAATACACACGCTCTGATATATATGAAATCGCGTTGCGGGAGGCGGCCTTCAGCCTGCCAATTGGCTCGGTTTCAGATCCCATTGAAACAGAGTCAGGGCTTAACATCATAAAGATTATCGCCAGAAACGAAATCAAAGCCGATGATATTGAGAGCGGGGAAAAGTCAACCGTTACGATGGCATCAATGTTGCTTAAATTAGGGCAGTTGTTCCCTTGCCCTACGGACGATGAATTAAAGGCTTTTATCACAAACCAAAAACAAAACTACGTATATAGGCAATACTTGAACTCAATCAGGGACAAATGCCGCATTGAGTACCCAAATGGAACAAATTTCTGGGAGCAGGCAAAAGTACAGGCTGAAAAATGAGACGCATCACACTGATTTATGTAGTTATTGGTATCCTGGCAACTGCCGGGGTAGCGTTTGTCTTAAATTCAATAATGCAAAATAAGTCGCAGGCCCAACAAAACCAAGGGGTTGGCAGCCGCATGACCGGAACCTCATCGTTGTTGCCGGAAAACAAGAGTAAACCGCCAAAGGCTGCTTCACAGCAGAACAATTCAGCTGACCCCGCGCCGCGTGCAGCTGATGGCCGGGAGCAGATAAGCTCCGCAAGCGACAGCGCCGGGTTAATTAGCCCTGAGAGAGAAACTGATCTCAGTGCCGAGGAGGCCGAGGTAGGCGTGCTCGATGGATTGGTTGCGGCCGAGAGCTATAAAGAGGCAATCAAGCTGGCGCGCAAATTGATGCGCTCAACAAGCCCTCAGATCCGTCAAGGAGTCGTGGATAACTTAGGCTGGATTGGGATAGAAGCGATTGCTGAATTGTCAATGATGTTGAGGGATCCGGATGCCGAGGTTGCCGAGTCTGCGTTTACTCACTGGGCACAGGCAGTCGACAGCCTTGAGAGCGACCAGCTAAAGGCGCAAATTTTGGTTGCCGGAATGACGGTGGTTAATGACGAGTCATCGCTTCAATCCGGGATAATGATGTTTGATTCAATGGAAGACGCGGTGAGTATACCCGCCTTAGTTGAGATCATAGAGAGTGGAAATCCCACTGCCTCTGAGGTAGCCAGGGAGCATTACGAGTTTAGTACCGGAGAAGAGTATACCTCACGAACGGCTGCGAATGCGTGGCTGAAAGCAAAATAATTCAACGGACAGGTGTGTTGAAAGAAGCTGCTTCAAGCAAGAGCAAATTATTTCTATAGACACATCATTTTGGAGTTAAAAGGAGAAACATGAAAATTCAGCGAACATTAAGCATGCTGCTGATGGGTGCAGCAGTTATAGCACAATTAACCGCCAGTGCGGTTGACGCGGACCCGAAAACGGCTCCGATCACTTTGGGTCGTTGGCACTCTGACTTATATAAGGCAGAGGCGTATTCTAAACAGCATAATATACCTATGGTGTTTATCTGGGGTTCTATTGGATGCAGTTACTGCAACAAAATGGATGGTTATGTTGAGACCGCTACATTCAAGAGCTGGATGGCACAGCGCCAGCTGGTGATGGTTTATCTTAAGCAGGCATCGAACACCAGCCCGCCGGAGATGCATTACGGCCATGACGGCATCAACGGTCAGATCTGGGAGTTCCCCTTTGTGTCAGTTTACTGGTACACAAAGAACGTGCAGGATTTTAACTTTGTGGGGCGTTTCTACAGCGCGGACTATGAGGTGAACGCGCAGACGTTGATAAACAAAATCGAGTCGTACATTGGCGAGTACAGCTCGCAACCTCTGCAAGGTCTTACTATAGGCGGCGCGGAGGAAGTCAGCGACGACACGCAGGTGCAGTATAGCGCCACGTACCGGGACGCGAATGGCAATGATCAAACGGTGAGCGAGAGTGTAACCTGGAGCGTAAGCGACCTGTCAGCAGGCACGATCTCCAGCACTGGATTATTTACTCCGGTTGATATAACAGGCACAAAGGATGTAGTGGTTCGCGCCACATACCTGATTGGCGGTAAAACTTATGTAGGCGAGAAACTGGTTACTGTGCAGGACGCATCGGTTCCGAGCGGTAAACCGACGGCCGCGAGCATCGACGCTCCCGCGCCGTGGTTGCAGGGCGGCACAACAGCGCAGCTGAAGGCGATGTTAGTCTATGAAAACGGCCTCTTCGAGGCTCTGGCGCCACCAAATATCCGCAGTTGGCAGGTACTCAGCGGTCCGGTTACTATCAGCCCCACCGGGTTACTGAGTGCCAACAGTGTTACGGCTGACACTACCGCAATGGTGCAGCTGCGTGTGACCACCCCGCTGCGCGTGACCTTTACAGCTACACTGGCGCTGTCGATTTTGGTTAATCCGCCCGCGGCAGCGTACACGCTTGAGGTCAGCGGACCCAACTTTGTTAATGAGGGCAGCGTAACGAAATATACAGCTTGGTGGAAAACCGATGGCGCGCTTGATCAGGACATCTCAGTTTTGGCTCAATGGAGTGTTACAGGGCCTGCCAGCGTTGACAACGCCGGAAATCTAACCGCTAACCAGGTAGCGGCTGATTCTCTGTGCACTCTCACCGCCACATATGAAGGCAAGAGCAGCAGCATGCTGATCAACATTCTTGATGTTCCGGTGCAGGTAGTTCTGGAGTCTATTGTTGTGTCCGGCCCGGCATCCGTGGAAGAGGGTTTGAGCGGCAGTTATTCCTGCATAGCTATCTACTCTGATCAGTCGACCAATAATGTCACGCAATTGGCGCAGTGGAGTATTCCCGGGGGCGGCCCGGCCTTTGTTCAACAGGGTAATCTTACAGCAGGTGCGGTTGAACTGGATACGCCCATTACTTTAAAGGCTGTGTTTGGGGGCAAGGAGCACTCAATTCCAGTGAATATCATAAATAAGGTTGCGACTAGCATCGAGATCTCAGGGCCGACAAGTGTGAACGAGGGCGATGTACGGACGTACACCTGCACTGCCTATTACGCTAACGGCCAGGCGGATGTCACAGCGATAGCTCAGTGGTCGCGTGATCACAGCAGTTCATCCATAGCTGCTGGCTTGTTTACTGCCGGTGTTGTTACTGACGGTTCAAACTGTTTGTTACGTGCTACGTATGAAGGGTTAGAGGATACGTTTTTGGTAACTATCGCGCATGTGCCTGTGCAGAGCTTTAGTGCTGAAAGCTTTGAAACAGGTTTTGGGATATGGAGTGTTGATACTTTGAGCGGCTTTGAGTGGACGCGCCATCAAGGAGCTACGCCTACCCATGGAACCGGCCCGGTTTCAGCATCTGACGGGGAGTACTACTTATATACGGAAGCCAGCGATGGAAATACGAATAAAACCGCTGCTGTCGAGTCCGCGCTATTTACCTTGGATGGTTTACAGACCCCGCTGCTGACATTCGACTTTCACATGTATGGAGTCGGGACAGGAGAACTTCATGTTGATGTGTATAAAGGACAATGGGAAGAGGGCGTTTGGTCACGAATCGGAATGCAGCATCTTTCAAGCGACTCAGCTTGGACAAAAGCCCGGGTTGACCTATCTGGTTTTGCCGGAGCCGGCGCAGTAAAGGTGCGTTTGCGCGGCATCACAGGGGAGAATCACCTCAGTGATATCGCCGTGGATAATTTCAGAGTTATTGATCTAGATGTGGAGGCAATCGAAAGCTTTGACGAATGGGTCTTAGCAGGTGGTTTGACATCGGAAGATAACGGGCCTGAGGATATGCCGCATAATGACGGTATTCCCAATTTGCTGAAATACGCATCAGGACTTGATAACAGCGCGCACTCCACAGCTGATTACATGAATATCAGTAACTCACCGGCTACTGGGCCGAGGCTCTATTTTTATAAGGACAAGAGTGCCAATGGTGTTGAGTTGACTCCACTGTGGACGTACGCTCTCTCAGCTTATTGGACTGCGCTGCCTGGAAGTGAGTTTGTCAGCGAGAAAGACGGCCGGGAGCTGTGGATGATAGCCATGCCCGAAGGCCCGGCCGGTTTTATCAAATTGCGCGCTGTGGCCAGCGAAAGCGCTGAATAAAGATTGTGGTAAGGAGAACTAAAGATGAAAATTAAAAGCATGTTATCAGAATTGATGTTGAGTGCGGTCGTTTTGGCCGGCATGATTGTTGGACCGGTTGGCGCGACTGCGGAGGTGCTTCCGATTGGCAGGCCGCAATCGGCGATCATTAAGGGCCCCGAGTGGGTGCAGGGCGGCACAACAGCGCAGCTGCAAGCGATGTTGGTCTATGAAAACGGCACTTTTGACTCATCGGCAACAGATGCCCGCACCTGGCAGGTGCTTAGCGGCCCGGCTACCATCAACTCTGCCGGGTTGTTGACTGCGAACAGTGTTGCGTCCGACACAACTGCGACGGTGCAGCTGCGTTTAACCACCCAGCAGCGCGTCACGCTTAGTGCCACGCTCGTACTGCCGATTGTAGTGAAACCGCCCACGCCCACGTATACGCTTAAGGTCAGCGGAGCCGCCTCTGTTAACGAGGGAAGCGTGACCGCATACACGGCAATACTGCAAGCCGCTGGAGTGGCGGATCAGGATGTCACCGCCGCGGCCCAATGGAGTGTAACAGGTCCTGTTGGCACCAGCGTTAATCGAGGTAATCTGACCGCAGGTCAGGTAACAGCAAATTCCACCTGCACTCTCACCGCTACATATGACGGAAAGAGCGGTGGCATGGTTGTGAATATTATTGATGTCCCTGTAGTAAATCAACTTGTGGCATTGGAAATTCGTGGAGCGAGGGTTGTGGTTGAGGGGGTGTCGGCTGATTACACCTGTATCGCTTATTACTCTGATGAGAGCTGGGTGGATGTCACACAGCAGGCAGTGTGGAGTATAGCCAACAGCTCAGCGGCAACTGTGAGTGCGCGGGGGCACCTTGAGGCCGGGTACGTGGATAACGATACGCAAGTCAAGCTGGAAGCGCGTTTTGGCAATAAACTACACAGTATAAACGTAATGATCAAGGATGTGGGAGCGCACAGTGCAACCCGCCCGGTGGGTATCGAGGTTCGCGGGCCGCGGGCGCTTTACGGCGGCCTTAATGCGTACTACACTTGTGAGGTTGTCTACAGTGATAACAGCCGTCAGGATGTTACGGCCATGTCACAATGGTACAACAACAGCCCAATCGTAAGAGTGACCAGTCGCGGTTTTTTGCGCTCTACAAGCGTGGAACAAGACACTGCTGTCCAGTTGCAGGTGCGTTATATTACCAGAGCGGGCATTCTTTTCAGTATGAGCGTGCCTGTGACCATCACCGCGGAGCCGGTTCCAGTTGAGCCTCCTCAACGAAGCATTGAAATTTTCGGAGCTGGTATGCTTAAAGAGGAGAGCACCACTCAATATCAGGCAATCCTGCATGAGCAGGGAGCTCCGGATTTAGATATAACACAACTCGCGGTTTGGAGCGTTGATAAACCCGCTTTTGCAGGCATTGGAGCTGGCAACGGCATCTTGACCGCCGCCCAGGTTGCAAGTGCTTCGGTTGTAACAATACGTGTGGATTACACTGTAGGGGATTTGTCCTATAGCCAGAGTAAAGCCGTGGAGATTCAACCAATCACAAGGAGTTTGACTGTGACCGGGGCTGCCGCGCTTGACTCAGGCGCGACGGCGCAGTATCACGCTGTTTTGAGTGTGCAGGGAAGTGGAGACACTGATGTCACGCCGGATGCTGTTTGGAGTGTTGATAAACCCCTTGTTGCGGCAATTGACGCGAACGGAGTTTTAACCGCGCTGGATATTGCCAGTCAGCAGAGTGTGGTTGTCACTGCAACATACGCAGTGGGTATAAAAAACTACTCAGACACGCATGTTGTTGTTGTTGCGCCCGCGCTTAAACCCGTTGGTAATCCAACAGGACTACTGATCGTCGGGCCAAGTGTTGTTGAGAGTGGTTCAACCGAGCAATTTGCGTGTTATTTTACTTACTCTAATGGAGCGAAGGCTCCGGCGCCTACGGCCCGCACCAGCTGGCAGAGCATGACACCCGGGGTCACTATCAATTCATCCGGAGCGTTGACCGCGTCAGAGGTGACACAGGGATTTGAGGCTAGGATTCAGGTAAGGTATGATAGATTGGTGGCATATCGCACGATCTTCATCAGCACCAGAGGGAAGTTCGCTCTTGTTGGCGCAGGTGATCCTGTGCAGCCGATTGGCGCCTCTGGTCTGGTAATCAGAGAGGGCACCAGTGTCACTCTTGCGGTTGAACGTTATCAAGGTATTTACCAATCGGCAACAGCTGGTTTTGTCTCAACCCCGGCTGACCGCGGCATTAACTTCGGCTCTTTGGCTTGGGGTGACGGTGAAGATGGTGTTAAGTACGCCACTGTCACGGCTCCGCTCTCTTTCGGTGTCCAACCTAGCTACAGCGTGGAGGTTGAGCTGGTGTCCTCTGATATCGGAGTGAACCAAACTGCCAACCGGGTGATGATAAAGGTGCTTGACTCAGAGTATGGCAGCTCAGTTGAAGAGTATCTTACGGTTTTCGGAGAGGTGCCGCTGTCAACATCTGGCGATGAGTGGTTTTATCCTCTAGCAGCTTTAAGTGAGGGTGCCAATATGCTGCGATCAATGAGCCCCTCAGCTACTGGTGAAAGGCGTACATTTGAGGCTTCGGTAGAGGGTCCGGGCATATTGACCTTCCACGCGGGAATCAGCAACGCTGATATGACTTCAGAGGGAGCGGGCAGCTTTACTGTTAGTGTTGACGGTGAAGTTTATGATGTTGCACCTTCCGGAAATGCTGTAATGCCCTCCGTAAATGTTGACGAGCTTATAGCCATAGTTGTTCCAGACGGTGCTCAGAGTGTCAGCTTTGTGTTTGAGCGAACCGCCTTGACGCAGGCGGGCGACTACGCCTGGGTTGCGGACATGGGGTATACGCCAATCCGCGTCGCTGAGTTGCTTGCGCCTGCCAACGGATCAACAGTCTTGGCCGGCGACAAACAGCTTGTTTGGTCAAATGTTCTTGGGCCGCTCTCACAGGTTTCTTCTATAGACGCGCATTATGTGCTGCGAATGGGCGCAAGCCCCAACGATCTCAGCGATTTGGATATGGTGACAGAGTTTGCGGACGGTGAAACTGTTGCGTATGATATCCTTTTGGAGGAAGGGGATTTGTACTGGCAGGTAACTGTGGTTGTGGAAACTCCCACCAGTAACTTTAGAATCGACAGCGCTATATCAGCTTTCAGTGTTTTGGATGCCAGTGGGCCGCAATTTGAGGTCAGCAAGGATAAAATCAGCGTCTATAAATGGTTGAGTCGCTTAGCCTTTGACGGGTCGTCTATGGACATATCACTTATCTCGGGCTTCCAGGTCGAGGTAGGGCCGCTGGGCTACAGTGTTGATGCAGCTGCGGAAGGCGTTGTGGTCGAGGTTCTGCAAGGATCGTTGCCAGGGTTAGTGCCGGTGGTGAATAGCGAGACAAGAGAGATTTATCTCAGCGGAACACCGGGCGCAGTTGGCTCGGGTAGCGCTGTGCTTGGTATATCGATGCTCATCGGCGGCACCAAGGTGCCAGGCACCGTTATTCTGGTTAACCATGAAGTTACCCCGTTTCCGCAGAAGTTGAAAGGGGCCTATACCGGGTTTGTTAAGACATCTGTTGAGTACAACTGTACGCCCGATGGTTTCTGTCAGGCCGCGAGCGTTCCTGTTCCCGCATCGGTAACTGTGGCTGCTAATGGTGCTGTGAGTATCGCGTTATCCCTGCCTAACCGCACCTATAGTGCTAATCTTGGCGTTTTCGATCCAGCGGCATATTACAGGCTCGGGACTTTTGAACGGGATTTTGCCGATGTAACTAATGAAGACGAAAGTATCAATTACTCGGTCAGCATTGAGTGGTCGTGTGATGATGACGAGGGACATATGGGCACGCCCACAATGTCGATTGAGATGGCTCATTGGTATCTTGAATTTGATAAAGAGTGGCAGGACTGGTTCCCTAACTCTCTCTACGTGGCAGGGGCGGCCCATGCCAACATATGGAGTGATGGTAACAATGGTAAGGACAGTTACGATCAACAGGTGCTGGATCAGGTTCAAGGGTATTACACTGTCAGCCTTGAGCACGGTGACTATGTCGCCAATAACCACGACTCCTTTGGCTGCGGGTATTTGACCTTGACTGTGAACTCACTGGGCAAGGTATCCATCACTGGTAAACTTGCTGACGGGCAGATCATCAATACAAGCTCAAAGTTGTTTGTTCAGAGCCAATGTGAAGACGCGCTTGCCTTTGTTGAGTTCAGGAGCATTCCTGCCGGATACAAGCTTGGCGGATTCGTTTACACGCAGTTGCACTTTAAGGAAATTGGTGGAAAGATTGTCGTTGAGGCGCGGGAGAGCAGTTGGGTTAATATGGATCCAAAAGCAAGCGGGTATTACAATGACGGGTTCCAGAGAACCTTTAATGGGATATGCGGCGGAAAATACGTGGCGGCATCGATCATCAGGGATATCTTCCCTGAAGCACCCTTGGCCTTTTTTGCTCGCTATCCGGTGTATGGTGCTGTCTTAGCGGATGTCTTTATCTCCGCGGATGGCAAACAATTGGTTCCAGCGCCGCAGTCCGGGATGTCCATATCCGTAAATCTCGCAACAGGCGTGATCGGGGTTACTGCGAGTGGCGGTCGCACTGGAGAAGGTGTGCTGACTCCCTACTTTAAGGGCGTGCCAGGCAGGGAGAGTGTTTCAGCCAGAGCTTATCTGATAAATACAGCCAGTAGCTATGTGATGGAAGGCGATCCCACCTATCAATATCAAAAATCCACAGCCTGGCAGTTGGAAGATGATTGCGGCTGTAACTAGCCGATGGCTTTAAATTATAAATATACAACCTGTGGCAGACATGCCACAGGTTTTTATGGTATAATATTGCACTGTGCCAGGTGCGCTTTAACCAGCGCGGCCTTGACTAGTTGGAAGGATGAACGCAAGCTAAAACCACGGTTGACAATTATGAAACGATCTTTCTTCAGTGCCTTTTCTCTGATTATGACAATGTGCCTGAGTGCCGCTGCTTACAGCGGCGGCAGTGGAACCTCACTTGATCCCTATCGGATTTCATCAAAAGCGGATCTGCTGGAGCTGGCCGGAAAGCCCGCTGACTACGGGAAACATTTTATTCAGAGTGCCACCATTAATCTGAAAGACAACCTGTTCACTGGCGCAGTTATAGCACCCAATACTGCGGCTTCGGCAGATCCGTTTCAAGGGACACCTTTTACTGGCAGTTACGACGGTCAGGGCCATGTGATCAAGAACCTGACCATCGAGGCTTCAGGCGCAAAATCCTATATCGGTTTGTTTGGTAAAATAGCTGGGAGTGGCTGCGTTGTTAAAAATGTGTCACTTCATTATGTAACAATTACAGCTGAGGGCGGCGCGAATCGTGTTGGAGGGGTATGCGGCTCGAATGATGGAGCGTTGCTTTCAGGTTGCCATGTTACAGGTATGATTGCAGGGGGCCATGCATCCACCGGGGGTCTATGTGGAGTCAATTACGGAGTTATTGATGCTTGTAGCGCTGACCTGGAACTAACCGGCGGCCAGATACACAGTGGTGGGCTTTGCGGATATAATGGTGGCACTATCAGATATAGTTGCTCTGACGGTTATGTGAACGGCTCCAGCTCAAGTACCAGAATTGGCGGCCTGTGCGGATACAGCAATACAAACGGAGTTATCTCTCAATGCTATTCATTTTCCGCTGTCGTGGGGGGTGAGGCCTCTCTTGGGGGATTATGCGGCGTTAATGACGGGGCCATAAGTGATTGTTTTGCAACCGGGGCAGTAAGTTCCGGGGCCAACTACTCAGGCGGACTGTGCGGATATAACCATTCGGGCGCAAAGATAGAGCGAAGTTATTCAACTGGCACTGTCAGCGGTTCAAGCTTTGTTGGCGGACTTTGCGGCACAAATCACTCTAACATAGTTAAGGACTCCTTTTGGGATATAAATAGCTCAGGGGTAGCGTCCGGCGGTAAGGCAGGCACAGGGAAAACTACTGCGCAAATGAAAACCCAGAGCACATTCACCTCCGCAGGTTGGAACTTTGCCGGCGTGTGGCAGATGGATGGTTACCCTGATCTTAAGCAAGCTGTTAAAATCCCGGAGAAGCAGGTTGACTTTATCTTGCTGGAGGGCGCTGAGCAGGTAGTGGAGGAGGGAGTTGTCACCTTCTCATGCACTGCGTTTTATATGGATGAGAGTTCTGCGGAGATTAGCGGTGATGCGCTCTGGAGTGCTGACCCCGAAGGTTTTTGCACTATTAGTAACGGTGTTGTTACGACAAAAAAGGTGGCTGGCGATACTCGTGTAATGGTGATTGCAGCGTATCGTGGTTTGATGGCAAGTAATACACTGGATATTTTAAATATCCCTGCAACTAGGCCGCCATACAGCGAAAGTTTTGAAGCAGGGCTGGGCGTTTGGGAGCAGATAGATGATGGCGGTACTATCTGGACCCTGACAGATGAGCCCACTCCGACAATCCAGAGCGGCCCTGCAACAGCTTCCGATGGCGATTGGTTTATATATGTGGAGGCAACTGATTTCAACCCTGCCTTTAGGGCCGGGATTGAAGCTGAATTTGATTTTACGTACAGCGGCAAACCAAAAATGACCTTTGATTATCACATGTATGGGCAGGACATGGGGTCCCTGCATGTAGATTTGCATGATGGAACCAGCTGGAGCAATGACCTGTGGAGTGTTTCCGGGCAGCAACAGAGCTCCGCATCCGAGGCATGGAAAAAAGCGGTTGTCGACCTGAGCCAGTATGAAGGCACCCCTTTGGTTAAAATCAGGTTAAGGGCAATTACAGGCAGCGGCTATAAAAGTGATATTGCAGTGGATAACATCAGGGTTGAGAGTACTAAAAGCTACAGCGGTGGCATAGGTTCAGTGTTGGATCCTTACCTTATATCAAATCGCATTGACCTCTTAGCATTGAGCTACAATCAACAGGACTATGACAAGAATTTCAAGCAGATTGCGGATATCGATTTACAGGGGGATGTGTTTAGCGACGCAATCATTGCAAATGATCCGGATGTCGTGGCGTTTACCGGATCGTACAATGGGGGTGGTTACGAAATTCAGAACCTTGTGTTTGATGTATCCAACTCTGATTATGAAACTTTGGGTTTGTTTGGATATATATCCGGTGCGGAGTTAAAGAATATAGCGCTGAATGGCGTTACCATGACCTCTGTTTATTGGGCTGAAAAAATCGGCTCTCTCTGTGCAATCAGCATGGGCTCAGTTATTACAAATTGCAGCGCGGTTGATGTGTATATCAGTTGCACAAATTCAGCAGTTGTTGGCGGGCTGGTTGGAGCGCTGGGCAACGAAAACTACAACCCCTATTTCTCTGAAGACGTTGGCCGTGATAATAAGATACTGGGGTGTGCTGTCCAGGGGGTAATCCGCGCTTCCGAGTCAACGGAGATTGGCGGGGTGGTCGGATATTGCGGCGGTGGTGTTTCAAACACACACTCTCAAATATCAGTTATTTGTGATAATTTTTCCAGTACGGTTGGAGGGGTTGCCGGTGTCATTGCTGGTACTGGGGGCTGCACGGAGTGCTCGTCCGACGGAACTATTACTGGGCTGGATGCTGACTTTATAGGTGGTTTGTGCGGTGTCAACAGCGGGGTGATAACTCTTTGCAGTTCAAGTGTCGCGATCACAAACGTCTGTGCAGCCTCTGCAAATATAGGGGGACTGTGCGGCAGCAACGGAGACCCGTTTTCGTTCAGCAGCACTGGTTCGATTGAAAAAAGCTATGCAACAGGCGTGATCGTAATCGAGGGAAATGCCGATAGGATCGGCGGTTTATGCGGCGATAATCTTGGTGAAATTAAAGCATCATACTCGCAGGGGAGTGTCGAGTGTAAAGGAAATATGAGTTATGGTGGTGGTTTATGTGGTGCTAACGAAGGTGTTGTATCGTCATCTTTCAGTGTTAGCTCGGTAAATTGCTATGGCGTTGCTCTGGGTTTAGGGGGGCTTTGTGGAGATAACTTCGGTGCTCTGAGTAACAGTTACTCTGTGGGCACTGTGTTTTCAGGCGTGGGATCAACTGCGATTGGCGGCTTGTGCGGTCAAAACCATGCAGCAATAAGTGGCTGTTATTGGGATACGCAAAGATCAGGATTAACAGAGAGTGCCGGCGGAACCGCGGCAACTACGATCCAGCTTCAGAGTTATAATACATTTTATAACGCGGGGTGGGATTTTGTTGGTGAGGGCGTTAACGGTACAGAAGATATCTGGATCATGGATGAGTATCCGGTAATTTTCGGGCTGCCGTTTGAGTATGATTTTCCCCCTGTAGATCTTTCCGGGATTGTGGTTTTAATATTAGACGGCACCAATATGGTTGACGAGATGGGGTCTGTACAGCTCAATATGACAGCATATTTCGACAACCAGACCTCACAGGACGTAACTGATAAAACGACTTGGTCTGTCCAGCCAGCGCAATTTGGTGATATTGTGGATGGGTTGTTCACTGCCGGGTTGGTTGCCAGTAATCTGAGCGTTGATATTATTGGATCGTATGGTCAATTTGCGGTGACACAGCAGGTTACTATCGTCGATATATCAAGACCACCCTTCCATGAGAGTTTTGAGGGTGGTTTTGGTGTGTGGGTTCAGGGGGTGAACAACGATTTTGATTGGGTGCGCCATCAGGGTTCAACCTCAACGCCATTGACTGGTCCATCAGGTGCTTCCGATGGAGCCTGGTATTTGCTGGCAGATGCAGACAACTACCCGAATAAGAGTGCAATGGTGGAGAGCGAGTTTAATTTAATGGATGCGCATCATCCGAGATTTACCTTTGATTATCATATGTATGGTCGGCAGATGGGCAAGTTGCATGTTGATTTGGCGACCAATGGAGTTTGGGTAGTTGACTTATGGTCGCGTGACAGTGAACAGCATGCCTCCGAGAACGCGCCCTGGAGCACAGCGGAGATAGACCTGAGCGCATTTGCTGGCCAGGCACAGGTGCTGATACGCCTCCGTGCTGTTACCGGTGCAGGTTATATGGGGGATATCGGGGTTGATAATATCAGGCTGGTTGATGTTGAGTCTGTTGTCATAGAGGGGGCTGATACTGTCATAGCGGGGCAGTCAGTTGCACTGGAAGCATTTGCCTCTTATGATGATAGCAGTCTTGAAAACATAACCACTAATGCCTCATGGTCGGTGAGTGATGATTGGTATGCCTCTGTTACAAACGGAGTTCTTACTGCGGGTTCGGTTGATTTCAATGTGGATATTACTGTCACAGTAAGCTATCTTGGCCACACTAATAATCACGCAATAACCATACAACCTACTCTTATACTGGCTCTGCCAATAGTTGAAAGCTTTGAGAGCGGCATGGGAGTCTGGGAGTCTTCAGCTGGGTTTGATTTTGACTGGAAATTGAATAGCGGACAAACCCCCACCGTGAATACAGGTCCTTCCGCTGCTTCGAATGGGAGCAAATATCTCTATATTCATGCCAAAGACAACTCTCCTTACAAAGAGGCGGCTATTGAAGCTGAGTTTAATCTGGTTGGGACTTTTAATCCATTACTTGTATTTGATTATCATATGTACGGCGCTGATATAGGCACGCTGAGTGTCGATGTTTTTGATGGCACTGCCTGGAGTTATAATCTCTGGGCGATTGCGGGCGAGCAGCATTCCAGTCCAGCAAGTGCATGGAAAACAGCCTCTGTCGACCTTTCTGCTTTTGTTGGATCAGCAGTTACAATTCGTTTTAGGGCTATGACTGGGCAACAATTTTTTGGTGATATTGCGGTTGATTATTTCCGCATTACCGACCCATATTTAGAGTGGCTCTTACATGAAGGGGTTCCCGCTGATATGCGTGGTGAAAACGACACCCCTATGGGCGATGGTCTGCCAAATCTGCTTAAATACGCTTGTGGTTTGAACGCCATGCAGAGTTATTCTACAGCTGATTATATGAATATCGCAACGAATCTTCCGGCAGGGCAGTTCGGGATTGTCTATTATAGATCAAAAAAGACCCAAAATGTTGTGCTTGAGCCTATCTGGAGTGGCTCGCCCTCTGCCAGCGGAAGTTGGTCTTCGCAAGGTCTGGTGCTAACTAAGATTGAGGAAGATCAGGAACAGGAGACTTGGCTTGCTGTACTGATCGGCGAAGCTCGGGGGTTTATGAAACTTCGGGCTAAGAGATCAGCGGCCGATTAAAAACTCACACTGATTTACTTTACTTATGCAGGCAACTGCATTATCATTCAAATTTGTTGTTGTGGTAAAATATTTGTAAACTCAATACCTGAGCTTGAAAATCGCAACAGGTAGGCTGTGTCTTACTCTTTGCGGGACAGGCCATAACTAAAGGTGGGATATGAAAAAAGGAATAAAGAGCGCAAGTTTTGCGTTGGCTTTAGTCACAATTGTAAACCTTAATCTGCTCTCTGTGCAGCAGACGTTGAACGCTGAAGGCTTTGAGAATGGTCTTGGAGAGTGGTCATTATCCGGCCGAGCGTGGATAAGGCAGAGTGGCCCCACCCCTAACCCGGAAACAGGACCCTCAGCTGCCGCGTCAGGCGATTTCTACATGTACGCTGCCGCAATATCCCAGCCCGCGTATTTATCCGCTTCGTTTGATTTTACCGCGGCGCAGCTGCCTGTTTTGCAATTTGATTACCATATGTATGGGGCGTTAATTGGAAAGCTGAGCGTGGACCTCCATGATGGCTCTACCTGGCATAATAACTTCTGGTCTTTGGCGGGACAGCAGCAAATCTCTTCGGATGCCCCCTGGAAGGCCGGGGAGGTTGATCTCTCTCAGTTTTCAGGCAATAGTAATGTGATTATTCGCTTTAACGCGAGCTCAACGCAGCGCCAGAGGTCGGATATTGCCATCGACAATATTGTGATTACGGATACTGGTATGCCTCCCCTGTTTATGCTTTCTGTTAACAATGGAACCGGCGGCGGTGAGTACCAGCCAGGCACCTCTGTAAGCATCTCGGCAGCGGCTCCTGCGGCTGGTTATATGTTTTCACATTGGAGTGTTGACCCCGTCCTCTACTCAGGGAATATTCTTAAGCGGCTCTCTTCCGCCACATCATTTGTTATGCCGACTGGCAATGTGCAACTTACGCCGAACTATATGACGCGCCCCTTGGTCGAGCCTCGTTATGCAGGCGCGCAACCTAATGAATGGACCATGGATTATGACGCTGCTTTGGCATATGCCCAGGAAAATGATTTAAATACTGTAGTCATGTTTAACGGCGCGTGGTGGTGCCCCTATTGCAAGTCTCTGGAAGAAAAGGTTTTAATCAGTGACGAGTGGCAGGCATATATTGATGCCAACCCTGTGATGCTGGTGATGCTTGATTTTCAGATACGCGCTATCTATAACCTGCCGCGCGATGATCCACGAAACCGCTGTTTTCTGTGGGATGAGCAGTTCCTCACCGCAAATGGAATAACCGAGGCGGAGGGGGATGCGCGTCTGGCCTATAACCACCAGTTAGAGCAGCAGTACTGCGTGCCCAGCTCATTTGCGCGCTATGGTTACCCGCGGGTCGGATACCCAACTTGGGTGATTCACCGCCCTGACGGATCACGCTGCGCCCGCTTGAATGTTGACCTTGCTGATAACAGCATCTCTACCAGCCAGGCGGTTGATATAATTGCCCGCAGATTCGGGCAGGCCCTTCTCGCAGATCCAGCTGATGAAATGGATGATGAGGCATTGATGAGTCCTCCTGAAATTAAGATTGCCGAAGGTCATTTCTGCTCACCGCTGGTACTTGCCTCGCTGAGCGAGAATGATCTTGCTGATAACTATAAATTCACAGCCGAGCAAGACCAGGTTTTTAATTTTTACCTGGGAAAAAACGCGGAAATTGCGACCACTCCCTTGCTGATAGCGATCTTAGATTCATCTGGGACAAATGTCGTGGCAAACACAATGGTTGATCCGCTAGCTATCACCAATTTTACTTTTCAGGCACCCGCCAATGACGACTACTATGTGCGAATAAAGGCTGAAAAAGAGCTGACCAATCTGATTGGCTACTCTTTTTCCGTTGCCAAGGGATGCTATGCGGATTGGCAAAATTACTATTTTTCTGAGCAGGAACTGCTTGATGGCCTGATTACCGGTGACAATGATGATCCAGATGGCGATGGGATTGTTAACGCCTTGGAGTTTGCTTATGGCTCTAACCCGCGCGTGCCTGACACCTCGTTAATCTCAAGTGGTGGGTGCTTGGATGATTACCTGCGCATGACCTTTAGAAAAAACAAACTTGCTTACAATGTTGAATATGTCGTGGAATCATGCACAAATCTCTGCTCAGCGCAGTGGGAGACCGAGAATATAACCGAGGTCAACAGGAAGGATACAGGCGAGGGTCATTTGACTGTCACCGTACGCCATGACATTCCGGTAACAGCCGCGCCAGCGCGCTTTATGCGATTAAAAGTTGTGATGCCTGAGTAAATATTCTTGCCTGTAACTCAGATGGGGCGCTTCTTTCAGCTTGCGCAGCACTGTAGCCGCGAGCCGTGACCGCGGGCAGGCGCGTTGATAGACAATAGTCAAGCGCTTTGGTTCGCAAAGCACTATATTATCGTTCGCCGGCGCGTTCACGGCAACCGCCCTGCAGTTTCGACTTGCTAATCACTCGGTTGACGATACCGGCGACAATGCTTGGTGGACGATTCCCCGCAGGTTCCCAACCGTACATTGATAGCGGCGGACATAGTGAAAGCAGCACAGTATATCCGCCGCTATGCGGTGGATGGTTGCGAAACAAGCCGCAACATGCCCGATTAACAACTTTTTGCAAAGAACAATTAATTGTTCTTTCTAGTCGCCTAACAACTAATAGCGGCGTGACCACTTGCGTGGTCACGCCGCTTTTTTTCTCATTTTTGACCAAAAACAGTGAGATTAATGCTTAATGCATTAAAAAGTAGCACAATATATAAATTTATACTTTCAATAAAAAAGATAGAGTGATAACGTATAAATACTGCGTGTTTCGTATTATCCAAAAATGCGTTGTTTGGGACTGTAGTTTTTTTGGAAACAGGGTGTTTGGTTTGTTTACGGAGTTAATATGAAAAAGTTTTGTTTTGATAAAGTGGTTTGTTCTCTTATAGTTCTCTTATCAGTTTTTTTTATTGCATACGGCGGCACCTACAGCGGTGGTTCCGGTACGGAAGCAAGCCCGTATTTAATTGCGAACAAGCAGGATCTTTTGGCGTTAGGTGTCAATACTGGGGATTATGGTAAACACTTCCGGATGACTGGGGATATTGATTTGGCTGGCGAGGTGTTTTCTCGGGCGATACTTGCTCCGGATGCAGATTTACATCAAACATTTGATGGAACCCCGTTCACAGGGTTCTTTAATGGGGATGGACACGTAATTTCTAATTGGACAATTGATTCTGGCCCGGCTTATTTTGCATATGTTGGACTTTTTGGGTGCTTAGGTGAGCACTCGGAAGTGAAAAACTTGGGCGTGAGGTCGGTTTATATAGATGGGGAAAGGCATGCATACGTAGGAGGCATATGTGGGGAAAACAATGGTATTATGCATAATGTTTATTCTGCGAGCACTGTAGGGAGTGTAAGTGGTTATGGTGGATATTATGCGGGGGGCCTATGCGGTCAAAACTATGGTAATATAAATAACGGCTTTGCTGCGGGGAATGTAACTTGCGATGGTGATGTTGGTGGATTGTGTGGATATAACAATGGCAACATTAATAACTGTTATTCAAAGGGAAATGTAAGTGGCCGCAGCAACACTGGTGGATTTTGCGGGGGCAAGGGGACAGCTTCAAAAATAATGGATTGCTTTTGGGACACACAGACATCCGGGCAATCTTCAAGCGTTGATGGTACTGGCAAGACAACCGTCCAAATGAAGACGCTATCAACGTATGTAGGAGCTGGTTGGAATTTTTCTGATGTTTGGCATATGGATGGTTATCCAGCATTACAAAATATAGACTCTTCTGTTAATGCACTTCTCTCATCAATAACTATTTCTGGCCCAAAAAAGGTTATTGAGCATAATGCGGCAAGTTTTACTTGTCATGCATTATATAGCGATGGAACTATGTTAAATGTAACAAGGCTGGCGATATGGGATGTAACAGAGGGCGGTTATGCCTGGTTTTATTACAAGACAAACTTATTAGAGACAGATAATGTTGATGTTGATACGGCATTGTCGATCCAAGCAACTTTTGAGAATCAAACAGGAACATTCTTTGCAACGATAAAAAATATTGAAAATGATAATTTTGAGCCAGACGACACTGCAGATAATGCTAAAATTATCGCAATAGGGGAGACGCAAACACACAGCATCCATGATACTGATGACATAGATTGGGTGAAATTTGATGTTGTTGGCACACAGGATGTTACAATTGAGACTCATGGCGATAAAGGCGATACAGTCATGCGGTTGTATGGGCCTAATAGCTCCAGCAAGCAGATTAAATATGAGCGTGATGGGGGCGAAGGGTCTTTCTCAAAAATATCTCTAACTTTGACGCAGGGAACATATTATGTAAGCGTGTATCCGTATTTCACTAGCAATTATTCTGATTTACATAGCTATTCGATATCGCTATCCAGCCTCGGCAATGAAGTAACTTTATCATCAATATCCATATCTGGGCCTAAAGTGGTAGCTGAGGACAGCACTGCTAATTATGAATGTACTGCAACGTATAGTGATGGGCATACACAAGATGTGACATTGATTGCGTTATGGAGTGAAGAGTCTGGCTATGCGAGTATTAATTCTTTGACCGGTGTGTTGACTACTGATAGTGTTTCATCTGAAGAAAGTTGTACTATAATAGCCAGTTTTGACGGGAAAACAGACAGTTACATTGTTACAATAGAAGACAGTGAAGCCCCCGATCCCGAAGGTGACATTTATGAGCCAAACAATACAGCATCTACAGCATCGTTGTTAAGAAAAGGGGAAACCCAGGTTCACAGTATTCATGTGCCAGGTGATCAGGATTGGTTGAAGTTTACTGTTATCGGAACACAGGATGTGACAATTGAAACAGGAGGCAGTAGCGGTGATACGGTCATCTATCTTTATGGACCAAACAGTGCGATGACTTTAATTGAGTCGGATGATGACGGAGGGGATGAAGGGCAGTTTTCTAAGATTGAACGTTCGCTAAGCAGCGGTACTTATTATGTCAAAGTCGAAGAATATAATAATCATGATACGATTTCCTCCTACAGCATCTCTTTGAAAATACGAGATTCAGTACCAATACTAGAATCAATTTTTATATCCGGACCTGCAACTGTGAAAGAACACAGCAATACGAATTATATCTGTACGGCAGTATACAGTGATGGATCAACGCAAGATATGACATCTTTCGCAACGTGGCAGTCAAGCAATCCTGGTGTGGCCCCCATCGGTAATAACAACGGAGTGTTGGATGTCGGTGAAGTTTCATCCGATTTGCCCGTTACCATTACAGTTTGGCTGTCTGGTAAGACAGCAACATTTGATCTGCAGATTTTAGCTGCCCCCTTAGTGTCAATATCTGTTGCGGCATCGTCTTCTGAAGCCGGAAGTGTAAGTGTTAACAATGCGGGTTCGACGGCATCTCTTGTTCCCGGAAGTCGTGCAACTATAAGGGCGGATGCCAACCCTGACTGGAAGTTTACTTCATGGAATAATGGCAATATGGAGATTGAGCGCGTTATTACTGTTCCCGAAGAAGATACCACGTATACAGCAATATTTGAGTATGTTGCGGTTATTGTTCCGGATGCGCCACAGATGAAGTACTGTACATCAGGAGATGATGCAAAAGAAAATTCCATTGAGGTCTTTTTTGAGCTGGTTGCGGGGACGGATACCTATGAAATTTTCAAAAGTGATGATACCAACCAGAGTGGGTCGCAAATTAGCGGAAGTCTGTCTGAGAGTGGTGACATAATGAAATTCACTCATGCTAATTTGTCTTCATCCTACTCTGGTTGGTATCGGGTTAGAGCCGTATCTAATGGAGAAAGGTCGGGATTCAGTGCTCCTGCCAAAGGAGAAACAAAACCTGCTCTGTCGGATATGCCAGCACCGGTGATTCGCGTTATAACGGCAGATGAAGAATCCGACGTTTCAGCTGCTTATTTGGGAAGTGCGATTTTAGATTTTATCGGTTCTTGTAATGACCTGCCTGTAAAATATCGTTTTTCAGATGAGAATAAGATAAGAACGTATTTCCCTAAAAATGGTCATGTGATTGAATCGGTAAATACAGAGGAGGGGTCGCGGACATTTGGCATAGAGGCATGGCAGGAAAGAGATGGAAAATCCACCCCTGTTAGCTCAATGATAGTGCGGGACCGGGGTAACGGAGCCAGTGTAACACTGATAACAATCTTGTCTGAAAATGTTCAGGTTTCTGGAACGCTTCGGATGTCAGATGGAACTCTTGCCTCTGCTGGAGTTTTGAAATTTGCTGGTATTTACACATCCGTCAACTCGCAAGGGAGATTCACATTTGTTGTCCCACGAGGATTATCCGGCTTTTTGGAAGTGCCTCCTGGCTTGGATGGACATGAAGGCTATTCTCTGGGTATTTCTTCTGTCAATGAGAATGTTGATATCGGGATAATTGTTTTGACCAAAAAACCAAGGTTTAAAAAAATCAAATTAAGCCTGGAACAGATCCGTCCCGGTGGATTACAGCAAGTTAAATGGAGCGTGGAAGGGCCACCTTCGTTGATAGTATCTTTCGATTTAGTTGTGTGGAATGCAACTTTGGAGGAGGTTTTTATTGAAGAGTCTTCCATTGATCCTGCAACTCGTTCTTATGATTTTTATACAGGGTTTCCTGGTGTTTATGAAGTTGCACTCTATATGAATTATTTGGTGGATGAGGGGGAATCTGAAGAGAGAAGGCTGGCTCGTTTTTCGGTATTGGATGTTAAAACTCATAAGCGAGCTATTATTTATGCAGAACATTCAGACAAAAATGCTCAAAAATTCGCAAAAGATTTCAATTCTTATAACTATCCGTATGAAATGACGGGTTGGGATTGGGATGAAGGAAAAGATTTTTTTGCATCATTGTGCGGAAAAAATGTATTTAAAGATGTGTCAATTGCAAAGAAAGCAGAAATACAGTGCTACTCATTAATAGGAATGCTGCGATTTGATCTTAATTCTACAGAATGGGGTCGTCAATTCCTGACAGGCCTTGGTGTAGAAGAAATACGATCCGCATCTCTTCATATTCGGTCATCAGAAAACTGGAAATATCAAAATCTGCATACTGAAAAAGTTAAAGTGTCAGGGATTGCAGATAATGAGTTGAACTGGACAGCTATAAACAATATGCTGAAGGAGGATGCATATTCATATGGTGACTTTGACTTTAACATAAACACTTTAAACTCTGGAAAAGACTTGGAGCTTAATGCAAGCTTGAATGCTGAAAAGGTTGAGCTCCTTTTAAATACTTCACGTGGTGAGGATGGAATAATTAGTTTTGGTGTAGCGGCTGAGGATGGTCTGGCTGTTCTGTGGCATGCAGCTGACTCGAAAGAAGATCCTCCATTTATTGAGTTTGACCTTGATTATACGTATGACCCTCTTTCACAGACGATAACTGCAATGTCGTCTCCGATAGGAACATTAAATTCGGTGGAAGAGCCGAGCTACATTGAGGCATTGATTCTTTATTCTCAGTGCCGTCGCACTGAAATGGGGTTGCTTGCTGCGGCGATCAATTATGCCGAATTTTCACAGGATCTACCTCCGAATGTAATTGTTCAGCGAGTGATCTCGAGTGTGGATAGTTATGATGTGAATCCGTCAATATCAATTCAGATAGGGGTGCCGGAAGGGCGTAAAATTAAAGCGGCGGTGCTGGTTGAGAACACACCTTTTGAATATGATTTTGGTGGATTGGGTGTGGGGGCAGCTCACAGATTCTCCCAACTGCCGGGAGGTCGCTCAGTCCTTCATTTTATCAATTTGGCCAGTGGTGTTCATACTCAGAACTATTTTGTTGCTGCCGACAGATCTGTGTTTGCGCCAGTTACAGAGTTTAGCGGAACACTGTATTATGTTGATGAATCCAATCGGGTTGGAGTACAGAGGGTTGATGGCAGTGAAGTTCTGGCTGTAAATGCGGACTCTGATGGAGACGGTCTCTTAGACCCGCACGAGGTTGAGCTAGGAACTGATCCTTTCAGTGAGGATACCGATGGTGATGGGTTCAGCGACGGTCGCGAGGTTAATGAATTAAACTCTGATCCACTTAATCCATTCTCACCTGCTATCGCCACGGTGGAGATAACCGGACCAGTAGAGATAGGTCGAGGTCAAACTAAGACATATTCTTGCACCGTTCATTATGCCGGAGGGCTTAATATTGACGTAACCTCTCAATGCCAGTGGAGTCTTGATAATCCCTCATATGGATCTTTTGATCAGAGCGGCGTGTTAACAGCAGCCGCAGTTAATCAGGACCGGACGGCTGTTGTGAGTGCTCTCTATACTTGTGCTCAGGGGTCTTTTGAAAATACACTGTTGATCAACATTAAATATGCTGTTGTGCCGGTGGGAACAGTTTCGTCTCTTTCTGTAGCAGGTCCCGCCAAGGTTCAAGGCGGCACCCAGGCACAGATGCTATGCTTGGGCGCGTATGACAATGGGATTTTTCCATTAACTGCTGGCATAACCTGGAGAAGCTTAAACCCAGCCGTGGCCACGATCAACAGTAGCGGAGTGTTGTCAGCGGCGGTAGTTAGCTCCGATACATCGGTGACGATTACGGCTCGTTATGTTAACGGAATGCAGAAAACCTATACTGTGCAGGTCACAGTTGCTCCACCGGTCACTGATGAGGTGCTGGAGATATCAGGAGTCTCTTCCGTCATGGAGGGAGCTCAGTCGAGTTATCAGGCGATATTTAAAGTTTCCGGCCACCCTGATCAGGATGTGACACTAGCGGCTAATTGGAGCGTCTCCGGTGTTGCCGGAACCACTATCAATGCCGGTGTTTTAAGCGCGGGTGCGGTGTCGTCAGACAGCACCGCTACAATAACGGCAACGTATAGCGGCCAAACAGCCACCAAACAGGTGCTGATTCAGAATCAGGGCGCGCCGCCGACTGTCACACATATTTCCATCAGCGGCGAGAGTGAGGTGACGCAGGGAGAGACAGCATCATACACCTGCACTGTTCACTACAATAATAGCAGCACCTCGGTTGTTACCGGTCAAAGTATGTGGAGCGTTGATAACCCCGCCTATGCGACGATAGCTCAAAACGGAGTTTTGACCGCAGCCGCTTCGGAACAGCAGCGAACGGTGGTTGTGAGCGCCAGCTATACCAGTGTGCAAGGCGTATTTACCAGCACTTTCGCAGTTCAGATTACTTACGCATCCGATCCTGTTGGTGTGCTGTCAGCGATTACGATCAGTGGTCCTGCACGCGTCCAAGGCGGCACCCAGGCACAGATGCTATGCTTGGGCGCGTATGACAATGGGAGTTTTCCATTAACTGCTGGCATAACCTGGAGAAGCTTAAACCCAGCCGTGGCCACGATCAACAACAGCGGAGTGTTGTCAGCGGCGGTAGTTAGCTCCGACACTTCGGTGACGATTACGGCTCGCTATTATAGTGGAATGCAGAAAGCATATACGCTGCAGATCACAGTTGACCCGCCTGATCCCTACGTTGCCTGGGTCCAGACCCAGCAAATACCGGCTGACAAGGGTGCTCATACTGATGCCCCTGCGGGTGATGGTATACCTAATTTGCTGAAGTACGCCTGTGGTTTGCCTGCAATGGAGTCTGCAACAACAGCGGATCTTTTGAGTATAAACAGAGGAACTCCTAATGCGTTCTCAGTCCTGTATTATAGATCAAAGACCGCCGTAAATGTGACTTTATATCCGGTGTGGTCAGCCACGCTCTCCGGCCCTTGGCTGACAACAGGGGTGACAAAGGAGTTAGTTGGCGAGGATGCTGAACGAGAGCAGTGGAAAGTCTCCATACCTGTTGGAAATAGCGGCTTTATCCGACTGCGTGCGACGACGGATTAATGCGGATCGGGCAGGGGTTGGCATTCGCTTTATCAGAGAGCTGAAATACAGTTCACCTAATTGAGCAGGGGTTTTGCAGTACTGAGATGAGAAACCGATACCATCTACTGATTATTGAGAGTACAAAACAGCTTAACAAAGGCCACTTTTAATCATCAAGCTTTCAGCTTGTCGGGTGGTAAAATATTTTGATAGACTAAAGACAATCAATAAAATTGTATGCAGTGTATACCATGAAATTACATAAAAAAATAAATGAGATCTGTTTTTTAACAGTGTTTACTTTAGGAACAATGCTCACCGCATGGGCCGTGCCTCCTAATGTGGTGAATAGCCCGGCCCCGATAACTCCCGGGCAGTGGCACTCTAATTTGGGTGCGGCGATCACATACTCAGAGAATAATAATATCCCGCTGCTTTATGTCTGGGGGGTGCAGGGTTGCGCCCAATCTGAGAAGCTGGATGATTATCTTAATAACGTAACCTTTCAACAGTGGGCAGCGGAACGCAAGCTGGTGATGGCCTACGTAAAAGCGCCGGATACAACCGCTACCGATCAAAAAGATTTTGCCAAATACGGTTTGAACGGCACCTTAACCGAGTATCCCATGGTTGCTGTTTACTGGGACTCCAGAGATAGCGAGCCCTTTAATTTTAGCGGACGTTACTCAGTCGCTTCATATAGCGATGGGGCTGCTCAACTGACCTCTGAGATCGAATTCCATATCGCTTCATATGCGACCCCGGTACCATATTTAGAGTGGACGGAGAACGAGTCTATCCCTGCTAATCTGCGGGCTTATACCGATACCCCGGCCGGTGATGGCATTCCCAATCTGATTAAATACGCCGCCGGGCTGCCTGCAATGACTCCGGCCACAACGGTGCAGCTGATGAATATTGTTGAAAATCCCGGGGCGGGGCTCTTCGAGATTACATATTATAAAGCAAAGAGCGCAACAGGCGTGACCCTTGACCCAATCTACGCGCCGTCACTGAGTGGCCCATGGAGCGCAGTTGGCGTTACGATCGCGAAGATCGGGGAAGATGGCGACCGTGAGATATGGAAAGCCTCGGTTTTACTGGACGATCAAGGGTTTTTACGGCTGCGTGCAACTGCTCAGTGACGCTGATCTGCGCGCCTCTCACATGCCTGTTGCGGTATGCCGCTCATCGAGCGGCATCGGTTGACGATGATGTGCGACGATGTTGGCGGACGATTGGAAATCGGAGCTGCGTTGCTCCCGCACCCAGCAACTCTGATTATGGGTGGAATTGACGGGAATGGGAAATGGCTGAATTGTCCGCTTGTGGGGCATGGCAAGGTGGTTGAAATGTATATCGTACACCCTCTCGGGTATAAAACTATCTATTTTGTGTTTGCTATCCCCGATGGGGTGTGACATCTTAAGTGTAAATCAATTTTATACTCGATAGGTGATACTATAACACAGCCTTTATTTTAAAAGCTGGAACAGGGGGAGCTTTGAAGCTTTTTTGTCAAAAGTCAGCACTGATTTGCATCCGGAGTTTTTTGCAGCATATGCAATTAGAATATCCGATAAATCTAAATTGGTACTTCTTCCCTCTATGATAAGCTGATCCAGCACGTAATCGGCTTCAAATTCAATAATCGGCATTCCGCTCAATGCCTCCAATGAGTTCAGTATATCGTTGCGTTTTATATTATAGGCACTCTCCAGTACCCACAATGTCTCCAAAAGAACCAGCAGAGGAATGAAAAGGATTTCTTTTTTCTTCTCAGCCTGCTTGAAACGCTTATATACGCATAAGGCTTGTTCCTCATCATCCTTGACAAGAAAGCGCACAATTATATTTGTATCAATAGCTGTCATGAGCGTTTATTCCGCATTCGGGTTTTAACTGCTTCATTCATCTGATCTGCTGAACATACATTACTGGTTTTTTGATGCAGCCGTCCGAACACATCGTCAACTGAACGCGTAATCGGTTTAAGAACCGTGTCTCCATTAGATTGGATAACAAAAGCCACTTTGTCTCCGGTTGCTAAACGAAGAGATGCTCTGATACTTTTGGGTATTGTGACTTGCCCCTTACTTGTAATTGTTGCCGTAACCATAGTAAAGCTCCTTACTTCTAATAAACTCCTTACATTATAGCGATAGCCGACTGATCTGTCAACTGGGTGTTTTGGTGTTTATTAACATCTTTTTTTTGGTCGCTACGCTCACCGCATGGGCCGTGCCTCCTGTTGTGGCGAATAACCCTGCCCCAATAGAGCCTGGGCAGTGGCACTCTAATTCGGGTGCGGCGATCACATACTCAGAGCAGAATAACATCCCCCTGCTCTACCTCTGGGGGGTGCAGGGCTGCGCCCAATCCGAGAAGCTGGTTGATTATCTAAATAACGTAATCTTTCAACAGTGGCAGCTGAACGCAAGCTGGTAATGGCATTCCCAATCTGCTGAAATACGCCGCTGGGCTGCTTGCAATGACTCCGGTTTCCAACCGGAGATGTCCGATTGGAAATCGGAGCTGCGTTGCTCCCGCACAAAAGGCGCGGCCTCTTCATTCGCGCATTCGCTCACTTCCCTGCTCCGACAGCACATGCGCTCATCGAGCGACTACTACACAAGTGCTACGCTTTGAAATACAGGCTGCCGCAGCTACGCCGGAGGCAGCAAGCCTGGACAACGAACTCTGTGCTAGATGCGAGATAATCAAGGGATTTGGTCAATCGCATGAGTAGAATCACGTAAATCGTGCGAAAAATGCAAATTTCTCTTTCTTGTGTTTGCACTATCGCCGCTGATACGCTATATTAATAACCATATGCAGGCCAGTATAGGTCAAGTCTGCTTTTTTAAAGCCGTTTTTTAAAGTGAGGCAAAATGATGAAAAGAGTATTGTTCAGTTTGGTGGTAATGGGTTGTTTGGTGTTTTCAGCAGGGGCCGCTGAAAAGGTGAGCTGGCCAGTGTGGTTCGCATTCAATGACAGCCAGGATATTGATATGCTGGGACTGCGCGTTAACCTGTTCTCAGGTGAGTGTGAGCAGGTGACCGGTATGGATCTTGGTTTTATCGGACGCTCCCAGTATTACTATGGCATTCAACTGAACCTTCTGGTGAACAGCGTAACCGACCGTATGGCTGGCTGGCAGATTGGCCTGGGATACAATGAGGTCGGCGTCAGCGATCCATTCAGCTTGCAGGTGGGGCTGTGGAACCAAGCGCAGGAGATGCGCGGAATTCAGTGCGGTCTTGTGAATCTGGCTGATTACTCAACTGGCCTTCAGGTCGGTCTGATTAACCGCACAGAGGCGATGTATGGATTTCAAGTTGGCTTGATCAACGTGATCCGCGGCGGACACGCTCCCTTTATGCCGCTGCTCAACATCGGCTTCTAAACTGCAGCCGCTGGTGAATACTAATTTTAAAACGCAAGGCACAGTTTTCACGAGCTGGCTTTGCGTTTTGTGTTTTGCGTTATCAATTTTACAACTACGAATAACGCGAATTGCACGAATGGACACGAATAGTGTGTAGCTGTTTTTAAACTACGAATAACGCAAATTGCGCGAATGAAGGTGCTTCGCAAAGGTCATGGTAGTTGAAAGGAAGGGCTAATGAACGATATCATTTTATTTAAGGAAGAAAGTTATCGTATCACAGGTGCGTGTTTTGAGGTGTATAATCACATGGGTAGCGGTTTTCTTGAAGCTGTGTATCAGGAATGCTTAGCGATAGAGTTTGGCGATCAGAATATTCCTTTTGTGGAACAGCCGAATATTATAGTAAAGTATAAACATCATGCTCTTAAAAAGCATTTTGTCCCGGATTTTTTGTGTTATGATAAGATTGTGATTGAGATTAAAGCAGAAAAAAATCTGGATAATATTGATCGTGCCCAAATTATAAATTACCTTAAAGCAACTGAGTTGCAGCTGGGTATCCTTGTTAATTTTGGACATTATCCCAAACTTGAGACAGAGAGATTTGTAAATTTAAAGAAGGTATAATTGGAAATTATTCGAGTCATTCGTGTTATTCGTAGTTCATACAGGAGATCAGTAGATGAGAGTTAAACCATTTCGCGCGTTGCGCCCGGCTGCCGGTAAAGCAGAGCGCGTGGCTGCCGTGCCTTACGATGTTGTTGACACCGATGAGGCTCGCGCCTTGGCCGTAGGCAATCCGGAGAGTTTTTTGCATGTCTCCCGCCCTGAGATTGACCTGCCGGATAACACTGACTTGCATAGCGATGCGGTCTATGCGCAGGGTGCCCGCGCCTTGCGTGCGTTCCAAGAAACGGGCGTGCTCATCCGAGAGGACAAAGATTGCCTTTATGTCTACCGTCAGGTCATGGCCGCACATTCGCAGGTCGGAGTAGTTGTCTGCAGTCACATCCAGGATTATGCCGATAATCTGATCCGCAAACATGAAAAGACGCGTCAGGATAAAGAGGATGACCGTACGCGCCATGTGCTGACAATGAACGCCAACAGCGGTCCGGTATTCCTGACATATCGCGATACAAGTGCTTTGGAGCAGCTGATCGCTGGCGCCACGGGCAATGCGCCGCTCTATGACTTCACCGCTTTTGATGGCGTGCAGCATACTCTCTGGAAGGTTTCAAAGGAGCTGGAGCGCTGGGTCGATGCCTTTAACGAGGTGCCGCTCGCCTATGTAGCCGACGGCCACCACCGCGCCGCCGCCGCCTTCCGCGCTGGCGCAAAACGCAGAGAGCAGAATCCTGCGCATGACGGCAGCGAGGAGTACAACTGGTTCCTGACCGTGCTTTTCCCAGCCAGCCAATTAAAGATACTGCCTTATAATCGCTGCGTTCAGGATCTGAACGGGCTGAGCGCTGCCGAGTATCTGGAGCGGGTCAAAGAGATTTTCAAGGTTCAACCCACGCAGAGCGCCACCCCCACCGAGGCCCGCGGAATCTGCATGTACCTAGCCGGGAGTTGGTATCAGCTAAGCTGGGATGAGTTTGACTCCGACCCGGTCGGCATCCTTGATGTCAGCGTGCTGCAGGAGCGCCTGCTGGCACCGCTGCTGGGGGTTGATGACCCGCGTACCAACCAGCGAATATCGTTTATTGGCGGCATTCGCGGTACTGCGGAGTTGACTAAGCTGGTGGATTCAGGGCGCGCCGCAGTTGCTTTCTCAATGCGCCCCTGCTCGATCCAGCAGATGATGAACATTGCCGATGCCGATCAGGTTATGCCACCCAAAAGCACCTGGTTTGAACCCAAACTACGCTCTGGCTTGATTGTGCATACCTTGGATTAGTGGTGGGGAAGTTCGAAAGTTCTAAAGTGTGGTTTTGCCACAGGGCTTAGAGTTTGGAAATGTACCACCACACACACACATAGGGCCCATAGGGCCCACACGGCCCACACGGCCCACACGGCCCACACGGCCCACACGGCCCATACGGCCCATACGGCCCATACGGCCCATACGGCCCATACGGCCCATACGG
>JAQUCE010000130.1 GCA_028686345.1 Kiritimatiellia bacterium
CCACCGCGTAGCGGCGGATATACTTTACAGCCACAGTATGTCCGCCGGCAGTATGTCCGCCGCTACGCGGTGGACGAAAAGCATCATCCACCGCATAGCGGAGGATATACTTTACAGCCACAGTATGTCCGCCAGCAGTATGTCCGCCGCTATGCGGTGGACGAAACTCAGCATCCACCGCGTAGCGGCGGATATACTTTACAGCCACAGTATGTCCGCCAGCAGTATGTCCGCCGCTACGCGGTGGACGAAACTCAGCATCCACCGCGTAGCGGAGGATATACTTTACAGCCACAGTATGTCCGCCGGTATGTCCGCCGCTACGCGGTGGACGAAAAGCATCATCCACCGCATAGCGGAGGATATACTTTACAGCCACCGTATGTCCGCCGGTATGTCCGCCGCTACGCGGTGGACGAAACTCAGCATCCACCGCATAGCGGCGGATATACTTCGCATCCACAGTATGTCCGCCGGTATGTCCGCCGCTACGCGGTGGACGAAACTCAGCATCCACCGCATAGCGGCGGATATACTTCGCATCCACAGTATGTCCGCCAGCAGTATGTCCGCCGCTACGCGGTGGACGAAAATTCTCACCTGAACAACTCCAACCAGGGTGCTTGCGCCACACATTGGAGATTTTCCCGGGAGCGCCGACATCCTCGTCGGCTTTTTGTGCTAATCGCCTGCATGCCACAGCGTAGTTCTGCGAAGCAGACGGCGACGGGTCGGCTATTTGGATATTTAAAACTCAGCGTTGCCGACGGAGACATCGGCGTTGCCATAGATTTTAGTGGCTGCCTAAGTTACGCTGCTGACCAAACGCGCAATATTTTCTGATAGGGCAGCCATCGCAGCGCGGGTTGCGCGGGGTGCAGCGCGTCTGGCCAAACGCGACCAGATAGGAGTTCCATGTGATCCAATAACGCTGAGGCAGGATCTCACGCAGCTTCATTTCAGTCTCAAAGGGAATTTTGGTCACCAGCAGACCTAGCCGGTTGGTGATGCGGTGGACATGCACATCCACGCAGATCGCGGGTTTGTTAAAGCCTAGCGCAACCACCAGGTTGGCGGTTTTACGTCCAACCCCCGGCAGCTCGCAGAGCTCCTCCACTGTTGTAGGGATGATTCCGTTGAATTTTTCCTGCAGTACTGCTGGCAGCTCCTTGAGGTGCTTGGCTTTGTTCCGGAAGAAGCCGACTGGATAGATGATCTGCTCCAGCTCTGCTTGAGTAATTTTATCCAGATCAGCGGGGGTGGTTACCTTTTGAAAAAGACGCTCGCAGGCCGCCGCTGTGCAGGCGTCTTTGGTGCGAGCACTCAGGATGGTGCCAACAAGGATCATAAAGGGGTCACTGGTCTGAGCCGCGACCAGATCCATGATCGGGGCGCGGTTGGCAGTGAACTCCTTTTTGAGTGCCTTGTTGACAGCGGGTATATCTGCTAGTGTCATCGTTTCAGGATATGAATACACTGGCCGTGATAGGCGTGGGCAGCTTCCATCCAGGCCTCGGCCATGGTGGGATGCGAGTGGATGGTGTTGCCAATTTCAGCGATCGTCAGTTCGTTGCGGATGGCAAGCGCTGCTTCGGCGATCAGTTCCGTGGCGTGGCTGCCAACCGCCTGCGCACCGAGCAGTTGCCCGCTCTGCGGGTCGGCAATCCATTTCACAAACCCATCGGTCGCGCCGGCTGCCATGGCTTTGCCGAGTGCCGCAAATGAAAACTTAGCGCTCCTGACGGCGCGTCCCTGCTCCTTGGCCTGCGCTTCGCTGAGGCCTGCCAGGCCAACCTCGGGCATGGTGAAGATGCACGACGGGCAGAGTTTTTCAACCGAAGATTTCATGCCCGCGATCGCTTCAGCGGCAACCACACCCTGCTGGGTGGCGGCATGCGCCAGCTGGATTGAACCGGTGATCAGATCGCCGACAGCAAAGATCGAAGCAACATTGGTGCGGCACTGCTGATTAACCGGGATCGTTCCGTTCTTTTCGGTTTTGACCCCCGCGCGCCCCAGCTCCAGAGCCGCGGTGTTGGGGGTGCGGCCAATCGAGATCAGCAGCGCGTCTCCGCATAACTCCTGTTCCTTATACATGCCTGTCACTTTGCCGTTGGCAACCTTGATCTCGGTCAGCGGAGCGCCTGTCAGTATCTGGATACCGAGTTCCTCCATCTTTTTCCGCAGCACCCGGCGCACATCGCGGTCCAGCACAACCAGGATATCATCGAGCATCTCAACAATTGTGACCTTACACTCCAGTGCCGCCGCCATACAGGCGAATTCGCAGCCAATCACGCCGCCGCCCAGCACCAGCAGGTTTTTGGGCAGCTCTTTTAAATCAAGAAAAGCGCGGCTGTCCATCACCAGCTTGTGCTTCGGCAGGAAGCCGGGCATGGCAGCTTCGCTGCCAGCCGCGATAATAATGGACGCGCCGCGCAGCCAGCGGAAGGTTCCATCCGCCTGCACAACAGAGATCCTGTCCGGACCTTCAAAGCGGGCGCTGCCATTGATCATCTCAACCCCGTTGGATTTCAGCAGCATCTGGATTCCGCCACTCAGTTTTTTGACAATCTCATCTTTACGTTTGATCATCAGCGAATAATCAAATGTAACCTTGGCTGCGCTTACACCGAATTCATCCGCGTGCAGTGCTTGCTGATAGCGCTCGGCCGAGGCGATCAGGGTTTTGGTGGGGATGCAGCCCCAGTTCAGGCAGGTTCCGCCAAAAGCCTCTTTCTCAATGATCGCGGTTTTTTTTCCGAGTTGCGCGGAGCGGATTGCAGCGGGATAGCCGCCAGGACCGGCACCGATCACAATCACATCGTAGTCGTACATAGTTTGTCTCTTTCAAAAGTTTTGTTTTAGCACCGGAGCTTATCAGGCAGAGCGCGTGACATTTATCTCCGGGTGGATTGCGGCACGGGGTTTAAGTCAACGATTTCCAGAGCTCCAGCTCTTCCAGTTTGGCTTTGATGGCATTGATGAACTGGGCGGCAACAGCGCCGTCAACAATGCGGTGGTCAACTGAGAGAGTCATTGCCATAATGGTTCTGATCTTGATTTCGTTGTTCACTATGGCAGGCACCTCTTGTGCGCTGGCAACCGCCAGAATGCCCGCCTCACCGGGATTGATGATCGCTGAGAACTGATCCACTCCCAACATGCCCATGTTCGAGACAGTGAAAGAGCTGCCAACCATCTCATCCGGGGTCAGTTTGCCGTCGCGCGCTTTCAGAGCCAACGCCTTGGTCTGCGCCTTCAGCTCCGCCATTGTCAGGGTCTGGGCCGCGCGGATGACCGGCACCAGCAAACCATTGGCAACGCTGACCGCCATGCCGAGGTCAACATCGCCGCGCCAGGAAACCGATTTGCCATCGGTAGTGGAGTTGACGACCGGGAACTCCTCCAGCGAGAGGATCACCGCTTCCAGGATAAAGTCGTTGACGCTGTAACTCGTGCCGCGCTCTTTGAGCAGCAGCCGGTAGCTCATCAGCTCAGTGATGTCGGCCTTGACACTCACATAGAAATGGGGAATATTCTGTTTGCTCTCGACCAAGCGGTTGGCAATCACCTGCCGCATACGCGACATGGCCACAGGTTTGCGTTTTATCGCCCGCTCAATATCTTCGGTCATAATCCGTCCGCCATCGCCGGAGCCGCGCACGGTAAGTATGTTGATCTGGTTGGCGGCGGCCAGGCGTTTAGCCGCCGGCGTGATGCGCAGGTGATCGTAGCCCGAGCTTTCCATGTACGCGCGTAAATCTTTCTCAACAATGCGCCCGCCCGGGCCACTGCCTTTGACAGGCGCTGGATCAATACAGGACTCTTTGGCCAAGGCCCGCGCCCGCGGCGAGATGATCAGTTTAGCGGGCTTGCTGGGCGCGGCGGCCGGTCTGGGCAGCGGGGGGGTGCTCGTGGTTGCGGCCGGTGCCACTGTCAGCGGCTGGGGCGCGGCAACGGCGGGCGTTGGTGTTGCAATTGGTTGCGCCGCGGGCTGTGCTGCTGATTTCTCGGGTGGCGGGGGGGCATCAGGCACCTTTTCGCCCTTTGCGCCAATATAGCCGACAACCGTGTCAACCGGCACTGTGATGCCTTCGCGAATATAGATCTTCAGCAGAACTCCCTCAAAGAAATTTTCCACTTCCAGATTGGCTTTGTCTGTTTCTATCTCAAAAAGGATGTCACCCTTCTTAACAGTATCGCCCTCTTTTGCCAGCCATTTGACAATGGCACCTTCTTCCATCGTTTGTCCGAGTTTCGGAAAGATAACAGCCTGCGCCATAGTATCTCCATGCTTTAATATTATTATTAAGAAAGTTGCCGCGAGAGCTACTCCCTGATTAAATTTTCATAATAGCGTATTTGGGTGGATTTTGAAATCACGAAAAACACGAAAGAGTTGCGCAGTTGTTTTTTATGCCCGCGAATCTCCGCGAAAGGATAAGGGTATTTCATCCCCGCTTCGCGGGGTCGCTGATCGCTTGAAATACCCTTATCACAGGAATACCTACAATACAGGGCTGGATTGTTTTATAGCCGGAAACTCTCCGCGAGGTCAGTCGCAATGCGGCTGACAGAAGTGCGCATCCTGACGGCTCGCCGGTTGTTCGCAGTCGCCCGCATAGCGGACGACTTCCCTGCTCCGCGCCTGTCGTGCGTCATCCAAATTTCATTAAAGCTGAAATGTGCAGGGTTGGCGGCCTTTGTCCGGCATAGTTCCGCAATGCCACGGCGTAGCCCCGCTTGCGGGCGAAGCCGGGTTGCGGGACGACGACGGATGAGCCAAACAAAGATTATGAAATCCCAGGGTGTGCCTTTGGCGAACAAGCGCCAGGCATCCGCTAATTGCTTCATCCTCCTTCGCCAAGGCTGCGGCGGAGATGCTGGAAGCAACACTACACCCCGGGGCGCGCCTTTCATGAGCCTGTAGCATCGTCGCCGCCGCCATCGTCAACCGACCTCTGAACTCCGCGCCCGGCGCGGATCTAGTTGCTATTCTCTCAACCCGGTCGTGAAAAACAAAAAGTTCAGATAACCATCTTCATAAGTTGTTGATTGGAAGCATTTAAGGTGGTCTTTAAACAACCGCCAACTATCCGTTGCCGGGAGTCAAAGTGCCATGTTTTACGCTTCATTCTCTCCGTATAGATGAAGCACCTCAAGCTTCAGCGTACTCTTTGTTATCTCGCCGGTTATTGAGCGGTTATCTTCGTTTTAGAAACAGAGCCGCCTGCCAGCTGCACAGGGAATAGCGCGCTCTTTAAACTGATTCAGGATTAGCTCTGTTGCCGCTGCTCCGGTGCAGTGGCAGGGCACAATTAAGTCAATCTGGAATTCAGCCAGCGCGGCCACTGTCTTTTCAATCCGTGACGCGCTGGCGTTCACCAAGTGCAGGCCGCCAACCACCGCGTGTATTTTTTCGCAGCCACTGATCCTCTGAACATGGTGCAGGGTGTTGATAATTCCGGCGTGACAGCAACCAGTGCAGACTATCAAGCCCTTTTCAGTTTTAATCCACAACGCCTGATCATCGTTAATGGGGTCAGGCTGCTTTCCATCTTGGTCAAAAAAGAAAGCTCCGCCGCTGTCCTCATAATCGGTTTCACGCGGAATATATCCGGTGAGGCCGATGTTCTCTGCCAGCTGGACACTCTCTGTTGACCAGTGGAGCGCAAGGTCCGCTAAGCTCTGGATCGCGGCGTGCGCTTCAAGCGGTATCCCATTGGATTTCACGCGCTCTGGCCGGATGCTGTAGCGGGTACGCATGACATCAGGATGCGCGTAAAGATCAAACGCGCCGCAAGCTGCCACCACCCCCGGCATGCCGCCTGTGTGGTCATAATGCCCATGACTTAGAACAACGGTGTTGATTGAGCGCATGTCGATCGCTAGCTTGCGCGCATTGTTGGCAAAAACATAGCTCTCCTGGCCTGTGTCAAAGATGATGCGTCGCTGGCCGGTTTTGATATACATTGCAAACCCGTGCTCTGAAATCAACCCTGGACAGCCGGCGATGTTGTTGACAACTATGGCAATCTCTGCGGTGTTGGTGTGCATTAACGCCCCTTCCTCTTAAAGTGCGAGTGAATTCCAGAGAGCTTTTATGTCCGCGGCGCTGGGGGTGTCGGTTTCAACCACTGCTTTGCCCTGGACTTGGGCCATGGTCACGCCGCTGTCATATCGGATATGTCCGGCAATCTTTGCCCCCAGCTCGCCGGAGATCTTCTCGATTTGCTGCGTCATCGTTGTGTTCAAATCCCACTTGTTCACGCATACGTAAGCCGGGATATCAAAGTGCTTGGTAAGCTTTAGAACGCGGCGCAGATCATGCTCGCCGGAAACTGTCGGCTCTGTGACCACCAGTACCTGCGCGGCGCCGGTCAGCGAGGCGATCACAGGGCAGCCGATACCCGGCGGCCCGTCCACAATCACCAGTGAGAGGCCGTGCTCCTCAGCAATCCTGACTGACTCTTTGCGCACCAGCGAAACCAGCCGCCCTGAATTCTCCGCCGCAACGCCCAGTTTCGCATGCAGCATTGGCCCAACGCGTGTCTTTGATATCATCCACTCGCCGCAGACGCGATCAGGAAAGTCAATCGTCTGCGTTGGGCAGAAAGCGACACAGACTCCGCACCCCTCACAGGAAACCGGATCAACCGCGTACTTTTTTTTGCCATCAGCATCCACGCTGCTGGTCAAGGCATCGAAGCGGCAGAGTTCATCGCATAAGCCGCAGCCAATACAACCCTTTGGATTGATGATTGCCTCGTGCCCGCTCTTGAAAACATTGCGTTCTATATTTGTCGGTTGCAGTACCAGATGAAGGTTCGCTGCATCCACATCGCAATCCGCCAGCACAGCTCTAGCCGCCAATACGGCAAAGGAAGCCGTGACACTGGTTTTTCCGGTGCCGCCTTTACCACTGATAATTACCAGCTCTTTCATAACTCGGCCTTTCCGGCCGCAGCCGCCTCAGATATTTTGTCGAGGAGCCTCACAAAAAGTTCGCGATACCCCGGCACAGCATCGATGATCAGCTCACCGCGCGAGTAGGCCTCCGCAACCCGCCGATCATCAGGGATCTCATCGAACAGGTGAATGCTCTCGTTCTCGCAGTAGCGCTGCACCTTGTCATCGCCGACTCCGGCGCGGTTGATCACCACGCCGAAAGGAACTCCCAGTTCGCGCGTCATAGCGACCGCCAGTTTTAAGTCGTTCAGACCAAAGGGGGTTGGCTCTGTGACCAGCACTACGTAATCAGCGCCCTTGACCGCCGCCACTGCGGGGCAGGTGGTTCCCGGCGGGGCATCCAGAATCACAAGACCGCTGGCGTTAATCTGCTTTTTGACTGCATTGATCAGCGGCGGCGCCATGGCAACCCCGATATCCAGACATCCGTGAACCAGGGTGACGCCGTTGGAATCGAAAGACTCGACTGTCCCGATGCGCCGTCGCACCTCGCTGATCGCGCCCTGCTCGCAGATCCGCATGCAGCCGCCGCAACCATGACACATCTCGGGAAAGACCATTGGTATGCTCCCCAGCGCCGCCAGTGCGCTGAACTCGCAGAAGCGCGCGCACTTGCCGCAGCGGATGCAGAGCTCTTCGTTGATCAGCGGCACAGGCAGTGTGACCACCTCTTTCGCCACTCTCTTGGCTTGGATAAAGAGGTGGCTGTTAGGCTCCTCAACATCACAGTCAACCAGTTGCGTATGCGCGCCCGCGGCAAAGGCTAGGTTGACTGCCAGTGTTGTTTTACCGGTGCCTCCCTTGCCTGATGCAATTGCAATTTTCATAATAAATTCCTCATCAATCTAAAAAAACTCTGTGGCTCTGTGAGAGATGTAAACCATGCAAAAAAACACGAAAATGAATGATAGAGTGCAAAGTATCTGTCAGCTGCCAGCTGCAAGCCTTGAGGCGCACCGTTGACGCGATTGGTGCATCAACACCTGCGAGCCCATCTTCATCCCGCTCTGCTCCGCCACCACCGGACACTTCACCTTGAAGAGAAAGAAGATATTGGCCTCAACCTCATTGAGCGTTTCAAAGTTGCCCTGTCCCTTGGATATGATCAAATCCGCGGACGCGAAGATCTCTCTGAACTCGGCGCTGCACTCTGGCAGCACTGTGCCTGGCGCATCGGAGCCATTGTCAATCACCTTCACCAGCTCTGTGATGCCGCACTGGATGGCGTCGGCCATGGTCACATCATTGATCACTGGATATCCTCGCACAGCCAGCGTGATTTTCTCCAGCGGCAGCTGTTCAAGCAGTAGACAATCGAAAACAATCTCACCGGCATTGTCCGCCAGGTAAAGGATGCTTTCCGCACGCTCCACTGC
The DNA here is from genome assembly GCA_028686345.1 of Kiritimatiellia bacterium. Taxonomy (GTDB): domain Bacteria; phylum Verrucomicrobiota; class Kiritimatiellia; order RFP12; family UBA1067; genus M55B167. Next base: position 8,349 of record JAQUCE010000130.1, read on the forward strand.
AGCGCGAAACTCCTCGAAATCACCGTCAACACCGGATTCAAGCGCTTTGCGGATTGATTCATGCACATCCGTTTTTTCAACGCTGCCCTTGACCCCAAGGTCAATGATGTTGCCTGCAATTGCCAACCTTACGCTGAGTTCCAGCGGATCATCGGCCTCTGCCAGTGCCTGCTTCACCTGCGGCAGCAAGGCCATTGCCATCTGGTTTTGCTCGGCCTTAGCCTCTGCATACGGGTCGTCCACGCCGCTCAGCTCGCGCAGACGGCGGTGGATGCGGCTGGCAACCACCGGTGAAGATTGGGAGAGGTCCACGGTGGCGCACCACGCTAAAACCTCGCGCAATATCTTCTCATGAATCACAGGATCATCCGTGACTGCCCGTGAAGAGTCAAGTGTCTGCCGCAGCAGACACGGAATACAGTCGAGAAATAATTTCATAAATAATTTATATTGGCATAACAAAAAGTCATAATTTCCATCACTTTCCCCTCATCCCGCAAAGCCGCACCCCTCCTCTGCTCTACCAGTGACCTTCAACATCCGCGTCGGTGGCTGGCGTGAGCGCACCGCTCTCCACGGCCTGCAGCGCAGCTTCAATGCTCTTGATCTCGGTGTTGTAAATCTTAACCCCTGCCGAGGTGAGTGCACGGTAGGCCTTCGGGCCGCAATGGCCCGTGACCACTGCGTTCGCGCCCAGCTTGACAATCGTCTCAGCGGATTGAATACCCGCTCCCTGCGCGGCGTTCAAGTTCTGTGAGTTGTCCACCACCTCAAAGGCGCGGCTCTCTGTGTCAAATATCAGAAATTTCGGCGCACGGCCAAAACGGGAGTCGATCTCGCTCGCGAGATCGACTCCGGCAGTTGTAAAAGCAATTTTCATAATTCATCTCCAGTTGTGCACCTTTATGAGGCGCGAAAAATTCATTGTTCTGTGCCGCTCCGCGTTCAGCGCGGAGTTAGCCATCAATTGAGCTCAGGCGCTCTTTAACAGCTCCCAACTCGCGCTCCAAAGCCTTGGCGCGGTTTGCAAGCACATCTTTTTCGTTGAGCACCGGTGCCTCAGCCGCGCCATAGCCCCGGCCTGCGCCAAAGTTGCCGCGGCGATTGCCGCGTCCGCCACCCATGCCGAAAAAACCGCGACCGCGACCTGCGCCGCCGCGCATCCCCATTCCAAAAGCTCCGCTCATGAAACCGGGGCCATCATTTCCAGCGCAGAATCCCGCGCCGCGTCCACTCATTGCACCTGCTCCCGCCGGGCCTGTTCTATCTCCTCTAGGCATAATATAGCTCCTTTCATCTGTTGGTTGCTAACTTGTTTTTAAAACTTATGTTTCCTAGTAGCATTGTATATGCAATAGCCGTGCCAAGAAATAAATGATGCGCTGTTAAAAGCTAAGTCTTTGATTGATAATTGGTTAAAGATACTGTTGCAGCAAAACAGGGTTGCAATAGCGCAACCCCGTCGCACTACAGGAGCCATGCCGCAACTGTGTTGAGCCAACTGTCTTGACAGCTCTAAGCTGTAGCGTGTCTTCTGAACAGGGTCTTGGTCATAATTAGAATTGCTGCCGCGAGCAAGCCCCCCGGGTGTCACGGCCCGCGGCTACAGCGCCCCGCAGGGCGGATTACAAGCTGTTTGCAATAGTTGCTGTTAGTACCTCTTTTCTTAAATCCTATCCTGTTTGCGAAAGATTTTGCGACTTTTGCGTTTTTTTGCGGCTAAACATAGCGAAGCAAAGGAAAAAAGGAATAGCCGCAAAAAGGCGCAAAAGGCGCAAAAGAAATAATTTCGCATATCACATAGGCTCAGTTTGGTTCCGGCTCCGCTGGTTTAGGTGCAGTAGCCGCTCTACAAGCGGCACTTTGCTCCAGTCTCGTGAAAGGCGCGCCCCAGGGTGTAGGGTTGCTTCCAGCATGTCCGCCGCAGCTTGGCGAAGGAGGATGAAGCAATTAGCGGACACCGAGTGTTTGCTCGTCAAAGGCGGGCCATGGGGTTTCATTATCTTTGTTTGGCTCATCCGTCGTCGTCCCGCAACCCGGCTTCGGCCGCAAGCGGGGCAACGCCGTGGCATTGCGGAACTATGCCGGACAAGGGCCGCCAACCCTACAGTTTCAACTTCCCATGAAACTTGCATGACGCACGGCTGATGCAAATGCGTTGCGCTGTTTTAGAGGTGAGAAATGTGCGTCCACCGCATAGCCCGGACATACTGTTTTGCTTGCAGTATATCCGCCGCTACGCGGTGGATGGTCGCGAAGTATATCCGCCGCTATGCGGTGGATGATCGAGCAGTATATCCGCCGCTATGCGGTGGACTGCGAACAACAAGTGAGTGATCCGGTCACGAGCTATAGTCAGCCGCATAGCGACTGACCTCCTTTCGCGCTTACCCCCCTTGGCAAGGCGCGAAGCAAGGAAGTCGTCCCGCTATGCGGGCGACTGCGAACAACATGCGAATGATCCGGTTGCGCAAAAACGTAGCCCGATTTCCAATCGGACTGTCCGGTTGGAAACCGGAGCTACTGAGGTCGGCTGCGCCTTTGGTTGACGATGGCGGCGACGATGCTGGTTGACTATTTCAAGCATGATCCCAATCGTCGGTCAACATCATCGCACAGCATCGTCAACCGATGTCGCTCATCAAGCGACTACTACACATGCGCTCCACCGCGGAGCGCAAGGGTTGTTGTTCGGTGTAGTAGCCGCTCTACGAGCGGCATTTTGCGCCAGACTCGTGAAAGGCGCGCCCCGGGGTGTAGGGTTGCTTCCAGCATGTCCGCCGTAGCCTTGGCGAAGGAGGATGAAGCAATTAGCGGACACCGAGTGTTTGCTCGTCAAAGGTGGGCCATGGGGTTTCATTATCTTTGTTTGGCTCATCCGTCGTCGTCCCGCAACCCGGCTTCGCCCTCAAGCGGGGCTACGCCGTGGCATGGCGGAACTATGCCGGACAAGGGCCGCCAACCCTACACATTTCAACTTCCCATGAAACTTGCATGACGCACGGCTGATGCAAATGCGTTGCGCTGTTTTAGAGGTGAGAAATGTGCGTCCACCGCATAGCGGCGGACATACTGTTTTGCTTGCAGTATATCCGCCGCTATGCGGTGGATGATCGAGAAGTATATCCGCCGCTATGCGGTGGACTGCGAACAACACGCGAATCATCAGACACGCGGTATAGTCAGCCGCATAGCGACTGACCTCCTTCCGCGCTTACGCCATTTGACAAGACGCGGAGAAGGAGGTCGTTCGCTATGCGGACGACGCGAATGATTTTCAAAGTGACCTTGTACATTTGCGGAAGCAACGTAGCTCCGATTTCCAATCGGACATGTCCGGTTGGAAACCGGACCTACAGACAATCGGCGTCACCTTTGGTTTACGATAGCGGCGGCGGCGACGATGCTGGTGAACGATTTCACAAATGATCCCAATCGTCGGTCAACATCGTCGCACAGCATCGTCAACCGATGTCGCTCATCAAGCGACTACTGCACATGCGCTGCACTGCGGGGCGCAAGGGTTGTCGTTCAGTGTAGTAGCCGCTCTGCGTCGCGACAGGATAAGCCCAGTTTCTGGGGATTTGTAAAATCGTAAATACAATGAAAGAGAAAGTAGACATCCAGCGGGTAACCAATCCCGCCTGGCAAAGGTTAGCCA
>JAQUCE010000131.1 GCA_028686345.1 Kiritimatiellia bacterium
TCTTTCTTTTGCGCCTTTTTGCGGCTATTCCTTTTTTCCTTTGCTTCGCTATGTTTAGCCGCAAAAAAACGCAAAAGTCGCAAAATCTTTCGCAAACATGATAGGATTTAAGAAAAGAGGTACTAAAAGTGATAATGGAGTAGTGCAAGCATCTTGCTTGCAGAAAACATTTTTATTCAACAACTTATGAAGATGGTTATCTGAATTTCTTGTTTTTGCGCCATGAATTGAGAGAATAGCAACTAACAACAACCCTTGCATTTCCCAAACGCGGGGCGCTTAACCACTAACTTTTCAGCCAGGGCGACGACCTCCCGCACATCACACAAACTTTTTCGTTTGCCTGTCTAGCTGCTTTAGTCGCTGATGCGCAGTTGGAAAAAGCCGCGATCCTGGTTGGGCAGGAGGGGACTCTTGAGGTGGATGAGGATGGTGTTGTTCTCGCGGCTCCAGACCTGGCTGTCACAGGGTACCCAAACCTCAAGGTCTTCGGAGTACCACAGCTCAATGGTGCCTTCAAGCCCTTCGGCACTGACAGTCATGTGGTCGACAGGTGTCATGGCGAGCGCATTGAAGGCCGGCGCGTCCGGGGTGCCCGGGGTGCCGGCTGACGCACGACTGGGCCGCCAGTTCTCAGCAGTGCTCCAAAGCGGCTCAGCGGCTGCGGTGTCGACCACCACAATTGAGCGCCCGGTGTTGTATGTCTCAGGATACCATGTGCTGGAGTAGGTGAAGCTCAGAATATTGCTGGCAGCCGGCGAGGCTATGGCGATGGTTTCGCCGCGACGGGCGAGGTTGCCGCCCGACCAGGCCAGCACCTGCATGGTGTTGGTCGGATGGCGCTCTGCGAGTGCTCCAGGGTTTTTAGCCAGCACCAGCCGTGCGCCAGGCAGCAGGTTGTAAGGGGAGAAAGTGTGCGCTATGCCGCTGACAAAGCTGATGCCGTCCAGATCAATTATTGATGAGCCTGTATTGCGCAGCTCCAGCCAGGCAAAATCGTCATTGACCAGCGGACCGGCTGGGTCAGCGGGCGCAATGGGGGCGTACATCAGCTCAGTAACGCGCAGGTGGTGATAATCCTGGGGCGGGATGATGATGTCAAGGGAGATCTCTGCCAGGGCGCTCCATTCGCCGTCCTTGAGGGCGCGGGCTTTAATGGTGGTTGGGGCTGCGATGGGCAGGGTGGTGTTGCCGTTGAAGTGCGCGGTCAGAGCCAGATCCAGGTAGAGGTCGCTGCTTCCGGCATTACACTGATGCAGCTCAACCGCGATCAGGTTGGAACCTAGCTTCAGTGCCGAGAGATCGGTGATCTCAAGCGGAAAATATGTGTTCTGGTCAATACCGCCTACAATACCAGCGGACAAGGTGTCATAGGTAATGGTTCCGGCTGGCATATTGGAGCGCGCGGCCTCCACCCCGTTGATGTAGATCACAGCACCGTCGTCGCGCAAGAGGTCAAGCGTCAGTACGGTGATCCCGTTGGTGTTGGTTAGACTGAATGAGCGGCGGAAGTAGGTGGTGGTGACCTGCGGGGCGGCGACATTGTTCACAAAGCGCCGCGTGGTTGTGGCAACCGGGTTCACATAGCTGGAACCGGCGAATCCGAGTATAGCCGGGCCGGATTGCCAGGCTGTGTCGGGGTAGTCGGGTTCCCGCCAGGATTTTGCGCCAGCGAGCGGCGGCTCAGCGCCGAGGTCATAGAAGTGCCACACAGAGCCCTTGGCGATCAGTGTGGTGGCACCTCCGTCGAAGAGCACAGCGGTGCTGGCCGGGTTGATGCTGCCGCCGATCGCGCGTGGGTCGCTGCTGTCCGTGGTGTAATAAAAGGTGGTTTCAGCGCTCATGCCCAGCTGGTAGCCGGCTGGAACCGTGGCGGAGTTGGTTGAGAGCAGCGGCGGATTGATCTGCGGGTACCAGCCTTTGGCCTTAAACTGATTGATGACCACATTTGAGCGGAAGGGCAGGTAGGTGTTCAGCACTGTGTTACATGCCGGTATCCAGTGATCGGCCCGCGTACGGCCGTAACCCCAGCGGGCGGACTCCGCCACGATGGCGCTGTCAATCTGAGCTGTGCGGGCTTGGAAGCGCGCACGGCATTGCTCAGGGGTCAGTGCGCCTTCATTAAAGAGGTGCTGGTAGACCAAGTCAGCGAAGCGCATGCGGTATTCTGGGTGTTCGCAGAGCTTGATGTGCAGGGTTGCGGGATTGAATTGAAGCGGTTCTGTGAGATTGCTGCCGAGCATGGTCAGGTCAGTGTTGACTCCGTAGTTGACATGCGCACCCAGTGAGTGCTCGGCATCATGCCGCAGCCAGGTGAAGCCAGCAGGGGTGTTGCGGTTGTAGAGCGCGACAATGTTGTTGACTATATTGCCCCACGCCGAGATCGGGGAATCCGGGTCGCCAGTGTAATAGCAGTTCAGCATGTATTTAATCAGATTATCCTGATCAAGATAGCAGGGCTTGTTCGTATTGACGCTGTTGTCCGGGTCGCGCCCCTGAACACTCCAGTAGTTATTGCTGTATGCACCGGAGAAACCCTGATTGACCGCATAGTTGTGTAAGGCAAAGTAGCCATCAAAGTTGCCGTCCGCGGCTGAGAGCGCATAGCTGGGATGCGAGACCTTGATGCAGTCATAATCATCATCTTTGCCTCCAAGATAGCTCTCAGCCCAGTTGTCATTGCCGCGTTCCTGGGTTTGATAGAGCCCCCAGTACTGGCCGTTGAGGTAGAGGTGGTAGTAGCGGGAGCGGGTGTAGGGTACGCCCATGTCGCGCTGGGTATCGCGCGAGAAGACCTCGCGGGCAAAGGTGTTGCGGTCATTCTTCTGGTAGGCCCAGGAGTAGTTCTGGGCGGTCCTGAGGTCGACATTGTCATAGGTGTCGGTGCCCTCGTCATCAAAGAGTTTGAATTTGAGCTTTGAGTCGCCATACACACTCCGGAAGAAGAGCCGGAATGAGTGTTTGGGATTATCGGGGCTGCGGCTGAAGGCGCCGCGGATGCGCAGGCCTGCATTAACCTGAAACTCATACTCCTGACCGCGGGCAGTGTCAATCATCTCAACCGAGACCGGGCGCTCCCATTCACGTCCATCGTTGCTTGGATTGACGTAGATGCCGCTCTGGGGGCTGAAGAGGTGTTTAAGATCCGTCACGATCGAGATCGAGGGGATGTCGTTGGTCATGCCGCGCAGCAGTCGTTCTCGGTCACCCGTGACAATGTTTTGTGCCATGCCGTATTGCATTTCATGGTTGTTGACCGCCCTGTTAGCCGGCCATCCCGGCGGGGTGGTGTTGTCTTTGGTGAGCACATCCTCGAGGAAAATCCAGCTCACAGATTTGGTGCGCTGCTCGTAGCTTTGCGGGTCGATCACCGCAGCCCGCAGCGTGGTGGTGGTGGTGATGTGGAGCGGGGCGGTGTAGAGCAATGAGCCGATCCCCGGCACACTGCCGTCGGTTGTGTAGCGGATTTCAGCGGCGGGAGCTTCTATACAGAGCAGCTCAGCCCAGAAGGGCGCGTTTTTAAAGCCGCGCGGCACGGTGACCGTCACCTTGGGGGTGGGGGCGTTGTAGGGCGCTCCATTGGCGGCTCCCGGTGTGGGCTCGGGAAAGTAGCGGCCATAGCGGTTGGCGCTGGTGTGTGTGAGGGCTGGATGAGTTAGGAAGTCGGTATCTGACGCGGCGTTATTCAAGCCAATGATGGAGAGCGTGTTGCTGCCAGGGAGCACAACGGAGGAGGGGATCTCAATCGTAACAGGTATCAGCCCTTGTTCGAGCGAGCGGCTGAGGGTGGCAGCGCTGTTCCAGTCCAGAGCAGCGGGGGTGTTGAAGGCTGTTATGGGCTGGCCGTTGACAGCAATGGCGCAGCCGTCGATGTAGCGTAGCGCGAGCGAGATAGTATCCTCTGGTTGGAGGTTTTGGGGGAGTTCAAAGCCCCACTCAGCATCCATGCGACTGTTGATGTTGAGCATCGCGCTGCGGATATCGGTGTTGATGTGGGCGCCGATAGCGCCGGCCAGGAGCACGCCCGCGGCGGGGTCGCCCAGTAGTTTAAAGGCAGTGCTGTCAAAACTCCCGTAGCTGCCCTGTGCGCAGGAGAGCTCCAGCGTGGCGCCACCACTCTGCTCAAAAAAAATCAGGCGCAAGTCGTAGTAACCTGCCGCCGGGAAGTTGAAGGCGCCGACTGTTGTGCCAAAGCCGCGCGCTCCGAGATGCTCCACGCTAAAGTTCTGGCCATGTCCGGTGATGGCGAGCCGGAAGCCATCATCGCTGCCAACACCAAATGAGCGCAAGCCAGGGGCGGGAATGTAGATGACGGTTTCGGCAATCACAACGAAATTGTTTTTGTCAACACCCACGCTGCCATGGTTAGGGAAGGGGTCATCATTGCCGAAATTGCCGTTGCCGGCTGATCCGTGCATATTGATCACCGAATATTCTCCAACCAGCGGAAACTGCGGTGTTGTCTTCCAGTAGGCAGAGTTTGCGACCATTGTCTCAGCCATGGCCACGGATGTGACATTTGCGTTCATCTCATAGTAATGGACCGTGAAAGAGGAGGGCGCATCAGTGAAGCCCACGCCGCCGGTGGCGCTGTGCCAGGGGGCCGTGCCATCGGCGTTCGGGATCCGGTAGCGTGCGGGTGTCTCCCTTGTGATCACCGGGGTGGTGATGGTGGTCAGGCCATAGCTGACATCCGACTCCTGTTTGGGGAAGGACGGCGCAAATTCGCAGGCTACCGTTGACCCATCAGCTTGAATCAGTGCCAGGTATTCGCCGTTTTTTGAGAGTCTGAAGTTGCAGTGAAGTTCATTTTTGGTGATTGAATGCTCTGACCCATCCGCGAAGACGATCAGATAGCTGTTCGGGGCCATGCGGGTCTCTGGCGGAAATGACCACTGGGTGGGCAGGGAGATATCATCGGTCAGGAACCAGCCGGAGATGTCAGCTTCAACGGCACTGTGGTTATGGAGTTCAATCCAGTCGGCATTGACACCCGCGGCAGTTTGCAGCGAGCTGCTGTTGTCAGCCATGAATTCGCTGATATAAACATCAGCGAGCGCGGTGCATGCAGCGAGGGTGCAGAGCAGCAGCGTTGAAAAAACATTGAACAAAGATTTGGTGGGAATAGTCGTCATAGCTCTTATTTTAGTTTAAAAGTCGTTAAATAATCAAGGACTAAAGCAGCTAGCCGCTGCAACCGAGCGCATCTGCGAATCAACGCATATTGCCGGACAACCTTCAAATCATTGCTGTCCACCGCATAGCGGAGGACATACTTATATCGCAATAAGGTAAATCCGCCGCTATGCGGGCGACGCGAATAATCTTCAAAGTGATCTTATACATTTGCGGAGATTCGTAGCTCCGATTTCCAACCGGACATGTCCGGTTGGAAACCGGAGCTACAAAGACCTGCTGCGCTTCCGGTTGACGATTGCGGCGACGATGCTGACCGACGATCTCACGCATGATCTCAATCGTCGGTCAACATCGTCGCACAGCATTGTCGGACTAAGGCTCTTTAAGAAGCTTTATCAAAGGTGCGCACAACTGCGCCATCGGCGTTGTAAACGCGCACTTTGTTGTCAGCACCGGTTTTGGCGGTGTAAAGCACCTTGCCTTCAGTGTCAAGCGCTTTGATGACGCCGTCGGTTTTCTGCAGCACGCAACTGCCGGTACCGCTTTGCAGCAGGATGGTACCGTCAGCATTATAGGTCAGTTGAACGCTCTCATCGCCTTGCGAGAGATTGGAGGCAATCGGGCTTTCGCCGCCCCAGAACTCAATGCTGTTGAAAATAATCGCATCCCCGAGCGTACATATCGCGTAAACCGGAAATATCACGAGACCGAGGAAGACCAGCTCTTCGGCCCATTCATTCTCCACGTTCCTATTCCAGGTGTGCAGCTGTTTTGTCAGCTTGAAAGGTCCGGTGCAAGCGGTTGTGCCGACAATCATAACGCCGGCCAGTGCGCAAACTAGCAATCTTTTCATGTTGTACTCTCCGTTTTATTTGGTTTGATCTTGGTTTTAAGCAGCGGGAAATCCGCTCTTCTATTTGTAAGGGAGATTATTATATGCTTGTGATAAAAATTTTAAAAGACAATTTTTACGAATCCAATTTTTGGCAGGGTTTAAGATTGTAATTTCAATGCGGTCAGTCTATTATTATCACGAACTTATTTATGTAGAGGAGTCGGTGTTATGTTGAAAAGATCTGTTGTCGCTGTTTGTCTCGTATCTCTCATTGCCTTGGCCGGCGAACTCTGCGCTGGCGGCGTTGGCCGCCTGCCTCTGCACCACGGATGGAGGTTCAAGCAGGTGCGTGGACGTAACTGGTATCCGGCAACGGTGCCGGGTGTGGTGCAGAGCGATTTGATGGCTAATGATGTGATCCCCGACCCTTTTGTCGGCATGAATGAACGTGCGGTGCAGTGGGTTGACAAGGAGGACTGGGAGTATGAATGCACCTTCAACCTGACTGCCGAGCAACTGGCAGCCGATAACTTCCGGCTTGTTTTTGAGGGTCTTGACACCTATGCGGATGTTTATCTGAATGACGCCAAGTTGATTATCGCCAACAACATGTTCCGCAGTTGGCGCAAGGAGTGCAAAGAGCTTTTAGAGCCGGGCGAGAACCACCTGCGCGTCTATTTCCACTCACCGATCAAGATTGATCTGCCCAAAGTCCTGGCCCTTGATTTCGCCTATCCAGCTGTGAATGATCAATCTGAGAATGGCGGCTTGCTGGAGCGCAAGGTCAGTGTTTTCGCCCGCAAGGCAGGTTATCACTATGGCTGGGACTGGGGACCGCGGCTGGTGACAATGGGTATCTGGCGCCCGGTTTATCTGGAGCATTGGGATGAGCTGCGCTTTGAGGATGTGCATATCACCACCAGAGAGATCACCCCGGCTTCAGCTCAGGTGGAGGTGAAGGTCGAGGTTGACTCCGGGATTGAGTGCGATGCGGTGCTGGAGGTGGTGGGCGATGCCAGCGGACGCGTTTACGCCACACGCCGGACAGAGTTGAGCCCAGGCGTGAACAAGCTCACCCTGGCCTTCACATTGAACAACCCCCGGCTGTGGTGGAGCAATGGGTTGGGAGAGCCTTTTCTCTACGACTTCAAGGTGCGCATTAAAGAGGGCGACCAGGTTTTTGACACTCGGGTTGTGCCAACAGGCATCCGCTCAATCAGGCTTGTGACAGAGCTGGATATGGCGGGGGAGGGGTCGACCTTCTTCTTTGAGTTGAACGGGGTTCCGGTTTTTATGAAGGGAGCCAACTATATTCCGAACGACAGCTTTCTGCCGCGGGTGACCAGGGAGCAGTATCGCGATGTGGTGGCACGCGCTGCTGATGCCAACATGAACATGCTGCGCGTCTGGGGCGGCGGTATCTATGAGGATGATTACTTTTATGAGCTGTGCGATCAAAACGGAATTCTGGTCTGGCAGGATTTCATGTTTTCCTGCAGTATGTATCCCTTGGACCAGGAGATTGAAGCGAATATCCGGGCTGAGGCGATTGAGAATGTCAAACGCCTGCGCAACCACGCCTCGCTGGCGCTGTGGTGCGGCAATAACGAGATGAATGAGGCTTTTTATAATTGGGGCTGGAAACAGCAGTTCGCGCAGAAAGGTGTCGCGCTGCGGGTTAAAATGGAGTATGACCGGCTCTTCGACCACCTGCTGCCAGAGGTGGTTCGCGAGTTTAACCCGGAGATTGATTACCGCTCCAGTTCGCCCTATAGCGATCTCTACCCAGAGGAGCGCAATGACAAATCCGGCGATCGCCATTACTGGGATGTCTGGCACGGCAAGGCGCCCTTCACCAGCTATGAAGAGGCGATTCCCCGCTTCATGAGTGAGTATGGATTCCAGTCGTTTCCTGAACTCTCCACTGTGCGGAGCTATGCCGCGCATGAGAAACACTGGGATATTGAGTCGGATGTGATGCTGGCCCATCAGCGCCATCCCAGCGGCAATGAGCTGATCCGCGTCTATATGGAGCGCAACTACAGAGAACCCAGGGATTTCCGCAGTTTTCTCTATATGAGCCAGTTGCTGCAAGCCGACGGCATGCGCCTGGCCCAGGAGGCGCATCGCCGCAACATGCCGTACTGCATGGGCACTCTCTACTGGCAGCACAATGACTGCTGGCCCGTGGCTTCCTGGTCAACCTCCGATTACTATGGCAAGTGGAAGGCCTCGCACTATCGCACCCGCAAATCTTATGAGAGAGTGATTGTCTCAGTGACCAAGAGCGAGAGTGAGGGACGGATGTCGGCCTATGTTGTCTCCGACCTTTTGGAGCCGTTACAGGGTGAGCTCACGCTCAAGTTGATGAGTTTGACCGGGGCCACACACAAAGAACGCCGCGAGAGTGTGACCGTCGAGGCTAACAGCAGCCTGCACGCGTTGGAGATCGATCTGGATGATTTTCTCGGTGGCCTCAGCCCCAGCAATGTCCTGGTCAGCGCGGTTTTTAAATCCAGGATTCTCAAAGCCGACTCGATTTATCTGCTGGCACCGCTGAAGAGTTTTGAGCTGCCAATAACAACGCTTAAAACAGAGATCACCGAGTTCAAGGGCGGTTACTCAATCAAACTCAGCAGTGATCACTTCGCGCGCGGCGTTTATCTTGCGTTGGACGACGCTGAGAGCCCCTTTTTCAGCGATAACTACTTTGACCTGCTGCCTGGCGAGAGCCGCGTGGTGGTCGTCCGCTCAGCCAAGGCCAGGGACGAGTTTACCAGGAAGCTGCGGGTGATCTCCATGTGTGACGCAATTAAAGGGCAATGAGGTCGGCAAAGCATTATATGAAGAACGCGCAGCGAACAAGATAAGGATTGGGATTAGGATTATGACAAGGATGTGCCCCGTGTGGGGCTGATGTGTAAGGGAAAAACGCTCGGAAGAGCGAAGGTGAAAGCAAAGGGTAAAAAAATGAAAATGAAAACAATGCCTATCTTTATGGCATTTCTTGTTATGGGGGTGGCTGATGCAATGGGTCCAATGTCTAATGCTGTCAAGGAGCAGTATGAGCTCAGTAATGTGATGGCAACGCTGCTCTCTTTCTTTGTCTTTATTGCCTTCGCTGCTTTCAGTGTGCCGGGCGGGCTGCTGGCCGCCCGGATCGGTATGAAAAAACTGCTGCTGCTGGGGTTGGGGCTGAATGCAGTCGCCATGCTGGTTCCCACTCTGATGGTGCCGGGGTTTGGGGTGCTGCTGGTATGTATATTTGTGTTAGGTATTGGCACGACCTTTCTGCAGGTGGCAGGCAATCCTATTATGCGCGAGGTGAGCGCTGCAGGAAATTACAGCCGGAACTTGAGTTTTGCGCAGGGAATCAAAGGCCTGGGAAGCACCTTGGCAACATATCTGGTGACGGCAATCGCGGCCATTGCGCTCTTTAAAAACATGGGGTGGCGTGGAACTTTCCCGATTTTCTTTGTTTTAATGGCAGCCGCGCTTGTTTTTGTCAGCTTTGTTAAAGTTAAAGAGCGCAAGCCTGAGGTGCCGCCAAGTATTGCTTCAAGCTTGAAGCTGCTGAAAGAGCCGGCCTTTGCCTTAGCAGTGCTGGGTATCTTTCTGTATGTGGGTGCTGAGGCCAGCATGGGACGTTTCCTCTTTCCCAGTCTGTTGGATATGGGGATGGAAGAGGCCACGGCCAGCAAGTTCGGCGCAGCCATGTTTTTTCTGCTGCTTACTATCGGTCGTATTGCTGGCGGCGCCTTGCTGACAAAAGTGCAGCCGCGTCCGGCCTTTCGCATCTCAGCGCTTATGGGTGCTGTTGGTGCCGGCTTGCTGATGTTTGGCAACACAACAATGGCCATTGCCGGTGTAGTTCTCAGCGGACTCGGTTTTGCCAATATCTGGCCGCTGCTCTTTTCGATCACGGTGGAAGAGAAGCCTGAACGGGCCGGTGAACTGAGCGGCCTGATGTGTATGGCAATCTCCGGCGGAGCGGTTGTTCCTCTGCTGATGGGTGGACTGGTGGATGCCGGAATGAAATCCCTCGCTTTTGTGGTTCCCGTGGCCTGCTTCCTCTATCTTTTCGTGCTCTCGCTCAAGGGCGGCGCAAAACAAAGAGCACGCTGAAGCGTGAACAACAAACAGCTGCTAAGTAAGGTTTGTTGTTCAGCCTTTAGGCTGCTGTGTAAGGTTTGTTGTCCAGCCTTTCCGTCTCCGGCGTAGCTGCGAAGCGCGAAGACGGAAGGCTGCTCCAACGCGGGTTGTTTAGTCGTGTCCCGGGAGCGCCGACATCCCCGTCGGCATCGCTGAGAACAAGGCATGAAAAACTTATCATTTTTCCACTGAGACACTGAGAGGCACAGAGGGTACGCTAGGTTGTTTTTGGGGTAGAAAAATAGAGGGGTAGGAAAATGGGGTAGCGTGATAACTTTTTTGCCCGCGAAACGAAGCGTAGTAGGGCATCATCGAAGATGAGGCAAGGAGCAAAGCGACTGGCAATCTCCGCGAGCTCTGCTACTCTGCGAGGAAAAATTTTAAGGTAAGAAGATTATGATAGTGATTTATTTGGAAAACGTGCATAAAAAACAACGCAGCAACCTTTGTGAACTATGTACTACTATCATTCATTTTCGTGTTTTTCGTAGTTAAAAAAAAGGTGGAGAAGATTTTGCGTCTTTTGCGTTTTTTGCGGCTAAATATAGCGCAGTAAAAGAGAGAAGCAATAGCCGCAAAAAGGCACAGAAAGCGCAAAAGGAGGAACTTTATTATTTTGAGGTGAAAAATCTTAGAGGTGAAAAATGGGCATCCACCACATAGCCCGGACATACTGTTTTGCGTTCAGTATATCCGCCGCTATGCGGTGGATGATCGAGAAGTATATCCGCCGCTATGCGGTGGACTGCGGGCAACACGCGAATCATCAGACACGCGGTATAGTCAGCCGCATAGCGACTGACCTCCTTCCGCGCTTACGCCATTTGACAAGACGCGGAGAAGGAGGTCGTTCGCTATGCGGACGACGCGAATGATTTTCAAAGTGACCTTGTACATTTGCGGAAGCAACGTAGTTCCGATTTCCAATCGGACATGTCCGGTTGGAAACCGGAGCTACAGACAATCGGCGTCACCTTTGGTTTACGATAGCGGCGACGATGCTGGTGGACGATTTCACAAATGATCCCAATCGTCGGTCAACATCGTCGCACAACATCGTCAACCCGATGTCGCTCGTAGAGCGACTACTGCACATGCGCTGCACTGCGGGGCGCAAGGGTTGTCGTTCGGTGTAGCAGCCGCTCTGCGAGCGGCATTTTGCAACAGGTTCGTGAAAGGCGCGCCCTGGGGTGTAGTAGCCGCTCTGCGAGCGGCATATGCTCCAGGCTCGTGAAAGGCGCGCCCTGGGGTGTAGGGTTGCTTCTCAGAAGCAATTTGCGGATGCCGGGCGCTTGTTCGTCAAAGGCGCGCCATGGGGTTTCATCATCTTTGTTTGGCTCATCCGTCGTCGTCCCGCAACCCGGCTTCGCCCTCAAGCGGGGCTACGCCGTGGCATTGCGGAACTATGCCGGACAAGGGCCGCCAACCCTACACATTTCAACTTTCCATGAAACTTTAGATTACTGGACATAGACGTGAAAACTTAGTGTTTTTTGCCTTGTTTTCTGAGTAGTAGTTCGTTTTATATTTGCACTTTACGCGCGCGTGTTGCGTGGTTAGTGCCCACTATGAATGAAGACTAAAAGCTTAGTTTTGTTTTCCTGTACCTCTTTTTTAACCACGAAAATCACGAAAAGCACGAAAGGGCTCCGTAGCTGATTTTTAACCACAGAGTCTTGTGCTAAAAATACAATTCATGTTGTCAAAAGTGATCTTGTGATAAGGGTATTTCAAGCGATTAGCGACCCCGCGCATCCGTCTTCGTCCCGCAAGCGGAACTACGCCGGGACAAGTGG
>JAQUCE010000132.1 GCA_028686345.1 Kiritimatiellia bacterium
CCCGCTGGATATCAAAGCCGCTAAATCAAATAATCTGGTGGCGCTGGCAACCGCCACTGGCTGGGTCTCCGCCGCCGAGCTGACAGCTGCCGGCGCGGACCTTGTGCTACAGGATTCCAGCGACACCCAAGGATGCCTTGCACAAATCCTCGCGCTGCTGGAGTGATGGGCTAATCCTAATCAAGCAGCGCAGAAATGCAATGTGTTGCTCGTAGGCTGCCTTCTCAGACCGTACGGTGAGAATGATCTGTACAGAGGCCGTTGCGACGCAACTCCAAGCGTAAACAAGACCAGCCAGCCAAGTACTCCAACAGAACTCCGGGAGCGACCATTCCTGGGTGACTGCAAATACTGATGCCAGCCCAAATCCGATAGCACCATAGGGGTTGATGGTCATTCTCAAAGCGAAGTCTTCCTCCGATAGTTTCGTAAAGCCAACAAGGGATATCGTGTTTGCGTTTTTTGTCACTCCAACTTCTAGATAAGTTTCAAAAGCGTTAACTTTTTAAACTCTATCTGTTGGTTAGAACTAACCCGCTTTGGAGCAGCCTTGCAGTTACTTCTCCCCCGCGAATTCGTACGCTCCAATGTCCACGCCTTTCCCCCGGGGTCGCAATGTCCCGACAATATCGCGCTCCGGGGCAAGATCTTGAGTTCCCGCATCAATGGCAGGGCTTCCCCTCACGAGCGTGAGATCGCGCTCCCCGGCATTGGTAAAGATGACCGCCACATCTTTGACGATCAGGTTATGATCAACGGTTGTTCCTTCTCTGACCTTCAGATCGGCAGTGATATTGTTCCTGACAATGCAACCGGTGGATACCTTCCCCGCCTTGTGATCGTCAATTTTTATCCACGGTGGTCCGGGGCGTCCCTTTGACCGGTCAATCACGGTGTTGTTCACGATGCGGCAGTTGGTCGCGCCCAGAAGAGTGATGCCGTGCCAGTGATCGACGATGACCACGTTGTTCTCTATCACCCAATCAACATACATACCATCGAAGCATCCGATCCCCTGTAAAGTGCCCCGATGGGGCTGGGCAGTATCCTCATAATTAATGATCGTGTTACCGCGCAGGACCAGCCCTTTGACGCTTCCTCGCCCGACTTCACCCTTGGGTCCTCGCGACCAGCTTTGAAAGCCGTCGTCGTGGTTGTCATTCACGTCGTAGCAGTTCTTGACGACGTTATACTGGAACACGGAATAGTCACCTTGGCCGCGCATTCCGTCGCCCGAAAAATTTTCAACCGTGTTACTCTCGATAAGCGAGAAGGAAGCTGAAACCGAGACTCCGAAGTTCACGTTCTTCAGGTGGTTGCCGCGCAGGGTGATCCTCGTGCCCTCAGCATTGATCCCGCTGTATGCCCGCCTGTTCCAATCTTCGGCGGACCACGCGGATGTGTCGTCAGCGGATGAGAGAACGCAGTTTTCAACCCACACATCATGGACAGGCCCCCTGAACCCGTGGGATGCAATGGTAATCAGCGCCCCGGGCTTCTTGCCTGGTTCAGGATTGGCTCGGACATGGAGCCCCTTGAACTCCCAGTGAGATCCGGAACTAAGGCGGATGCTCTGAAACGCGGGACAATGCCCCTCCAGGGCGGCGATCGTGATCACACCCGAATTGTACATATCTCCGATTTTCAGCGCGCCATAATCTCCGGATTTCAGCCGGATCGTGTCGCCGGCCTTGACCGGCGCCCCGGGGTTCTTCATCACAAGTTTGCTGCCGCCCGTATGAGGAAGCGAGTTCCAGCTCCGCGACTCGACCAATCCTTGATCTAAGACACTCTGGAGGCTTTGCCATGGCTTTTCTGAGCTTCCATCATTGGCTGCATCACCGTGTTCAGGATCGACGTAAAAATCAGCCGAATGAACTTGCGTGATCAGCAGACAGAAGATGGTGAAACCGGTAATTCTCACTCTCATTATATATCCCTTTCTTGCTAAAGCAGCTAGCCGCCGCTTGTCTGCGTGCTACGCACAGGCAGGCAACCAAATGAGGTTATTCAATATGCGTAGGCTATGCGTAATTATTGATAAGTTGATGATTAAGAGCCCGCTGCTACAGTAACAAACGCTTCGCGTTCCGGGAAACAAAGGTAACTTTTTAATAATCGGCCAGAGAGCAAAGAGCACGCTGAAGCGTGAACAACAAACGGCTGCCCCGTAAGGTTTGTTGTCCAGCCTTTCTTGTCGCGCCGCAGCCTTGGCGAAAGAGGAAGGCTGCTCCAAAGCGGGTTATTGAGACGTTACCGTAAAAGTGATAATGGAGTAGTGTAAGCATCTTGCTTGCAGGAAACATTTTCACTCAAGCTGGAAGCTTGAGGTACTGTGTCGAAAATCACGGTATTTCAATGGTTAGAATGCCATTGGTGTCCAAAACGTACACGTTACCCGCTTTTGTGAACAGTACATCCTTCATTTCGTTTATGCTTTTCGAGGGGTTTGTCACTTGGAAGTGCTTGCGCAGGAAGCCAACTGCGTCTGCTTGACCGTTGAGGTAGCCGATACCGCGACCGTGTTTGTACGTGTCGTTCTTGACGAACAGCACCACTGGCACGGCAAGCGCACTTGCGAGGGTGAAACCGATTACGATACCGAGTAGCAGTTTCTTCATTCTATCTCATTTTCCAACGTGATGCTCAGCTTTCAGGAACCAATCGAAGCGCGGTTTCTGATACGGTGGCAAATTGTTGAGAGTGCCAGAATCTCTTTTCGCCTACTCAAAATTTCCACAAGCCAGTTCTCCAATCAAGTATGGATGGATAGCAACACTCTCTTTCTCGAGCATGGTGCGTAACATGGCTGATGCTTTTCTAAGATGGTCGATCCACACAGAAGTGTCCACTAGAACCCTCAATATGATCTCCTTCTAGGAATGGATTCCAATTGTGGTTCGCTTCCGCCCAAAACCGAGAGTCGCTTCGCGGATTCACGAGCGATCAAGCTCTCCAGTCCCATTCTAACCAAAGATGTCTTCTGCCGCACTCCGGTCAGTTGAGATGCCCTAGCCAAAATATCTTCATCTATGTTAAGCGTTGTTCTCATGCATATCAATATGCATTATTCATATGCACTTGTCAACAGCCAACCCATACTTTATAAATCCGGTAATTTCTAAATTTGGGACTTAGCAGCACTTTATCGAATTAATTCATTTTCACCGCTGTCTATGTTCGCTATACCGAAAAGTATAGTTTGCATATGTTCTTCGGTCTTTCTATTCCGCATATGATCTATCCTCCGGCGCGTTCATCACGCCAATCCCTTTGCCGTCCCCGCTGGATGCGAGGACATTTGTATGCGGCTCTCCCGCACTCAGACTACTATGAATTGGTCTGACTCCCCTGACTTAAGACCCATCTGTTCCGTTTCGTTTTCGTCTCTTCACATACCTCGGTTCAGCCGAGGAGGTGCAGGGGCCTCCCACGTTGCCCACATATCTCTTACCACATGCCATGCTCTTAGACTCCGACAGCTGCCCATCCCTTGCGCTCCGGTGTTTGTTCCAACCCTCCATTGTTCGCACCGCACCGCGGTACTCCGCAGGAGGTCCAACACTCGATACATGACGAGGAGCTTAACCCGCCATGACAGGGACTTTCACCCCGCTAGATATGTGCACCCTCGTGGCGCACCAACATTCGCAATCAGGCTAAAAATGCGCGAGCATTTTTTAGCCTGCATTGCTTTGTTGGGATTCTCTTCCTTTGATTTCATAACTCAAGCTCAGGTTCACTCCAGCGAAGCCGATAAGCGAACTGAGTACCCCGAAGTACACAAGACGCATGGCATATTTAATGGTGTCTCCCATTCTGGACATTTGGAGTGCCATGTTCTTTGCAAACTCCTTTTCAACTGGTGAATCGGCAGAGATGAGGTCGGGATTGACTGCGATCTGTTCCATTTCTTTTTGAAGTGAGTGCATATGCGATGCTTGTAGTTTCGACCATGCAGGCCCTGAAATGGTAAGTGAGATTCCGACAACGACGAGAAGCCAAGATATGGTTTTGATTACGTTCATTATTCTATCCCAACGATTAGCTCAGTTGCGAGTTTACGAGTCAACTGCAACTTGTTGAGTTCTTACTCTTCAATCCCATTTTAATTTAGGCTTCTTGCTCGAGTGCGCACACTCTGTCAGGTATAGGTTAATAAGATTCTGGTAGGGCACTCCAGTTTGACTTGCCATCTCTTTGAAATAGGTAATTGCATCAATATTAAGACGCAAGGTAACCTGTTTTTTCAGAAGTTTGGCGTACGGGTTCTTGACGGAATCCGAAAAATCATATTCTTTTTTCATAAAAATTCACCATATTGTTTTCTTTCATTTCGTGTCGCCTTGCGGGCCGAAATTATTCTAATTTCTGTTTCATCTTGCCTGTAGGCGTGCACAACTACAAGCATATGAAGCTTAGCACTGAAGCCCAAAAGAATGAAACGGTCTTCTCGTTGAGAGTGACAGGGATCATGCTTTAACCTGGCATTCTCGTCCGCAAACACGGTGGTTGCTTCTTCAAAGGAGACTCCATGCTTTCGTGATAATGTAGAAACATGACCTATTCTAAAGAATTATTGGGAATGGATACTTCTCAAATGGAACAAAGGTTACCGACTTTTTTGAAAGCAATTCATACTTCCCATCAAATGTTACTTTTTCTTGAAACTCAAGAACTGGATATCCGTGAGGTTCTTCTGAAGATGCCATGAGCAATTCTCGGGTTACCACAAACCCATTATCTTGTTGTACAACTCGAACAGCGTCTGGATGTTGTTCGATAGCGCGTGGTTCATCAAACATGACATAGCTGGTGTGACTCGTGAAAAGACGTAAAAAGGAAATAGCCTCGTCACTATTTCTTATCGACAATCCGGTTAATTTATTCATGTCTTCCGGTTTCTTTATTTTTTCAGTTGTTCTTTCGTTTTTAGCGAAGAGCTTCATGTATACAACTATAGGCTCGCCAACAACACCTTGAAACCCTATAAATAAAGTCCACCGTCCAGTTCCAAACCTTACGGGCACAGGTTGGTCAAACAAAATTTCCTCCTGGGTATTATTAATTTTTTGTTTGGAGCACCCAGAAAAAACTAATGCGACAATCAACGCTATTGCAAATAAACAAGATTTCATAACTCCTCCTTCCTTTACACGTAAACTAGCCACACAGATTCGTTGCATGACATTTCCGATTTCCACTTTATGCCAACGTCATCAGTGCGACTCCGAGTTTACGAGGTAGTCTCCACTGAGTTGTTCTGATGGTTATATTTTAGGGATATTCAAGTCTTTACAAATCTTCTGCGCCAGAATGTCTTTGATTTCCCCATGACGCGGCACGGAAGATCTTGTGCCAAGGGTTAGATTACCCCACCATGAATGTCGTCCTCCTTCTCGAACTAAGGAACAGCCATGTTTTCTCAAATGCTTTATCAGTGCATTTCGTTTCATAGAGAAACAAGCTCTTCCCTGTAGCCAGAAGATGCGGCGGATAAGGCATCCTGTCTGTTAAAAGCAATAGCTTCTGACAATGTTGCTTTGAGGGATTCAAGCAAAGACTCATGTGTTCGTTCCTGACAATTCACGCCCGGTATTTCTGCAATCCAACCAACCCACCAGTCACCGTCTTGTTTTGTCACTGCCGTATATTTATTTTTCATACTACCTCCATATTTGGTGATAATGTTATCACCCATTTGAAGTGTTGTCTATTGCTATTATTTCAGAACGCATAGATGAGATTTCAAAGCGTCAACTTTGATAACCCCCATCTGTTTTGTTCGTTAGTTATTTTTTCCCATGTGGTGGATCTTAAGTAGCACAGGTGTCCAGATCACTGGACATAGGTGGTCAAAATGGTTGCACTTTAATTTTTGAAACCACAAGGAACCCAGCGCAGCATAGCCGACTGCGTGCAACGCACAGGCAGGCAATCAGTTTTTTGCCACAGAGACATTGAGGCGCAGAGGGCGCGCTAGGTTGTTTTTGGGGTAGAAAAATAGAGGGGTAAAAAATATGTTGCAGTGCTATTCGGCGCAGCCGAATTATTTTCAGTTGCTATTCTTTCAACTCCTTTGGAGCAGCCTTCCTCCTTCGCCAAGGCTACGGCGGATAAAGAAAGGCCGGACAACAAACTTTTTGTGAGGGCGGAAATCTTCCGCATATCAACAAACTCAATTTTGTTTCAGCAAAAAGCTGCTTTAGCGCTCGATACCCTGAAAAACCGCGGGCAGTTGGTTCACCAGGTCCATGGCTGTCAGGGAGGTTTGACTGCCAACAATGGCGGCCAGATCGCCGGCTGTGCCGTGCGCCCAGACCGCCAGGGTGACAGCCAGGGTTGCCTCAAGGCCCTGGGCCAGCAGGCTGCCGATCATACCAGCCAGCACATCCCCCATGCCGGCGGTGGCCATGCCCGGGTTGCCAGTGAGGTTGAGCCATGTTTTGGAGTGGCAGTCGCAGACCAAGGTGCCCGCACCTTTGAGCACCGCAATCGCGTTATAACGCGCTGCCAGGGATTTGACTGCCGCAGCGCGGTCTTCCTGAACCTCCGGTACTGAGCAGCCAAGCAAGCGGGCCGCCTCGCCGGGATGGGGTGTGATCACCAGCGAGAGATCCTTTGACAGCTGGTAGCCTCCGTTGCTCAGCTCGGCTAAGATGTTGAGCCCATCTGCATCGATCACAATCCAGCCCTTAAACTTTTCCAGCACATAACGCACCATGGCCTGCGCGCCTGTGCTTCGAGTCAGGCCAGGCCCCACGACTATTGCATCAAAGTGGTCCAAGCGATACTCCTGGAGGCGCTGCGACAATCCGCAGAGGCAAAAATCATCGAGTACAATCCTCCGACAGATCGCCTCTGGAATCAGGGCCACGCCGCCGGTCGTGGCGGCGCACCCCCAGAGCGTGACAAGACCGGCGCCGCTACGCAGAGCCCCGGCAGCCGTGAGAATCGGCGCGTTGGGATAAGGCTCAGCCCCCCCGATCACACATAAATGACCGCAACTTCCCTTGTGGGAGTCCCACGCGCGTCTGTGAAAAGCCGCGCTCAACTCAGGCTGGGCGATCAGCTCCACACTGCATCCGGCATCTGATCGAAAGGCGATTGCATCGGGTATGCCGATATCCGCCACAATCAGATTGCCGAGCAGTGCCATGGCAGCCGGATTGCAAAAGCCTTTTTTGGGTGCGGCAAAGGTCACGGTGATGTCGGCTTTAACAACCGCGCCCGCCGCCGCGCCGGTGTCGCCATGCATGCCGGAGGGCAGATCAACTGCGACCACCAGGGCGTGGGGCCGCGCAGAGTTGATCCAATCAATGGCTGCCGCTGCAACAGAGCGCGGCTCACCGCTGCAGCCAGTGCCGAGCACGCCGTCCACCACAATGCCATGGTTCAGCAGGGAGCCGGATTGACGGTCGGGATGTGCCTGCCAGCTTTCAACTGCGGCAAGCACCTCGAAGTGGAGGCCCTCGCTCTGCATCTCATCCCAGGCAATGCGCGCCGCGCCTTTTAAAGTAGAGGGGGTGCAAGTCATGAGCACATGCGCGTTGAAACCTGCCCGGTGCAGGTAACGGGCTGCCACAAAGGCATCACCGCCGTTATTGCCATGGCCGGCAATCAGTGTGACGCAGCTCACACCACGCAGGCGGGCCACGCGCCCCGTGTGATAGGCCAGCGCTGCGCCGGCGCGGTTCATCAGAACCTGCTCCGGGATATTGCATTCGCTCACCGCTGCTCGGTCAGCGGCGCGCATCTGGTCAACTGTTAAAAATTTCATCGATTTTATCCGCTGCCCGTTTAATAAACTTCCGCTTGTTGGTGTAGCTGCCAGGGTAAAACGCCCCTTTAAACGCGGCCAGCACCAGCCGTTTCAACTGCGTTTTATTCAGCTGACAGGCCTCGGCGGTCAGCAGCAGTTCGCGCGTTAAAGAGGTGTGTGAGATCAGTGTGTTGTCCGTGCAGATGGCAACTGAGATGCCGTATTCCAGCATCTTGCGCACTGGATGGAGCGACATCTCTCCTTCCAGCTCCGGAATGGTCTGCAGGTTGCTGGTTGGGCAGACCTCCACGGTGATGCGCCTGGTGGCCACATAGTTGGCAATGGCATCCACATAAGCCTCTTTGTCAATGATCTCAGGGCTCTGGATGCGCTCGGTTGCAAACATGAAGGTACCATGGCCAATGCGTTCGGCATGACATTTTGTGAGTGCCTCATAGATTGACTCCGGACCATAGGCTTCGCCAGCATGCACGGTTTTGCGCATAAAATTGTGGTGCGCCTCCTCATAAGCTGCATAGTGGTGGCCTGCCCGATAGCCAGCCTCTTCACCGGCCAGGTCAAAGGCTACGACCGGAATGCCGAACCGGTCGCGCGCGACCAGGGCGGCGCGCACCGCATCCATTGAGGCAATGCGGATCACATCGCGCTTGGAGGTGTTTGAAAGAAGGTTCAGCAGGTCATCAAAATAGCGGCCCATGCCAGGGCCGAAATTACGCATGGCGCAGCAGATAATACCATATTCAAAGGGTATGTCGGCATTGCTGCGAACCGGTGCGCACAGATTGAACTCGCTGGCCGCTTTTTGCAGTCCAGCGTTCACTGCCTTGAAAGCAGCCACGCAATCTTCGCTGGTGGCGACCAGACGTTGCGGGGAAAACCGCACTTCAAGGTACCTGACACCATCTTGGATTGCGTCGGCAGCCATCTCGTACGCGACGCGCTCCATGGCCTCGAAATCTTCCAGCACCGCGCAGGTGTAAGCAAAGCCCAGCAGATACTCCGAGAGGTTATCGTAATGTGATTTAAACACTTCGCGAGTGAGCCCTTCAACTTCAGACGAGGGCAATTGAACCCCTTGCTCACCTGCGAGTTCAATCAGGGTGGCAAGGCGCATGCTGCCATCCAGATGTGAATGAAGCTCGCTTTTGGGAACAACTCGCAGTAACTCGGCAATCGTATTCATGGTGCACTCTCCGCATTCGTACCTGTAACCGGGATAAAACCATCACGCCACTGCGCGATAAAACAGATGGAATATCCTCGAAAAAAATAATACACGGGCAAGAGGCAGACCATCCCCACATACGGAATCACAAGCGGCAGCGCCGCGATACAGCATGTCATAACAAGCACCAAAACAAGGCCCACGGCAAAACACAACCACATGCCAATCAAACTCAGCACATACAACAAAACTGCGCCTGGAAACTGATTGCAAAGCTCAAACACCTTACGCCAGGCCTGTGACACCGAGCAGGAGTGCCAGTGCAGAATTGGAACAACGAAACCAACGCCAAAGCTCTCGCCTGTTAAAAAAGCCAACCAGATCACAAGTGCCGTCATGGCAGCAAGGGCCACGGGTTGCGCATAGATCACGTCCCAGACATAACCGCCATCCACATAGGGCATCAGAAAACTCCTGTAAACAAAAACACCATTCAGCAGAGCGGAGAGTAAAATAAAGCTATAAAAACAGAGCCGCCATCTGAAAAACTTGCCACCATTGGCAAGTGATTCACGCCAACACGCACCAATCGTCGCATCAGGAGTGTACCAACGACGCAAAAACATGAAATCTCCACGCGATTTCAATCGCAAAATCAGGGCATAAATACCCAAAATCAGTAAAATCCCGACCAGCAGGGCGGAGAGCGACGCTGGGTTTTGCAGCAGATCAACACTCTTGCCGGCAACTGCGTCGACCGTTGGTTTGCCGACGACCCCGCTCCCTTCGCCCGCTTTTTCCTGTAAATTAAGGCCATTGCAGCTACCCAAGGAGGTCAGCCAAGCGCAAAAGCCAATACTAAACCAGCGGGTCACATTAAAGGGACGAAAAAGAACAACTTGCATCCACTGCCAGGAGCTGCGCACTGCGGCCCGCACTGAGGGACGAAAACTTTCGTTGCCAGTCACTGACTCGAACTCCACCAATCGACGTGGTGTTTTGAGAGGTGGCGGAGTAGCAATCGCAGGCGCTGGTGGAAGAGTAAGCTCATCGACGCTCTCAACCTCCCGCCACTGGCTGCCGAACTCAGGGCACCAGACCACATCAGAGCGCAGCAGTGCACCGCCGGCAACCAGGCTTTGCAACTCATCCAGCGATAGCGGGCCGAACTGCTCGCCGTCTTTAATATAGTACCAATTGTTGTTCATAATAAGGGCTCCAGGGGTCAGGAGTCAGGGGTCAGAATGGCATGCGAATAGGATTCGAGTAACTTACTAACCTCCACCAGCAACGGCCTCAATTCAGACACATCACCATAGTCCAGATCACGGACAAGTATCAAATAGTAGCGCGATTCTTCGAGAGAGCCTTGTGCAATGTTAAGATAGCGAAGTTTATCTGCTTTTCCTCGTTTTCTAAATCCTTCTGCGATATTTGCGGCAACGGATACGGCGGCACGACGAGATTGCGATGACAAGCGGTAGATTTCAGACCGCGGAAATGTCCGCGACAAGCGGTAGACCGCAAGCACAAATTGGTGAGCTTTTTGCCAAACCACCAAATCTTCAAATGTTTTTGCCGGCTCTCTCATTATAACTCCCGAACTCTGATTTCTGACTTCTGACTCCTGATTTCTGACTTCTGAACTCTATTAACATCATTCCAGCACAATCGATCCGGTCAGCTCGGCAACGGATTGCATGTTGTGGCTTTCGAGATAGCTCCGAATTTCAGCGATCACGCGCAGCGAGGTGGAAGGGTCAATAAAGTTGGCGGTGCCGACCGCCACCGCCGTGGCACCGGCGATCATAAACTCAATTGCCTGCTCAGCTCCGGTAATGCCGCCCATGGCCAGCAGCGGTATCTGCGCCACCTGGGCTGCATCCCACACCAGTTTGACAGCCACCGGATGAATGGCCGCGCCGGAGAGGCCTCCGACTTTGTTTGAGAGCACTGGTCTGCGGCTCTCAATATCAATGACCATGGCGGGAATGGTGTTGATCAGGGCAATCGCGTCCGCACCGGATTCCTGGACTGCCCGGACAAAGGGCTTGATGTCAGGCACATTGGGTGCCAGCTTTGGCATCAAGGGCAGCCGGGTGGCAGAGCGCACGCGTTTGACTAAGGCTGCCAGTGTTGAGGGATCAGTGCCAAAGGCGTTGCCACCCTCTTTCACATTGGGGCAGGAGACATTCAGCTCCAAGCCGCTGACCCCCTCGACATCACTCAATCGGGCAGCCACCTCAGCGTACTCATCAACTGAGGTACCCCAGATATTGACAATTACCGGGACCCCTTTGGCAACTAAGAACGGCATATACTGAGAGATAAAGCCCTCCACACCGGGCCCTTGAAGACCAATCGCATTGACCATTCCGCCTGGCACCTCGGCGTGACGCGGCAGCGGATTGCCTGGCCAAGGTACAAATCGAATGCCTTTAACTGTCACGGCTCCCAGTTGAGTAATATCAACCAGATCGGCATATTCACAGCCATAGCCAAAGGTACCGGATGCCACGGTCACCGGATTTTTCATCCTGATGCCACCAAGATTAACACTTAAGTCAATTTTATTCATATCATCCTTAAACATAATAGCATTTAAATGCAATAAGTATATCTACAGCGTGAGTAATTTTACCATGTTTAATCCACATGTCGATACAACTTTAGCGGCAAAATCCCTGCCAGCAGTTTGAAGTGCTTGTCTAAAGTGTACAACTCAAAATCGTTTTGCATGGCATGCAGGGCAATTATAAGACAGGTTTTCCCTCATTGTCAAGGACTCCTGCCTGATGAGGATTTTTCGCTGTAGCTGAAAAAAAATTGCAAATGGCGAATGCGGACATCGAGTTGCGGGTAAAAAATCAATAACCGTGCAAACCTTGCTGATTCAATCGCATATCAGCCCTAATTTGGCTG
>JAQUCE010000133.1 GCA_028686345.1 Kiritimatiellia bacterium
AGCTCAAGACGGTAGTCCTGATAGAGCTTATCAGTGATCAGATGGCCGCCCGGCGTTCCCAGGCTAACCAGCATTCCATCGCGAACAATAAACGGATTGACCGCATTCGGATCTTTGTCCATCTTAGGAACATCCACATGCCAGCCGCTTAAGTCTTTCCCGTTGAAAAGTGACTCAGCAGTGGCGACAGAAGCCAGAGTGATCATGGCTAAAACAAGTGCTGCTTTTTTCATCATATTTATCTCCTTCAGTAAAGTAGAGTGATTATAGCATACATTGCAAGACACGCACAAGCCACCCAAAATCATTTATAAATTGACGTTGATGATAGTTCTCAATCAAACAGGCTGCAAACGTTTAATGTTCCTAATCACAATCTTAATCAATCAGCGTTGTTCAGGGAAGGCCGAAAGAGACGAGGATTGGGATTAGGATTAGGATTAGGATTAGGATTAGGGCCCCGACAATGTGTTTTAAGTACCAACATGTTATGCCCTTCGGTAAGGGCCTAGATCCGCGCCGGGCGCAAAGTGAAGAGGTCGGTTTACGACCGCGGCGACGATGCTGGTGGACGAGCCCACGCATGATCCCAACCGTCCGCCAACATCGTTGCACAGCATCGTCGTCCGATGTCGCCCGTAGAGCGACTGTTACACATGCGCTGCACCCCGGAGTGCAAGGGTTGTCGTTCGGTGTAGTAGCCGCTCTACGAGCGGCATTTTGCTCCAGGCTCGTGAAAGGCGCGCCCTGGGTGTAGGGTTGCTTCTCAGAAGCAATTAGCGGATGTTGGGCGGGCGTTCGTCAAAGGCGCGCCATGGGATTTCATGATCTTTGTTTGGCTCTGAGAGCCAACCCTACAGCTTCAACTTGGATGAAGCTCGCAAGTCGCGCGCCGGGCGCGGAGGTCGGCTGCGACTATAATTTCCGTCCACCGCATAGCGGCGGACATACTGAAAGCAACACAGTATATCCGCCGCTATGCGGTGGATGACTGCGAAACAAGCCGCAATAAGGCGACGATAGACAACTTTCAGGAAAGAACAATTAATTGTTTTTTCCAGTCGCCTAAGCGACTATTACCTTTTGACACTCTTCCTCTGTTAGTCCGCAATGCGCTTGGAGGAGCTGTTCCGGGCCCTCCTGTTTCAGGCGTTCATGGAACGCTGCGTCCGCCGGGAACATCTTGCCACTCTCATCAGCAGCCTTGAACCTTAAAGCCGCGGCAATGGCCTTGTAGAGCACTGAACAGTCACCATCGTACTGCTGTACAAGACGCAGTGCGCCGATGAATCGGTCGCCAGGTGCAAGTTTGCGGGCTAGGTCGCGCCCCACACGGAAGATTGTATCGCCTAAGGCGCGGTTGCCAAAACGTTTGATCAGATCTTCAACATGCGCTCTCTGGTTATCCTGATTGAATTCAGAGGGCCAACGTTTGATCAGTGCAGCCGCGGATTCATCCATCACCCTGCGGGTCGCGGCGAGGATTTCACTGTCACCAATAGCATCGCAGATCAAAGAGTATTTCTTTTGAAAGCCATAGCAGGCGCAGGTGGCATGGCCAAGGTTGTGAATATAGAGTTTACGTTCAACATAGGCCTGAAAACAATCTTTAAGTTCGAGTCCTTCAATGTTGGCTGGAACATGACCGACAAAGCCGTTGCGATCAGCGATGATTTTATTGTATGCTTCAGCCCAGAGAGCGAGCGGGTCATGCTGTCGCACTGCAGCAGGCATGATCGGCACCATCTTGCCAATACTGGTTTCAACAAAGCCGACGCTTTTATTCAGCTGAAAATTCTCAGGCAGGGCTGCAGTCAAGTACTCACGTGCGAACTCGGCCACACCATTGAAATTTTCGCAGAGGAGTATTGAGAGCGGTGCTCCCTTGCGTGCCAATATCCCGGGCACCATTGACTGCAGGAGTGCCGGCATATTTGCGGATCCGACAGCTGTTCCGATTAGATCCGCGCGCAAAATCGCATCTGCAACCGCATCCGCGTCATGCGCACTGATTGCTCCGACACCGGTGACATTAATGACATCCGCGGCCCCTGGGGGTAAATCATCTTTTACTATCACCTGGTAGCCTCGGCGTTTTTGCAGCGCATCGACAACAGGCTGAAAAGCATCAACAAAGAGGAGGTCATAGCCAGCCTGACTGAAGATCGGTCCGGCAAGGGCGCGGCCTATATTACCTGCTCCAAAGTGCACATACAGCGGCATAAATTTCAAGCTCCAACCTATTTCAACTGCGACAAAACATAGTGACAGTTGACAATTTTTTCCAGCAGATCCTGCGGTATGTAAAAGTAGTGATTGGATGATTCATAGCCGATGCGCGAATCACTCTGCACAAGCGGCAGCATCCGTTTGGCAACATCCAACTCTGCCTTTGCGGAGTTCCGCATTGTCTGGATATATTTTTCTCTACTCTGGTCGTCAGCTGCGAGCTTATCCCGCGCGTCAATAAACCGCGCTTGATTTATCATTGACTCAAAGTGCAGGGTGGCCGCCCGATAGGTTCCCAACTCGCGTTGCACCTGTGCCCGGAGATTCGCGTCAACCGCCTCAGCTAACTTTTCATAGAGGGCGCATCCCTGTTCAAAACCATGCCGCACTCTCTCCAGCTGCTGCACCCACACCTCGAAGGGATAGATGGAGCGCCACGCATTCAGGCTGTCATAAGGGATGCCCACCATGGTTGCCGAATATCCGGTTGCGTTTAAATAAAGAGGGTTGGCGGGGCCCATATGCTGTGGCCCAACATATAACGATGATATATGATATGGGTATTCACGGAAACCATTGGAGAATGCTGTCCAGGCTTGACGGGCCAAAGCGCGCCCCTGCCGGCCATATAAAGAGTCGGCCATAGCATCCAGCACACCATCTACGCTCTCATCTTTCCCTTTCATGGCTTGGAATATTCTCAGGTTGGGCGATGGGTAGCAGCCCAGACTCCAGCTCAGCATAACCCCGTCGACATTAGAGTCGCTCAGGTTATGGGCATGCTCAGCCACCAGATCCATAACCGGCAGATAGGGAATAACGCAAAACTCCCAGGTCAGCCCAGCCTGCACCTTCGCAACAGTTTTAAGACCGTGCTCCTTGGCCAGCTGCCAGTGTTTTGAGGCGCGCGGGCCAGGTCCGGGCGAGGAGATCGAATACTCCCCCACATTTGATTTAACACCACCGCGTTCGATTGGAAGCGACCACTCGCTGACCGACATAAACCAGCAAGTTTCCGGCAACTTGGCAATTATATCAGGCGCATACTTATCATCCCATCCCCAGTCCCAGACAACTGTCCGGGCCTTTGGGTTGCCACGCCTGACCCCTTCGGCAATCGTTGTGTTAACCTCGGCGATTATATCCGCATAGTCACGGTTTTTGCAGCGCTCACAACCTGCAGTCAACCTGTGCGAGGCACAGCTGGTTAAATTCTCAGATGCGGTTATCGTAAACACCCCGCCAAGTCCTTCAACCTCCTGGAAGACATACGCCAGTGAGTCAGAGATCCATTGGCGCACCGCGGGGATTGAGGTACACATTGTATGAAGACCGCCTCTGCTAATGCCCTTCAAGGTTTCCCTGCCTGCAACATCAAAAAACTCCTGCGGCATGGCGCGCGGTTCATTCACGTATAGATACACATCAATGTCATATTTCCTGGCGCGCTGCACCAATACCTTCAACCCGGAAATGCGCCGCTGGTAATCTTTGCCGAACTCGGGAAACTCCTCTGTTGGCGGAGCAAGGGTACGCAAGACTGTATGCAACCAGACCGCATTAACCCCGTTATCAGAGAGTCTTTGCAAGAGACCGTCCGGGTATGAGGGTACCTCAGGGTCATACAGAGGATCCGCAAAGTCAGCAAAGTACGAGAAGATCAGGCGCAGATCAAAAGAGGATTCATCTTTCTTTATTGCTCCGGCAGCGGCTGGCAGCGGCTTTGAGAGTACAGGGATAAAGGCAAAGCGCGGCTCACCCGTATCAGCGGGAGAGACACCCTCCTTTTTAAGTAACGCCGCAATTTGCTGAGCGCGCTCGCGCTCAATTTCAGTGGGTTCGTGATAAACCAACGGGGCGCACTTTGGTTTGACGCTGCCAAGCTTAATAAACAGGAAGTCGTTTTCAATCAGATGCTCGCGCATTTTCTCGCGCGAAAAATCCATCAGAGTGAGAAGCTGCGGGTACGGCAGCAGGTGCCAGTTGCGGCGAAGCACCGTAATATACCCCTCGTTCTTCCACTCCGGCAGAGTCTTCTGTTGAGCGGACAAACCCATGGAAACAGCGATCTGCGAGACCTTAGCCGGCGTTGTCTCGAGCACCTGAGCCAGCCTGTCAACAGGGACGACACTCCAGTTGCGCCACACAAAGGCATGCAGCCGGCTGGGAAAGGAGTCGCAGACAAGCGCGGCCCGCTCGCCCTCTTCTCCGGGCAGAGGAATCTTTTCAACTGCCCGGGCTTTGAGTAAACAGAGAAAAGCAGAAAAAAACAACACTGTTAAAACTCTCTTCATAAACCACTCCTTGTGTTACTAATTGTCTTGTGTGTCCCGCTTGAATCGGGAGTTGTCCGATTGTAAATCGGGAGTTGTCCGATTGAATCGGGAGTTGTCCGATTGTAAATCGGAGCTGCGGTTTTGCGCGCCCTACAGCTTCGACCTGACAATCGCTCGGCTGGCGCGTGGCTAAGGCTCGCATTGCCTGCAACTCGGGGTCGGGGTCGAAAAGAGTATGGAAATGATCTCCGACCTCCGGCTTATCTCCTGCAAGTTGCTCCGTAGTCCAGGCTGCAAGCTGTTTTTTGACCTGGTGACCTGGTGACCAGGTGACTCAATGGCATTGCTTACTAACCCCGACTCCGATACAGCCGCCCTTCCAGTTACCCTATCGTTTTTTCGCAGTGCGCCCCGCGGCGGGCTTGCCTATAACTTCGGTGTTTTCGAGTTCTCATGTGGTTTTTTCTCTTTGCCGCAAACTTTGTCGATCTTTCTGCGTCTGTACGCTCCTAATCATGAAAGAAGTCATGACAGATGCGCTCTCCGACAGGATGCTTGCACTACTTCATTATTACTTTCAATAACCCGCTTTGGAGCTGCCTTACTCTCAATGCATCTCAACTTCCACTGAACCAATACCTGGACGCAGGTAGTTAAAGTGCACATTGGGGTGATCTGCCAGCAAAGACATTGGAACAGATGAATCGGGAATGCGCTTGGAGATCATTAAAGCAGAGAGACGCATGCCGAACGGATTGTCATGGTGTCCCGGGTGCCAGATTGAGACCTTCTCTGATTTCCATGTTTCAACCGGGCCTACCGTGGCCGCTGTTACGGGCACCAACGCAACATTGCCTCCACCGGAGGTACGGGCATTTTGAATGATTGTCACAGGGTGCAATTCAACAATGCGGGTTGCCAGTTTGCGATACTCCTCAGGTGACGGCGGCGCGTCGGCATACACTCCAGCGCGCTTGACAGGATCATTAAAGGCCCAGTGTTTGATCTCCCCTTGCCCGCCCTGCATCAGCAGACATTTAACCTCATCATATGTTTTGGTGTAAGCTGGAAGGTCACCACTCGGAAAGTGCATGTTTTCGGTTGGCATACTGAAAGCCGGGTCAATCTTGTCAAAGCACATCTCTTTGACGCATTTGGAAAAAGAGAGCGGGTGATCTGTTGTAACGGTTGCTCCGTTTTCCACCCACTCATCCATCCCCCAGTAGTGCGCGTTTTTCAAATTAAGCTCCATGGCATTGACCATCTGCGCCACTAAGGGCAGCTGTTCGGTTGGTCCGATCGGCCCGCACACACCAACGGGATTATCCGGTGTTGCCTCTCTCCAGGCCTTGATATACTCAAGTGCTTCAGCCGCGTAAAACTCCTCGACTGTATTATAGAAATTAACGGTGAAACCAGGGCGCGCAAGCTGTTGCAGATCTTTCGCCGACAACTTGGCCGCGTCATTTAAAATCTCCGCATCCAGGGTTGTGTAGTCCCACCACAAAGGTGCCAGTTTGCTTATTGCACGTGCCATAATCAATTCCTTTCATAATTAGAGTAACACAGCTACCTTACACTATCCTGAGGTGCATTGTCCAATGGATTTCAGCGGCAAAGCATCGCGGCACGATTGCTTTGAATTCTTTTGACATTTTTCGCCCTCTGCCGCATAATGCTGCTCAACTATCAATTATAGCAACCAGGAATAATTCGGCTGCGCCGAATTGAGAGCAAGGGTTGTCGGGCGGTGTAGCAGCCGCTCTGCGAGCGGCACTAAACTGCAGAGCCGCTCTGCGAGCGGCATACTGCAACAGGCATGTGAAAAGCACGTTTTAGGGTGTAGTGCTTCTATGAAGCAATTAGCGTATGCCGGGCGATTGTTCGTCAAAGGCAAGCCATGGAGTTTTATGAAAGGTTTTATTGCAGTTGTATTGCTGAGCGCATTGTCGCTCTGCGCGGAGCGAACCACAGTGGCGACATTTTATGTGGATGACCAGAGGGGGAGTGACTCGGCAGCGGGAACCTCACCGGATTCAGCCTGGAAAACTTTGGATCAGGTTAACCAGGCAGCGACTATTCCGGGTGACAGGATTCTCTTCAAACGCGGCGGGCTGTGGCGCGGGCAGCTACGGCCTCAAAGCGGAGCAGAGGGGCAGCGCGTTCTGTACAGCTCTTACGGTGCCGGTGACAAACCGATACTGCAGGGCTCGCTCTCCTACGGCACCGAGGATTGCTGGCAGCAGAGCCGCACCGGTATCTGGTCAACCGTTGCACCCACAGTTAAGCCGCTCAGGATTTTGAGGGATCTGCGCAACTCGGAGTGGCAGATATCTTTTCAGGAAACAGCCAAGGGTTCTTTTAATAAAATCACCTCGGGCACTGAGAGTTATTACCGGCTGATCTGCGAAAATCCGGGCGGAAAACGCAACCTGATTCAACTTTGGGGCCCGATGATCCAGTCATCGGCGGAGGTGCTGCAGCTGAAGGTGCGCATCCGTTCAACCCTTGCTTTTGTCGTCAAGGAGGGTGAAACCATGTTGAACCGCCCGCCTTGGAGCACGGCCTATAAAGGGCGCGCGCTGCCAAACCGGGTTGAAAAAGAGTGGCAGGAGCTGACCCTGAATCTGCTGCGCCAGGGCAACATCACCCAGTCAGCGTTGCATCTGTTTTTTGGGGATATCATTCCTGAGGGGGCGCAGGTTGATATTCAGCCCTTGGAGATCTATGAAGCCGGTTACACCAGGGGGCAGCCGATTCCCTGCGATGTCGGTATTCTGATTATGGATCATGGCCAGGCCTGGGGTGTGAAAAAGTGGGATCTGCCATCATTAACCAGAGAATTGGATTTCTGGTATGATGCCGCCGCCTTTCAGCTGCACGTCAAGTTAGAGCGCAATCCGGCACTTATCTATAAAAGCGTGGAACTGGCACTGACAAAGCACATTGTGGACGAGAATCTCTGCCATGATATCACCTATGATGGGCTGGCAATCCGGTATGGCGCGGCGCATGGTTTCGGGGGCAGCAACACCAAGAACATCACCATCCGCAACTGCGACATCTCCTGGATTGGCGGGGGGTTGCAGCACATACGGGCTGATGGCATTCCTGTGCGCTACGGCAACGGGATTGAGTTCTGGAACAGTGCGGAGAATAATCTGGTTGAGAATAACCGACTTTGGGAGATCTATGACGCTGCCCTGACCAATCAGGGCAACGGCAGCGGAGACTCTGTTTCAGATCAGATCAACATCATCTACCGCAATAACATTATCTGGAATGCGGAGTACTCCTTTGAATATTGGAACCGTCCAGAGTCGGCCACCACAAAAAATGTTACCTTTGAACACAACACCTGCATTGATGCAGGATGCGGCTGGGCGCACGCACAGCGTCCAGACAAGAATGGAGCGCATTTGATGTTCTATCACAATTCCGCTCAAACCACCAACCTGGTGGTTCGCAATAATATTTTTGTTAACTCAACCGATGTGATCATGCGTATGGAGAACGACTGGCGTTCAGGGCTGGTGATGCACAACAATCTGCTGTTTCAAGCGGAAAAACCGCTTGTGCGCTGGCTGATCAAGAACTACTACGGCACCGGGAATTTCAGGGCATATCAATCGGAGTTGGGTCTGGACCTGCACTCGATTTCAGCCCAACCGACTTTCAAAGATCCATCTAAGCGCGATTACACTCTGATGCCTGGCACTCCAGGCTCCACCCTTGCCACCGATGGCGGCGTGGTGGGCGCGCGATAGCCACCAACAATACAAAAGGAGTTGAATTATGATCAAAATCAATAGACGCGATACCCTGTGCCTGCTGGGCATGGCAGCCATAGCCCCGGCCAGCGCCAGCGGGCAGAGCACACCACCTCTGAGACTCAAGGGACGCATCCGGCAGAGTTGCGTACGCGGAATACTGGGAAAGATGCCGATCGACGAATTCTGTCGCACACTTCAATCTCTCGGCATACTCGGCGTTGATCTGGTTGGACAGAGTGACTGGCCAGCCATCAAAGAGCATGGGCTGTCAGCCACGATGGTGCCCGGCGCCGGCGGAATCAAAGACGGCCTCAACAACAGGGCTAAGCAGGAGCAATGGCTGAATGATTTCCGCAGCAACATTCCGGCAGCCGCCAAGTTCGGATGGAAACGCGTGATCACCATGGCCGGCGACCGCGAGGGCATCAGCGATGCCGACGGCATGACAAACTGCGCCGAGGTGCTGAAAGAGGCCGTCAAAATCGCCGCTGACCATGATGTGACCATCTGCATGGAACTGCTCAACAGCAAGGTTAATCACCCCGGCTACATGTGCGACAAGACCGCCTGGGGTGTCGAACTGTGCAAGCGCGTTGATTCCCCTAACTTTAAACTGCTGTATGACATATACCACATGCAGATCATGGAAGGTGATATCATCCGCACAATCAACGACAACATACAATTCATCGATCATTTCCACACAGCTGGTAATCCAGGGCGAAAGGATCTGGACGAAGATCAGGAACTCTTCTACCCTGCCATCATGCGAACGATCGCCAAGTTGATGGAGGACGAGAAGTTTAAAGGTTATGTTGCGCATGAGTTCTCGCCAAAGAAGGGCGTGGATTCGCTCAGGAACGCCGTGCGTTTATGCGATGTGTGATAGCTCAATGGTCACTGGTCCGTCGTTGACCAGCCGTACCTTCATGCTCGCGCCGAAAACACCGGTGCTGACCCGCTCCGCGCCCATCACCCCGCGCAACTTGCTCACCAGCTCCTGATAGAGCGACTCGGCCTGCTCGGGGCGGGCCGCAGCGGAAAACCCAGGACGGTTGCCCTTCTTGGTGTCAGCATAGAGGGTGAACTGTGAAACAACAATGACGCTGCCGCCAATCTCCATCACTGAGCGGTTCATATTCCCCTCCTCATCATTGAAGATGCGCAGCGCCGGTATCTTGCGCGCCAGCCAATTCACCTGCGCCGAGTTGTCGCTGTGAGTAACCCCCAGCAGGATCAGCAGGCCTTGCTCAATCTGCGCGACAATGGCGCCATCCACCTCGACTGAGGCCTCGCTTACTCTTTGTATCAGTGCCTTCATAATTTTAATATCCCGCGGGGCGGAATTACATAATTCAGCGCAGCCGAATTATTCTTTGACCAAAATCCTGGAAAACGAAGCACCCTTGATCTGGCATTCCACGACCTTGTTGAGCGCGGAACCCGCCCTCTGAGTGCGTAGCACCGGCACCCCCGCACCTGGCGGCGAGGCGGAAAAATCCGCACCAATCTGATCCATCACCCAAAAGACCAGCGGTTTTTTCAATGCGCTTAAATCCAGTTGAAGCTCCTGCGTCTCTGGCAATGGGTTATGCACAAAAATAACCAGCACCGAACGATCCTCACTCCAGGCCGGATGAACCGACAACGCCTCTGCCTTATTCTCAGCGGAAAGCTCTGTTTTTAAAGGCACGACCGCAGGGAAGCGCCCAATCATGGCACTCAGCAAGGCGATATCCGTGGAGAGCCGCGTTGAGCCGTGGTCAAGGCCGAGCACCTGCTCGGCATAGTAGGGCAAACACACCGGACCATCCAGGCAGAGTCCCGGACGGGCAACCGCCGCGCCGGCGATTCCCAGTGAACGGTACCAGTTGATGTAGTAATCAACCGGCAGCTTTGCGGCCGCGGCGAGTTCGCCCGCAATCCGCAGCCCCTGTGGATCATCAGCCCCTTGCATCAGGGTATCGGCAAACATGATACGCGCGTTGTTGGCAGCATTGTAGGCTTTGACTTTTTCAAGGGCGCCGGGCGCGTAGCAGGAGACAAAATCGAGCTGTTTGCCGACGCGCTGCAGCAGGGCGTCGAGCGTCGCGATCTCCTTGCCCTTGAGGGTCGCGCCAACCAGAATAGCGCTGTCCTGCTCTTTCATCATCTGCACTGTGCGCTGGCAGCCCTCAGCCAGCATGGCAGGCGATATAAGCCCGCTTGGCTCAGGAACCACCAGCTCCCAGTTGTTGACCCTCAGCGGCGCGCCGTATCCATTGCGCTCCCGCAGCACAGCCAGCGGATGGCCTGCCGCTGCGTTGCAGTAGGCCACCCAGTCCGCGGCCATTTGAGCCGCAGCCTCTAAACTCCTGATCCGCGGATCACTGCAGGCAGGGGTGTAGAGCGGCACGCAGATCAAAGGTTCCACGCCGACAAGGCGGCAGAAGTCAACATACTCCGCTGTGCCAAAGTCGTGGTGGTTCAGCCCTGTTTTCTCAGGTTGCACCGCGCTGCGCTCATTGAGCGCTCCAATGCCATCATACCAGTTGTAAAAATCCATGTCATCAACGACTGGCCACCTGAAAGAGCCTGCGCCAGTGCTTTTCAGAACATCAATGCTCTCCTTGCGCCAGATTGAGAGGGTCTCTTCGGGAAGTAACGAAAACCCATGGATCAGGATCTCGCTGTCTGGTTCAATTAAAAACGTGCAGAGGTGGGAGCCGCTCTGCTCCGGCGTAAAGCGCCACCTCAATTTGCTCTGTTTTCGCCAGCGGGAAAAACTGTCAACCAGGTCAATCCTGCAACTGCTATCCGGCGCGCTCACGCGCAGCGTTACCCTGCGCTCACCGCGTATCTTACCGCCTGTTGCTGTT
Source organism: Kiritimatiellia bacterium (assembly GCA_028686345.1). Classification (GTDB taxonomy): domain Bacteria; phylum Verrucomicrobiota; class Kiritimatiellia; order RFP12; family UBA1067; genus M55B167. The sequence goes on from JAQUCE010000133.1 coordinate 11,137, forward strand.
GCGATATATCTCTTGCCCCGCAGCAGATGGCCGCTGCGCAGCGTCACGCCTTTCAGCTCCTCAGAGGTGTTGCTCATAAACACAATGATCTCACCGGACTCTGGATCGACCTGCTGTTTCACTAAAAGACCGATCTCGACACGCGCGTTAAGCGCGATAATCTCCTGCCGCAGGGCATCAGGCGAGAAGCACTCCGCATAAAAGGCGGAGTTATGCCGTGCCGGTATACCCAGCTGAAAGCCAATTTTTAATGGAACTTGAAGCGTGCAAATCTCATCTGGCAGCACTGCCACCTTAAACTCGGCTGCCGGCAGAGTGTTGGCAGCCAAAACCGCCGTAAAACAAATATAGATTAACTGTCGCATCAATTTTCTAAGCTCCTCATGCAGGCGTTGCCCGCTGTTCAAAATTTTCAGTGTTCTCGTGATTAAGGATCGTCGGTTATCTCCGACCTTCGGCGTGTCTCTTGCAGGTTGCTTCGCAACCCAGAGACAAGCTGTTTTTTGACCTGGTGACTTGGTGACCCGGTGACCCGGTGGTATTGCACACTGACCTCCGACTCAGATGACCTTCAAGCTCTCCCATCGTTGTTCCGCGGCCCAGCCGCGCAGCTGGCTGAAACCCAAATCCAAAATCATAAGCCTCTCACCACTGCCAGAGCGAGCGCCCCTCCACTCGCCCATTCGCGTCGAAGTGCACACCCTCGGCTTGCAG
>JAQUCE010000214.1 GCA_028686345.1 Kiritimatiellia bacterium
TCCACTCCAGCTGATCAACCAGTTTGGGGTAGTTTGGCGGTGGGTTCGTCGCAAACCGTATGTCAAAGATGTAGTGTTTGTCATACCCGGCGCCGTTCACAATGCCAACCGCTTTGCGTATTTGGTTCACAATGCCCCCGTAAACATTGAGCATTCCGCGGCTACTCCCACTATTGTAATCCTTCACCCCGAAGCCGCCATCAACGGCGATCATGTGCGCAAATATATTGACGTTGTTAGGTGCGGATTTCTCAACCACAATGTCTCTTTGCGCTATCAGCCCCAAGGCATCGTCTGAGGCGGGGTTAGTCCTGGGATCGTTCGCATATTTGATGTGCCCTGTAATGTTCACGTTGTTTTCCGCTACGATCGTCATCCGCCCGTCCAGCCCCTGCGGCGCTGACACGTCGACATCACCTTTGAGAGTTGTGGTGGTGGTGACCAACTCATACCTTCCCCTTCTACTGTTGTAAACCCACTCCTCAGTGGTGCGCGTGGTGGAGCCGACATAAAGCATACCATTGGCCGGAATTGGCTTTCTCACATTGTCCCAACCCGCTTCATTATTGGTGACCAGCATCTCGTTGCCATCCAGCTCAATCTCGGTCGGACCGTAAAGCACCATGCCCTCTGATGCAGCCGACGCGAGCAGCTTAGAAAAGCTGACTGAGGCCATGGTCTCCAGGGGGGCATTGAGAGCCAGCCCCCGATGGAAAACCGGCTTTCCGCTAGATATGCCGATGCACTCCGCTGCGCCGGTTGAAGCGCGGTCAAAAAACTCCGCCCCGGTTTTACCAGAGCATGCGCTAAAGCGGAATGCGGGTTTGGCGTACACTGGCCCGCTAAACTTCTCGATTGGCGAGATTACGAGATTATAAGGATCTGCCACATCATACCAGAGGGCGTAACGCGCCCAGCTGGCCCGCCGCACGCCGTGCATGGTGATGCTCCGCGATTGGCCCTTGACAGTGCCGGTTGAGATAATCTCGACATTGAACTCGCCTCCTGACTGGGCATTAAAGGTTACCTCAGCCACATAGCTGCCAGCGCCGAAATTACCGCTCAGGGTGTCGCTGGCGTATGTTCGCCCATCCGCCAGGCGAGTGGCCGCCCGCTCCGCGCCTGCCTGCGCAATATAAAATGCCTGCTCCAGCGAGAGCTGCTTGTCAGCGAGCCGCATCTTGCCCACAGCACTGCCCAGAATCGATAGCACGGCTATGGTTCCAATGGCCATCATGCCCATGACAATCATTAGAACAGCGCCGCGCCGGCGATCATCTTTGTCGATGAATGTACGCATCATTTTACCTCTTTTCTAATTTCGCCAGTGGATTTTTGTTGCAATATCACGTTTGACATGCTGGCCCGCCCGGCGCCGGTCAGCTTCAAGCTTAACTTCAATCCAGCGAGGGTAAACAGCCGGGTCGACCGTGATCTCGGCCGCGGCGATCCCGCGCCCGAGTGTGAGGTCGCCTGGATTGAAGACCAGTGTCTGATCTGATTGAGAGTAGGTGATGCTGTTGGAGATGGATGCTGTTACCCCCGGCTTGTACCAGAGCGTCCAATCGTCGCCGCTGCGAGCCAGGGAGACCCCCTGAGCCGCCCGGATGCCGCGCTGCTGATTCATACCGTAAACCATGCGGCTGATTGCCATGTTCAGGTCAGTGTCGGCATCAATCCGCTGCTGGATGCCATGCCAGGAGCGCAGGATGTAGATGTAAGCCCCGCTGGCAGATGCCAGCACCACCACCGAGATCGTGGCCGCGAACATCAGCTCTGTGAGCGTGAACCCGCCGCTGCTCCGCAGGCGCTGCCATAGCTTTGAACCCCTCTTCATCGATGCAAACTCCTGCTAAAGGATGATTTCAACTCAACCGAGTAAGGGGCACCCGAGGGCTCAATCCAGTTGATGGTCACAGTCACATCCCGTGTATCCTCATTCTTCACCTGTTCGATCATGTAGGTTCCGCGGTTATCAGGCAGCGGCATGGCTTTTTTAGTGGGCGCGAATACCTCGTTGTTGTCATATAGGAAGCTGCTGTAGGGCTCCATGATCTGGCGCGCAATGTGCAGGCAGGCCAGCCGGTTCTCGGTCAGCGACTGTATGCGCCGCGCAAAAGAGATCGCGCCCAGCAGCGCGACAAAGGTCAACATCATCACCGCTGAGGCGACCACTACCTCGACCAACGTGAAGCCCTCTTGCTTCCGACATCTGGTTTTTCGGGTTACAGACATTCAAAACTCCTTAGGGGTGCTATTTCTCTAAATAGTTATCATTATCGCACATTAGCATGTGTGATGCAACCTTAAATGTGCAAGGAGCGTGCCAACTCGCGTTGCAGGTCAAGTGCTTGACTGTTTGGGGGGTTTGATTGTTTGAGCGTTTGAATGTTCGCGCACCTCTGGCCGTAAGCTTTGTCCAGTTTGGCAAGGTGTGAGATAAGACGCGAAGCCAGGAAGTCGTCCGCTATGCGGGCGACTGCGAACAACAGGCGGGCCATCAGGTTGCGCACTTAAGTCAGCCGCATAGCGACTGACCTCCTTGCTCCGCAAGTTAAGATCACCGAACATATGGGTCAAAACAATTGCACTTTGTTTTTTGGAAACCGCAAAGAACACATAGATCACAAAGATTTTTAACTACAAATAACACGAATCTCCGCGAATAGATAAGATCACTTTTAAGAGCATTCGTGTCATTCGGTTAAGCCAGCTATGCTGGATTGTTCTATTCAATTGAAAGGAATTGAAATTGATAATTGTTTGTTCATCAATTAGTTGCGCTTTGGCATGTGGAGGTAACAAGACATGCGAAACATTGCGGTATTG
>JAQUCE010000134.1 GCA_028686345.1 Kiritimatiellia bacterium
CCCCCTAACCTCTAACCCCCTAACCCCCTACCCCCCAACCCCCTAACCCCTAAAAAGGATATGTCAATATGGGCGCTGGATCGCGGCACTCTTATTTGCCAGCAATAACGGTCTTCACAGGCTCTTTTTTGCTGTTTCTGATGCAGCCGGTGGTCGGTCGCACTCTGTTGCCGGTTTTTGGCGGCGCTGCCGCAGTATGGGTCATCTGCCTCGCTTCGTTTCAGGCCCTGCTGTTGGTCGGCTATTTTTACGCGCATTGGTTCAGAGACTTTAAGAGCACGAGGAAAAATCTACACCCAGCCCTGCTGCTTACGGCCGCTCTCTCGGTTATGCTGGTCTCTTTTTTTCGAACCGCTATTGTGCAGTTTATTCAGAGCCCTTCGAATGTCCTGCTCTGGGTGGTGCTGGGTGTTTTGTGTTTTGCCGCCTTGCCCTATGTGTTGCTGGCCGCTGGCAGCACGCTGGTGCAGGCCTGGCTGGCAGGCGGCGAATCCCGGAGTGACATCTATCATCTCTACGCCATCTCCAACATCGGGTCTTTCGCTGGGTTGTTGTGCTATCCGTTTCTGATTGAACCTTTTGTGCCGGTTGGTATCCAGTGGTATGGGCTGGCTGCTCTGATGCTGCTCTACGCTGTTGTTTTCAAACGCCTGATCTCGCAAACAAGGGATGTTTCGGAGCACCGCGTCCAAGCCGCGCCTGAGCCGGAGCAGGAGGTGTTGGGATGGAGCTGGTTTGTGATTCCAGCCATCTCCTCATTCATGCTCAACGCCGTGATTGCCCACATGTTTATTGATGTCACGCCGCTGCCCTTGCTGTGGGTGGCGTTTGTTGCAATTTTTCTGCTGAGCTACGTGGTCGGGTTCTCCCGCTGGGGCGTTCGATTGTTAAAGCTGTGGGGGTTGCTGGCTTTCGCATCGCTGGTGTTTGCCATCCTGGTCAGAGGGGTTATCGGTGCCGGCAGCTTTGGCGTGAGCTGCGCTGCTTCGGCTGCGCTTCTAATGTTTTGCGGCACCTGGATGCACACCGTGCTTTTTCAGAACCGCCCTGAACACAAACGGCTAACCCGTTTCTATCTGATGTTGGCCGCTGGCGGGGCGGTTGGCGGAGTGCTCTCCGCTGTTGTTGCCCCGAACCTGTTCAGCTCGGTTTTGGAGTACCCCTTGGTTTTAGGGAGCTGCGGCCTGCTCCTGTGCTGGTGGGCGCTGCATGCAATCGCTTTTGTCAGAGCCCGCCCGCTTTTTATGCGCCTGCTGCTGCTTCTCTGCGGGAGCGCGCTCTTTTTTGTGATCTCTGCCGGCGGACGCCGCTCGCCCTCGCGGGTGAGTTATCAGAAACGCAATTTCTATGGGAGCATCAAGGTCACCCGCACAATCGAGTCCTTTGGCCAGGAGGGCAACCATGAGGTGCATTATCTGTGGTGCGGACAGACCACCCACGGCATCCAGGCCTGCGGCTCCTCCCTGCGGAACAAAGGCACCTCCTATTACGGCGAGACCGGCGGCGGGATTGCGGTGGCCGCCCACCCCAAGTTTAAGAGCGCTCAGCCCATGACTGTCGGGGTTGTGGGTCTGGGTGCCGGCACAATGGCCTGCTATGGACGAGCGCAAGATCTCTACCGCTTCTATGAGATCAATCCGCTGGTAATCGAGGTGGCCATTAATCCAGTGCTCTTCACCTACCTGCAGGACACTCCGGCCCGGGTTGATTTGATCGAAGGCGATGCCCGCCGGATGATGGAGATTGAGCAGGCCGCGGGCGACCCGCTCTACGATGTCCTGATGATCGATGCCTATACCGGCGACGCGGTGCCCTGCCACCTGGCTACCCGCGAGGCTTTTGAGCTGTACCTCAACCGCCTGGCACCGGATGGCATCCTGGCCATGCACGTCAGCAACTGGCACATCGACCTGCTGCCTCTCTGCAAGGCAGCCGCTAAAGATCTGAACCTCGTGCCCTATGGGGTGGTGGGCGTGAAGGAAAACTCCCTCTCCACCTCCGCGGTCTGGGTTTTTATGACCCGTAACAAGTTCACCTACCGCTACCCCCTGTGGAGCCAGGTGCGCGAGATTAACTGGGAAAAGGTGCGCGCCTTTAACCTGCCAACCGATGATTGCGGCAGCCTGGTCTCTTTGATCAGGTGGCGTTAGCGGAGCACTGCGGCTGCGCCGCGAAAAAACGAGGGAGTAACTCGAAGGTCAAACGCACCGGAGTCGGAGCTCCGCAAGTAATGCCGCCAGGTCACCAGGTCACCAGGTCAAAAAACGACTAGGTTGTTGCGATCGACAAAGTTTGCGGCAAAGCTTGCGACAAAGAGAAAAAAGCACATTTCAGCCCCTTCAACCATACGAAAGTAGGCAAAACCATGCAAAGAACAGAGAAACTAAAAGAGCTCCAGAACATTTTAGGGTATCAGTTTAATGATATTGCCCTGCTTGATCTGGCTTTAACGCCGCCTGCCTACCGCGGGCGCAACCCGGAGAGCGTTAAGGCAGACAATCAGCGGCTGGAGTTTTTGGGCGACGCGGTATACGGAGTTCTGGCCGCCGAGTATGTTTACCTCCACTCCCCTGACCTGGCTGAAGGTGAGCTGACCCTGCGTGTCACGCATATGGCCAACGGCCACGCGCTAGCGGAGCTGGCGCGCGCCTGCGATCTGGACACTTACATCCTCGCCTCAGGCTTGCCAGTCGATGAACGCAGTGTTGACCGGACACTCGAAGATGCGCTTGAGGCGGTCTTCGGCGCAGTCTGGTGCGACGGCGGATACGCCGCTGCCGCGCAGTTGTTTAAAAATCTGCTTCCAAAACTCCCTGAGATGCCGGCTGAGCGCTGGTTTGATAATCCCAAAGGGGCACTGCAGGAGCTGGCCCAGCGTTATGGCTGGCCCAACTCGCCGGCTTACACCCTGATTGACTCCCAGGGCCCTGACCATGACCCGGCTTACACCATGCTGGCCTCGGTTTACGGCGGCTATCAAGCTCAGTGCACTGCCGGCACCAAGCGCGCCGCCGAAGTCGCTGCCGCCGAAGCCCTGATCCACATTCTTAAAGCGAACGGCTTTGAGGTGTGATGCTGTTGACCAAATTGCTATTCTTTCAACTCCTGTTATAAAAAAACAAGAAGTTCAGATACCCATCTTCATAAGTTCCTGAGTGCGGGAGCTTAAAGTGGTGTTTGAAACAACCACCAACTATGAACCTTTTGGAAACCACAAAGAACCTAGCGCAGCATAGCCGCAACCAATTTTTTGCCCGCGAATCTCCGCGGATATTGCACTTTAAATTTTTTTAACGCTAATCGCTAAAATTTAAAGCGCCAAAACTTACCAGGGATGAAATACCCTTATCCTTTCGCGGAGATTGCCAGTCGCTTTGCTCCTTGCCTCATCTTCGATAATGCCCTACTACGCTACGCTTCGTTTCGCGGGCAAAAAAACTCAGCTACGCACCATTCGCGTAAATTCGCGTTATTCGTAGTTAAAAACTCAGCTACGTATCCTTTTCGTGCTTTTCGTGCTTTTCGTGGCTTAAAGAGAGGGGCAGAATAATGATGAGCAGAATAATCTGTTGCTGAGTTTTTTGAAACCACAAGGAGCACATAGATCACAAAGATTGCTGAGACTCCCCCTTTGTACTACTATCATTCAACTTCTTGTTTTTTTTGTACGTTTTTCATCCTGTCATATCCATAAGTTGTTCTGTATCAACATGTGAAGCGGCAAGTACAGCAGTCGCTATTTTTGTCCCTTTTGTTGTCAAAACATAGCGATTAGTCCTCGGTACTTTCTTAATTAAACCATGCGCTCTGAATAATCGTAAACGGCGGCTTGTTTTAGAACTTAAAGATTTTTTAAGTCTCGGACAGTCTTGATCTTCGTAAAGATGATTTCGTAAATCTTTGTTTCTGAAACCATTTATTGCGTTTTCTCCTTTAGCAAGAAACTCCAATGTTTCTAAATCCTCTCCACTGAATAAATTAAGAGCCCTGTATTTTTTACCATCAATTGTCTTTCGTTTACAGCAGGAGCCAACAGTTTCCTGTAGATTGATTCCAGTTTTAACCGATGCGAGACTATCAAGATATCGTCCGTTGGCTGCTTTTGACACCTCCGAGCGGCGGTGCAAGTCACTGACCCCTTTGCGCATTTTCTGCCATGATGCCGGCTTACTGCCTCTATTTGAGTTTGACAATCGACCGAGAAAACGCATAACTGCAGGGCTTTGGGCTATCAACATTCCGTAACGAACCAACATTGGAAACAGCCTGTCCAGCGCCTCCTTTGACTTGAAAACTATGTCGCACGCTTGTTCTGTCTCGTTTGCAGACCAATAATAATTAAGTGGTGTTGGGTTAAAGATCTCGTTTATGCCTGGGCAAACCCTTTGCAGCAACCCGTCAAGAAGCTTTGGCCACTCTGACTCGTTTTGCGCATCCAACAACTCCTGTTGTTATTGATTTTGAAAAACCCTCGAAGTTTTTAAGAAGAATGTTGTTTACATTTAAAAACGTGTTTATCCCGGATGTATGCGCTAGCCATCGTATAGTCCCGAGAAATCGTACTCTGTCCCAGCCGCTGATTGCACCGCAAATCTATCAGGCTGCAACAGATTTTTCTACCCCTCTATGGAAGTTCTTTCTTTTGCGCCTTTTGCGCCTTTTTGCGGCTATTCCTTTTTTCCTTTGCTTCGCTATGTTTAGCCGCAAAAAAACGCAAAAGTCGCAAAATCTTTCGCAAACATGATAGGATTTAAGAAAAGAGGTACTAAAAAACAACCTAGCGTACCCTCTGTGCCCCTCAGTGTCTCAGTGGCAAAAAATTGGTTGCGGCTATGCTGCGCTAGGTTCCTTGTGGTTTCAAAAAGATTTTTCCTACCCCTCTATTTTTCTACCCCTTTAAAGTTTTGCCAAAGAGACACAGAGTTTTTTAGATGTTTGCAAGAGTTGTCGCACGTGTAGCGGTCGCTTTCTGAGCGGCATACTGCAGCAGGTTCGTGAAAAGCGCGCCCTGGGGTGTAGGGTTGCTTCCAGCATGTCCGCCGTAGCCTTGGCGAAGGAGGATGAAGCAATTGCGGACACCGGGTGTTTGTTCGCCAAAGGCGAGCCTCGGGATTTCATGATCTTTGTTTGGCTCTGAGAGCCAACACTACACTTTCAACTGTGATGAAGCTTGCATGTCACACGGCAGGCGCGGGTCAAGGAGGTCGCCCGCTAGGCGGGCGATGATTGCGAATCAAGCCGCAATAAGGCTCGATAGACAACTTCGTGGAAGAACAATTAACTGTTTTTTATAACCACTTAAGCGGCTAGTAAATTAGTCCACGGAAATTTTTAATGGTGTGGAAGGTAATCAGATTGCCGTCATGGGCGTTCCTGGCGCGACTGTCGCCGCTGCGCGAGACCACGCAGAGGTTCTCGCCATCAATCACCATGGAGGCATAGTGCCGCCCCTCGCCGGCTGAGTTGCCGACAGCCACCAGACCGGCAAAACACCAATCCACCATGTTCTTTGAAAAATGCAGTTGCAGACGATGGCGTTCGTTGTTGGGCAGATTGTAGCGGTTCTCCGGCAGACGATCCGCGCGGGTCATGGAGTCCGTCGCCTGTGAACTCAGCAGCCAGAAGAGCTTGGTTGCTTCATCATAGAGCACATGAAAGCGCATCTGACCGCCCGGGCATGGCAGAAACAGGGCGGTTTTGCCGGAGGGCACCTGCTCCAGCATTGTCGTCATTGTGCCGTCCTCGTTCTCCACCACCTTGGCTACCGCGGCATAGCCGGTGCCGCCGGTATGTGCGCGCGCCCACAGGTGAAAGGTTTTGCCGGACGGGTCATACCAGTAGTGATCAGGATCTTGAAATTGAACCACATTGGTCTCCAGCCAGCCGATCGGCGCGCTGTTACGTCTCGGAACCCCGGTATAGCCGCTCGGATAGGACGACGGATAAAAGGGCACCCCAAAGTAGTCGATAGCGGGATCAGTTTCTATGTTCGGGATGGTGTCGTGGAAAGAGAGCTCCGAGGCAAAGCTCCAATTTTCTTTTTTCGTCAGGTCGGCATCCACTCTCCCACGCATCAGCACTGGTGCCAGTTCGCCAACCGGCCAAGCCTTAATGTTCCGCGTAACGCGGCGTTCCATGACCAGATAGACGCAGCCGTTGGCATAGCAGAGATTACAGGCGGATTGGTGCCAATATTGTTTCTCTGTCAGGTCAGCAGCTTCGCCCCAGGTGTTGCCGCCATCATCGGATCGGATGACCCTCAAGTCGCTTGCCTGCCCTAGGACATACAGCGCTTTACCAGCCACAAAAGGGCGCGCGTGATTAAAGGCAAACGAGGTTCTCAGTTGCCAGGTTTGGCCGCGATCATCAGATGTAAAGACTCTGCCTCTGGGCTCTCCTTTCTTAAGCCCCTTCCCGCCAAAATCCATGGTGGCCACCAGGCGCCCGTTATCAAGACGCACAATCCCCGGGGTATAGCAGTAGATATCCTCCGGTGATGGCGATTCGCAGATCACCACAAAATCATTCGCCAGGGGCCGCACCGGCGAGCCGGTTTCTGCGAGACCCCATTTGATTGTGCCTGCGACTAAAGCGCATAGTATAATAGATTTTTTCATTTTACTCCTTATTTTATGAACATTATAGTGCCCTCAGCCGGCGGTTCTGTCCCTGTAATCTCGACAAAGGCCATGTAAGTGGGTGCTGCCAGCCCTGTTAACTCAACTATGTTTGCGTTATCGCCGCTCCGGCGGGAGATTGAACCGCGCGCAGCATCAGTATACCAGAGCTGTCCATTGATCACCTCAACATCTAAGTAGGTGTGTGCGAGGTTGTTGTCCAAAAGTTTTACCAGAGAGGTCATGCTGCCACCAGCAGCGGTCCAGAAAATATCTTGATTCCCATATGCAGCAGTTATGATGCCCGGCCCGCCAACAGAGATGCCGCCTGCAGGAGGATGATAGTTTCCGATAGGGTCATAATAGCTGGCGCTGGGGTTGCCGATTTGAACAAAAGCCTGCATAACACCCGCCGAGTTATAGTGGTATATTCCGCCATTTGCGTTGTAAAGCTTAGTCGGATCGTTATACCAAGAGGTGAAGTAGACATTGCCATACTCGTCAACCGCAACTCCGCGCGGCTCTATCAGCGCATTGCCGACCGGCAGGTTATTGACATTCACAAAAACCGAAGCTGTGTGATTGCCATGGTTGACCTTGTAAACGGTTGCACCATAGGAGTTGACACTCAGGTAGCCATTGGTCATGACGTTGCTCCATGTCGTTCCGTTACCTTTAATAAAGATGGTGTGAGCATCGGTCACGTAAAGGCTCTGACCATCGGGTGTAACCGCCAGAGCAGCCGGAACACACCCAGGGTAAGTGCTCTGGCTGAAGTCCAGAGCAACCCCCTTGAATGTTCCCCATTTGCTGAACTTCAGGATACGCCCGCCGGCCACACCTTCGGCGACATAGACGTAGTTGCTGTAAGCCGCCAGACCGCGTGGCTGGCGCAAGGGGGTGTTGTCATAAGTTACGTCATTATCACCGGCAAAGAGTCGCCCCTCTAAACTACACCCACCGCCCGTGTCAATTGCGACACGCATCACACGGTTAGAGACTGTTTCGGCGATCAGCAGCTCACCAATCTTTTCGCGCAGGGGAGTACGTGGTAGTGTTATCAGTTCGCAGGCCTTTGTTATTCCAAACTGATAGGCGGTTGTTGCAGTCAGATTCTCAAAATCATAGGCAAAAACATCACCACCGGTGAAATCAGAGCTGTAAAAAACGCCATCAATATTGGTGATCGCCAAGCGTGTATTCGTACCTGTAATCGGCTTGCCAAGGCTCGTGTTATTGATGATATCAACAATATAGGTGTTACTGCCACTCGTGGTACAATAGATTTTTTTGTCAGCCGAGTGATAGTACAGTCCCTGGATACCGCCAACAGATGTTATTTTGCCAAGATAAGAGCCATCCGTTGCATTAAACTTATATAGGGTGCCAGTGCTCCTTTCGGAAACCCATAGATTTCCAAACTCATCTTCGGTCACGCCGCGATGGATCTGGAATTTCCACAGGACTTCACCAAGTTCATTGGTGCCGGTATTCGGAATAAAGAGACCACCTTCACCGGTGGTGGCATTGTAGCGATGTACCACGGCATTGGTTGTCGCGCCACCATAATTTGGAGCTAGATTCGTATAAACCCATTTTCCATCCCACGAGATACTCATATACTCAATGCTCTCACCCACATAGGCAAGAGTTCGTATGAGGTTACCCTCCAGATCGAACTCGCGGATCGCCGTAGAGGCGCCGCCCAATTCACCGACAAAGACACGACGGCCATCACTGGCAAGTCCCTTTAAGGCAGAGCTGACCTTGGTGGCAAATACTTCTTGGTTACTCCATACGCCATCTTCAACCGTGATCTTGAGTATGTTGTTGGCGTAAAGTTGCAGCACAGTATTGGTAGCCGCACGCAACGGTAGAACCGCCAATATAAACAGCGTAATTAAAGTGCCGACTCTTTTTATCAGTTTTTGCTTCATTCTCTCCTCCTTGTCCTTGTTTCTCTCTGTGGCTGTTGAATCGTGTTTTCAAGGGTCGGGTTTACCTCTCACTCTTCAATTATAAGCTCCCCGTTCAGAAATCCGTAGACCTTGCCATCCTCGGCGCCGATCAGGAGATCGAGTTTGCCGTCACCATTCAAATCCGTGATCCAGGGTGTGGCGTTATGCACACCAAATTGCAACTCCACCCCGCTTTTCAAAGCGAACGGCTGCGGATGTGCGAAGCTGGGTTTCGCGTTGGTTCCAAGATTGCGGATCAGAAAGGGCACGGCTCCCTTGCCCTTCTTTTTTTCGCTGAAGAACTGGTGGCACGAGAGGTTGGTGCCGAAAATCAGATCGAGATTGCCGTCGCCGTCCCAGTCGACCAGCGAGATTGCGCCACGTCCCCAAAGGCCGGCCGGGCCGCACAGACGAATGGTCGCTCCATCGTGGTAGCGCAGTTTCTCGACCCGCTCAATATTCGTGGAGCCGGGGGCCTCGGGGATTGCAACTGACAGGTCGCCATTCCAGTCCTGGATGAGCAGCGAATCGTGCGGCACACCGGCAAAACCTGAGCTTGCATTTACTATATCCGGTCGGCTGCGCCAGGCAACCTTAAAAGCTCTCCCCGCCTGGGTGAAGGGTATTGGCGGTTGCAGGGCAGCGGCTCCCCGGGCTGGATAGAAAAGCATTATCTCGCCGGTGATATCATTAACCACCAGCGCTTTTTTGCCATTCCACAGACCAGCCACCACCTTGGTGTATCCCCAGCGTTTTTCATTGGGCCCCTGAATTGAGCCGGTCATACCGGCAACTGGTTGGTAGGCAATTCCATTGACGGTGAACGCCACAGCCGAGTGGTAGCTCCAGGGATCTGCTGTGCCCTGCCAGAGGAGCACGTGGCCTGAGGCATCACCGGTCAGCAGGTCAAGGGTGCCATCCTCATCCCAGTCGTAGCGACAAGGGGAGGTCAGCGTCTCTCCAGCGAGATAGCCAGCGCGTGTCTGCGCTAAACCAATTGCCTCAAACTCACCGACCTCCCTGCCGCGCATCACTGCTAGCGCGCCATGCGGACCATCAGCCAGGATCTCTTGATATCCATCGCCATCCAGATCTACAGTTATGAGGTCGCCGGGCAGATATGCATGCGGCATAACATACCCGCTCTTCAGGAGCGGTTTAGCTCCGCCGCTATAAATCTGGCCAGCGCGATGAAAAATTTCGACGGCCATGATCTCATCAACATTTCCGGTTGTCAGCAGCCAGGTTCGGCCATTCAACTTTAAAACATTGGTGGCCCTGTTGCTCTTAATGGTTTTCCAGAGCAGGGGGAAGCCCTCAACCTCGGTCAGGATCTGGCGCGACTCACCGAAATTAAGCTCGCCCTCTTTATTCAGTTCGCCCGGCACCCAGTGATACTCTGCAATGGTTTGAGAGCCGAGCCAGTTGCCGCGGATATCATAGCCGCGCCCTGAGCCGGCATAACGCACCTCTTTGCCAGTCCAGGGGTTGCCTTCAAACGGAAATGACATATCTCCGCCGCGGGAGAGATATTTGACATAAAGAAAATCCACAACGCCATCGTCGTTCACGTCAGCCAAGCTCCATGAGGCGACTCCCTGCAGCGATGCTGCCATGACCTTTCCGTTAAACCGGATCTGGCGCATTTTAAATTCAGGGGTGCCGGGACTGCCTTGATTGACATATTGGACCAGCGACTGATGGCCAAAGCAGGTTGCCTTGCCGTTTGCAAAAAGATCAAAGGTGCCTTGCTTGTTTCGGTATGCTTGATAGTATGCCCGCGGCAGAGAGGTCAGGGTGGTGCCATGATCATAAACCGGCAGGCCGGCATCCATCTCTTTGAATTTGTATAATGCCAGCCGTGAGCCAAACGCGCCGCTGCCCAGCATCAGCAAATCCCTGCCGTCCGTATCGTGCCAGCCAACCGCGGTCGCGCGGGTTCCCAGCTGGTCAATCAAAGGATGCAACTCGCCTTGTGCAACTTTTAAAGCGCGGTATGCGCTCTTCACCGCTGTCCTTTTTTTGCTTTCATACGCTTTGCGATGCTGCTCCGCCTGCCTCTGAATCTCAGGCAATGTGCTCTCCTGATAAATTTTCAGAACCTCTGTATCGGAGAGCGCGCGGTTATAAAGGCTGAAACCATCCTTAATGCTCCCCAGCAGCCCACGCCTGCCTCCGCTGCCATCCGCCCCGACCTGTATCACGGTGTATTTTGGCAGACGCCGGCCATGCCAACGAAAGCCAAGCAGCTCGCCATTGACATAGAGGCGCAGCTCATCATCAGAGACGGCCAGAACAACATGCGTCCAAACACCGGTTGGAACCGGAACATCAGCTGCAACAGTAAAGCTGTTCCGGCTCTCCGGCTTGAAGTAGGTTAATGTCACCCTCTCCTGAATAAGACGCAGAAACAGCATATGGTCATCACCCGATTCACCCTCCATTTTGAACAAGGTCATTGGCGAAACATCGCTCCACTCTCCGGCGGAGAGATCGGGATAGCGCTCAATCTGGAAGTGAAATGACAGTGAGCAGGGCTGGCTGCCGCCAAATGCGACTTTGACTTTCTCGGCAGTGTCAAATTCAAGCACCTTGACATTGGAATCATCGGCTGCGGATGATCCTGCTAAGGCCAGTGCTAAAGATAACCATAAAGCTGTTAAGAACTTTTGTTTCATAATTATTATCTGAAAATCAGCAGTGTGCCGAGCGCCGCGTCAGGATAGACCGCCGCGCCATCCGGCAGCAAAAGAAGGTGACCAGGTGCGCTCAGCCGAATATCCGCCGCTGTGTAGGTCGCTAAACTCTCCTGTTGGTTGAGGCGATTCAATGCGTCGCTGGTAAAAAAGAGTCTGCTGTTAACCTTAGCTAAGCCGCGGAAGCGCTGGCTTCCTACCAGATTTTGCTGCAGTTTTGTAATTGCCCAGGAAGCTGGATTGATCGAAACGATCTCCGGTGTCTGAGAGACACTGGCCAGTAGAGACTCGGTGCCCGCGTCCCAAAGCAGCGCCTCGGGCGCGGCGTGCGTCACAGAACCAGTCAACTCACCCGCCGCGTTAAAGCGTAGAATTGCATTGCCTGTGCGATCCGCCGCGAACAGGTTGCCTGAAGCGTCGCAGGCCAGGCCGCGTAGCTCCTGCAACCCATAGCCCGTCCCAGTTTTAGCCAACCACACTGCGGTTGAGCCTGATGCCAGGTCAATACGCCACACCTG
>JAQUCE010000033.1 GCA_028686345.1 Kiritimatiellia bacterium
TACTAAAAAAGAAAGTGCGATTTACAAAAAAACCAATGAAATCAGCCGGTTTCCCGGCTTAGACGTATGAGGAATGAAAAATCGCTCAGCATCGCCGCCAATACGTCAACTAAATTGAATCACACCCACGGATGAGCCAAACAAAGATGATGAAACCCCATGGCGCGCCTTTGACGAACAATCGCCCGGTGTCCGCTAATTGCTTCTGAGAAGCAACCCTACACCCCTGGACGCGCCTTTCAAGAGCCTGCTGCAGTATGCCGCTCTACGGGCGACATTGGGTGACGATGGTGTGCGACGATGTTGACCGACGATTGGGATCGTGCGTGAATCGTCCACCAGCATCGTCGCCGCTATCGTAAACCGGAGACGTGTCCGAGCTCTGTAGCTCCGGCTTCCAACCGGACATGTCCGATTGGAAATCGGAGCTGCGTTGCTACCGCACAAAAGGCACGACCTCTGAACTCCGCGCCCAGTGCGCGGAGTTAGGCACTTACCAGCGGGAAAGACAAACATGTCGCTCCTTAAAAACATGTTGTCGGTGGGCCCATCTTAATCTCAATCCTAATCCCAATCCTTATCTCTGTCGGCCTTCCCTGAACAACGCTGCTTGATTAGGATTATGATTAAGATTGTGATAAGGACCCTCTAACCCATTACTTTCTCAAATCGGCTACTAATAACCCACCCCTCGCAACTCCTGTCAAAAACAAGAAATTAAGATAGTTGCTGTCATAAATAGTTGATTGACAATGTTTTCCGCAACGCGGGGCGTTTGTTACTGTAGCAGCGGGCTCTTAACCACAAACTTCTGAATGATAGCGACGACCTACCGCACACACAACCTCATTTGGTTGCCCGACTAGCTGCTTTAATGTTTTACAAAGATGGTCAGCCGGCGGGTGGTGTAGTCACCGCCATTCTTCATGAAGGTGTAGTCAGGATGCTCGCCTTTAGTGTTGTTGCCAATGCCAATATCGAGCACACCGCCGTTAAAGTTGTTGATGGCCAGGAGGGTGGTGCGCGCCTTCCACGAGTGAATTTGCAGGCAGCCGTAGCCACCGTCATCGCTGAAGGTGTCGTCAAAGTCGTACTTACGGCTATCGCCGCCTGGCAGGCCAGCTGCTGCCGGCGTGCCGTAGTTCAGCGCACAGAACTCAATGCAGCCGCCATTGTCGTGGGTTAGCGCCGGTACACCTTTGACGTTGGAGCGCACGGTCAGATTAGCGACCTTGGTTTGCAGCCGGGTTTTCGCGCTTAGCCTGGGAATGGCCAGTTCGATGGGGTTGGGTGTGAAGGCATCCATGGCGGTCATGACATATTGAATAGCGCCGCTCTTATCTTGCAGCTGCAGGAGGTAGGCGACCTGCTTGAATTCGCCAATTGTTTTGCTGTTGTCAATGGTGTAAACAGGCGGCTTGGCGGCAAATCCGGGACTTGTCGCCAGATCAATCTCATAGAGCGGCTTAAAGCCTGCCAGCTCCTTGAGCGTTTTGGCATCATCCAGCTCCATGGTTTTACCGTCACGGAAGGCCCCGGTCGGCAACCCCAGATGGTTGACCAGATTGGGCTCCGCGAGTTGATGCCAGGCAAAGCGGAGTGCCGTCGGGCTAGTGACCTCCGGCGATGAGATGACAACCGTTTCCCCGTCGATCACCGCATCAGCTTTGACAAAGTTGCAATCCGCGCCGCTGATTTCAAACCAGTCAGGCGCTTTTCCGTCGCGAGTTTTGAGACCCCCGGCAAAGTCAAACGCCACACGGATCTTGGCACCCTGAATCTGATAGCCTTTGTAGGTCGGTCCGGACCACTCAATCTCTTTTTGATTGTAGGTGCGGTTGAGCGCCTGGTTGGCCAAGCGCAGGCCCACGTCCTGCTTGTTGGGCGGGTGGATGTCGCCGAGGGTGGCAATATCGTTGATAACCGTATAACCGACGTGCGGTATCACTTTGGCGGCAGCGCTCTGTGCCTCCCAGATCTCGGGCAGGGCGGTCTCACTGCCACCATATTTATAGGGCGCAAGCTGCACCATATAATACGGCAGATTGGGAAGACCCCACTCTTTGCGCCACCCTTCAACCAGGGCTTTGGTCTTTTCCAGATAGAGCATGCCCTCGCCGCGGTTGGATTCACCCTGATACCAGATGGCGCCTTTGATTGCATAGGGCACCAGACCGGCTACCATGGCGTTATAGAGCACGGTGGGCTGTTGATGACCACTCGGCAAGATCAGGTGCGGCGGGAATGCGGGAGGGGGTGGCAGCACTCTCCCCTCCTGGCTGCTGAGGGTGGCCGCTGCCTTCCAGTTATCAAGTTCGATGAGGTAGGCATTCAAGGTCTTTTTGTGCAACTCAGTCGTTGGATTGGCGGTGTCGACCATTTTTTTGATATCAGCCAGAGCGGGAATCCCTTCAAACCCGCTGGCAGGGGTCCATGGCTCAATCCTGGTTCCGCCCCAGGAGCTGTTGATCAGTCCAACCGGGACGTTCAACGCCTGGTGAAGGCGGCGGCCAAACATGTAGGCAACTGCGGAGTGGCCGGGGATGGTTGCCGGTGTGGTCAGCACCCACTGACTGGGCACATTATCCAGCGGCAGCGCGCTGGCTTTTTTATCGGCTTTGAAGTGCCGTATCAGGGGGTTGTCGGCCTTGGGGATCTCATCCTTAGCATTCGCAATCCGGCTCATGCTCCACTCCATGTTGGATTGGCCGGAGCAGAACCAGACTTCGCCGACTAACACATCATCAATGGTGATGGTGTTTGAGCCTTTAACAGTCAGCACAGCTGGTTGAGCCGAGGCGGTCAGCGCTTTGAGTTCCAGCCGCCAGAGACCAGCCTTGTCAGCGGTTGTCTGAACCGTTTGTCCTGCAAAGCTGACCGTGACTTGTTCGCCTGCCTCAGCCCAGCCCCAAACAGGGATACTCTGGCCCTGCTGCAGAACCATATGGGAGCTGAAAATCGAAGGCAGTTTGACCTCAGCCCAAGCTGTTGCGACAGCCAGAGCAATGACGGTTGTGAAATAACGAAGTTTTAACATATTTTTTTCCTTCTGGTTGCTGAACGCTAACCAATGCGTACTACTATCATTCATTTTCGCGTTGGTTATAATTAAAGCAGTTTAGCCTTGTGCGGTCAAATGAAAACAAGGTTAATTTGAAAGCTTTATTGGCTATCGCCGATTACAGGGAACTGCGAGTAGCTCTTGTCCGACAATACTGCCAGATGATCTGTTGTGAAGAAAATCTCCGCCTGTTTTATTGACGCACGTTACTTATAGCGGAGGGCAAAGATCGGGCGCTCGCCAGCCAAAAACATTCCTTCCTCGTTCAACGGAAGAGTCAACGTCATGTCAGTTCCGGTTGGGAGCAGCCTGATAAGTCCGACCTCCCTGTAGAGCTGCCCCTGCCCGATTAAGATCGCCGCTTGAGCTGCTGCAACATATTTTTTTACCCCTCTGTTTTCTATCAAAAAAACGCATTTTTTAAGATTACAATTGCATACACCCGTACGCATGCGTTATAGTGAACACATATCAATGCGTGAACTTGGTATTTGCCGGAGTCAACTGTAAAAAAAATCTAAGTGCTGTTATGAAAAAGAACGATACAACAAGTAGTGCAAGCGATGGGACGCTGGTCATCACCGACAGCGACAATCAGCAGTGTCTGCGGGTCCGGAAAACAAAGCTTCTGGTTATCAGCGGAGCGCTGCAAGGGCGCGAATTTTTTGTCAACCGTGATGTTTTCACGATCGGTTCCGGCACCCACAACGATCTGAGGATTGATGACTCAACTGTCTCCAAGTGCCACTGCGAGATTGTGGTGGATGAGAGCGGCTATCAGATCAAGGATTTGCGCAGCACCAACGGAACACAGGTTCAGGGTGTCAGGGTGGAATCCGCCCATCTGGCCCCAGGCTCTGAGATCAAAATCGGTAAGGTGCGTATCATCTTCTGTCCTTTGCAGGACTCCAGCGATATACCGCTCTCGCGCAATGAGGCCTTTGGTCAGATGCTCGGACGCTCGGTGCCCATGCGCCGGATCTTCTATCTGGCTGAAACCTACTCCCCGACCGATGCGACCATCATGATCACCGGCGAGACCGGTACGGGCAAAGAGATTCTGGCTGAGGAGATTCATAATCACTCCAGTCGCCGTGATAAACAGTTTATTGTGATTGATTGCGCGGCCATCTCTAAAGAGCTGATTGAAAGTGAACTTTTTGGTCATGTTAAAGGCTCCTTCACCAGTGCCAATGCTGATCGCCAGGGCGCTTTTGAGCTGGCCGACGGCGGAACTGTCTTTCTGGATGAAATCGGCGATCTCTCACCGGACTTGCAGCCCAAGCTGCTGCGGGTGCTTGAAAAACGCGAAATCCGTCGGGTGGGTTGCAACAAAGTGCGCAAGATCAACGTACGTATTATCAGTGCCACCAACCGCAATCTGGCCACCGAGGTGAATGAGAATCGCTTCCGTGAAGATCTCTTCTACCGCCTCTCGGTTGTGCATCTGGAGCTGCCCGCTCTGCGTCACCGCCGTGATGACGTGCCGTTGCTGGTCAAACATTTCTTAACTGATCTGCACGGCGAAGGCGCAGTGGAGCAAGTCGCTGATTTTGACCGGGCCATGGACATTCTCAAGCGGCATGAGTGGCCGGGCAATGTGCGCGAACTGCGCAATCTGATTGAGCTGGCGTTTTACAGCGAGCGGCGGCCAGTGGATCTGAGCGCCTTCTTGAGCTTGGGCCGCCTGCGCGCCGGCTTGTCCTCGATTATCAGCGAGCCAGAGATCAATTTTGAAACCGATAAACCGTTTAAAGATGCCAAGAGCGAGTTGATCGAGGATTTTGAGCGAACCTATTTGAAAGATTTGCTCGAACGCAACAAGGACAACATCTCCCGTTCCGCCAGAGAGGCTGGCATTGAACGGGCCTACCTGCAGCGGCTTGTCCGCAAGTATGGTCTGCGGGATTAAGAAAACGAGTGATAGTAATACGGAGGGCTCAAACATGAAAACAATTACTGTCGAAACCAGTGCGCACGCACAGATGGTCGATATCACCCGCAATGTTGCGGAGGTGCTGGCCGAGATGGGAGTTGAAGATGGCATTGTGACCATTTTCACGCCACACACCACCTGTGGCTTGACCATCAATGAAAACACCGATCCACATGTGACGCATGATGTGCTCAAACAGCTGGATGAGTTGGTACCTTGGCGGCAGCCCTTTTATTTACACAAAGAAGGCAACTCCGCCGCGCACATCAAAGCCTCAATGATCGGCTCCACGCTAACTCTGATTGTTGAGTGGGGCGCACTGCGGCTGGGCCGCTGGCAGGGGATCTACCTCTGTGAGTTTGACGGCCCGCGCACCCGATCAGTGTATGTCAAATGAGTATAAAGGGAGCTCTGCTGCATCCTACTTGAAGATGCACTCAGCCCGCTTAGAGAAGATGGGGGTAAAAGGAGTTCGCGACAAGATCTTCGACATAAATATCCCTTTATCCACTATCAATAAAAGCCCTGTTAACTACTGAAGTTTACCAATCAAACCGCAGGCACAAATGTGCCAAGGGTTTGTGAAAGGCGCACCGAGAGATATAGGGCTGCTTCCACCGTGCCACAGCGCGCCTTGGCGGAAGGAAGATTTTGAGGGAAGAAAAATCCGGGCAGCGTTGTTTTTGAAGTAAAAAATGTTGATAGCGTTTTTTGAAACCACAAGGAACCTAGCGCAGCATAGCCGCCTGTCTGCGTGCAACGCGCAGGCAGGCAACCAATGTTTTGCCACTGAGACACTGAGGGGCAAAGAGGGTACGCTAGGTTTTTTTTGGGGTAGAAAAACAGAGGGGTAGAAAAATCTGTTGCAGCCTGGTAGATTTTTGTTCCCCCAAACGCACAGCGTTTGTCGCTGTAGCAGGGGGCTTCTAATCACAAACTGTTCAGGGAGGGCGACGACCTCCCGCACATCACACACAACTCTTTTGGTTGCCTGCCTGTGCGTCGCACGCAGACAGGCGGCGGCCAGCTACTTTAGAACTCTAGAACTTCTCCACTCGGTACACCCCTTTTCACAGCGCATATTCTCACCGAACATTTTCCTGTACTCCTTCACGTGCGCATTGGTGACAGCCACCAGCGGATTGCCCAAGCTGTCATAGCCGCTCCATGCCCTGACCCCGGCGCACTTGCAGCAGACAAGCATGCCATTCTCACCGTCATAAATAACACCCTCTTTCAATGCCGATGGCGGTTCTTCATAAGGAACGAATGGTTCATATTTTCCTGAGCCTAAAAACTGGTCAATGCCGGCTTTGCAGTTTACAAATATTAATCCTCAGATTTTGATGCATTACGTTTAGCTTCACGCGCCTGGGCCGCTTTCAGTGCACGCTGCCGACGGCCCTCAGCATCAAGCTTGGTTTTACCACCGGTAAGCTTGCCAAGCAAAGAGGCGACCTCACCCCTCATAGTCTGGGAGCGCTCAATATATTGCAGGATCTCTTGATCAGAGATCTCGATCTTCTTCCCACACTCTGGACATTTGTATTTCATAATCTTTCATATAAACCAAACACCAAACATTGAGATATGTTCCCAATACAGATTTCTAAGTTTTCGCCTCCTCGAATAACGCCGCTGGCATTGGATAAGCTAGTTCCCAGACCATGCTTATAGGACGATTACCTTCGTACGAGATCAATTTTGAAGCAGGCCCTAAGTATATAAATGGGGCAGTTACCCCTTCTATTTCTTTTTCAACGCGCGTAAAAAATAAAATTGTGTAACCACGTTCCTCAAAATTAATGTAGTTTTGACCAGTTGTTGTTATTTGCGTAGTGGTTGATTGACTTTCCCAATGCAACCGTTTTCGGCTAATAGGATAGTCTTTATATAAAGTTGTGGGAGAAAAATCCTGTTCAACTTTTCGAAACGTAACAATATGAGCGTAAACCTTCAGATCTTGATTATGAAAAACGCCTACACCAGTAGCTCCCAATTTCTCAATACTATTCAGTCCGAGTGCTGCTTTAATTTCATTAGACCCATAGGAAGCATGCAACATCAGATCACACGGGAAACTTAAATCAATGTCAGCATAAGGATACGGCTGGTTATTTTTCCTCCATTGTGCAATTTCTGCGGCGTCATAAACAGCACTTGTATTTTCTTTCCACTTATCAACAGACTGCTTAAAACTGCTTACTCCAACTTTCGCGCCTTTCTGACCCCACAATAGATAATGCACAGCTGCACTTTTTGCCTCACCATACTTTTCTAAAGCTTCATATACTTGATCACCCTTTGCCATATCTTCGATTAATTTCAAATGCCCTGGATCAGATCTTGTTGCAATTCGCAATAATGTATTTCGTGCCATTTTTAAATGAGGATCATCTGGCATTGGCTTTCCATTTGCAATGGACTTCCATTCAGTCCAGGTCTTTTTACGCAAAACATCAAATGGCGATAATCCTGTCTGATCAATAAAATTAGTAAATGTTAAAGGTTGAGTTGAGTGATTGTCCCAAGTCTTAATACTTTCTGGGATGAAATTGTTCAAATCATTCAACACTAATTTAATTTTCCTCAAGATTTTTTCACGAGCAATACGCTCAAGAATAATACTACATCCTGACGGTAAGTTTGGAAAATCATTTTCTATTTCGAGATCAATTCTCAGCCTAGACCTTGCTAACAGTGCTGTAAACTTGGTATCCAATCGATATTTTCGATGTGTTTGTCCAACAAAATCTAAAACTGTTAAACAATCTTTATCGGGAGCATGTCGTAATCCTCTGCCAAGCTGTTGTAAAAAAACTGTTAAACTTTCAGTCGGTCTAAGAAACAACACCATGTTAATTTCCGGAACGTCAACTCCCTCACTTAGAACATCAACTGCGAATAAAAACTTAAGATGCCCTTCGCGAAATGCCTGCAACCGTTGGGAGCGAACACCTTGAGGTGTATTACCCAATAAAACCCCGGAGGGTATGCTTGCCTTGTTAAAATGATCAGCCATATAGTGAGCATGTTGGATGCCAGCACAAAACCCAATAGCTCTTGTATTTGTCAAATCAGGCTGGTATTTGCCGAGCGACTGTAAAATCAAATCAACACGTTGTTTGGCGCGAACATCATCTCCTGTATAAATGTTTGTAAGCTCTGATTCATTGTATTTACCGTTCCGCCAAAAACGTTCATCATCTAAATCAATATTATCGGAAACACCAAAATAATGAAACGGACAAAGAAGCTTCTCTTCTAACGCTTCCGGTAGTCTAATCTCTGCGGCAAAATGCCCTCCAAAATCAGGAAGGATTTGAGAACCATCCATCCGCTCTGGCGTAGCAGTCAAACCAAGTAATATTTCTGGCTGCAAGTGGTCAAATATCGGACGATAGCTGGATGCGGCGCCATGATGAGCCTCATCTACAACAACAAACCTAAAATGCTCTTTACCTAAATTCCCCCAAGGTTTTATGGAATTTAAGCTTTGCACAGAAGCGAAAACATGTTCCCAATCTACAGGCTCTTTTCCATCAACAAGAAGTTCACCAAAATTCTGATCCCGCAATACTGTTCTAAAACAAGCTAAAGCTTGCTCCAAAATTTCTTTTCTATGAACAACAAAAAGTAATCGTTTGCGGGTTCCATGATCTTGAGAAAACCTTTTGTAATCCAAAGCAGAAATAACTGTTTTTCCGGTACCAGTTGCAGCTACAACAAGGTTTCTCATTGAACCATTTTGACGGGCTGCAGATAAAGCATCTAAAATCCTTTCCTGAAATGGCCTCGGTGTTATTTCCGCAAAGAAAACGGGACTATTGATAGCTCGTTGTTTAAAATCGTTTATCGCTTTTCTGAATTTAAAAAAATGAATTTCAGAAAAATCCTCAAACTCCGGACATTCCCAATATGACGAAAAATCAGCTCCGAAACGATTCAATATGTGCGGCATATCCTGTGCCGTTACTTTAACAGTCCACTCTAGACCCTGAGTCATAGCTGTGTGTGACATATTCGCCGAACCAATGTAAGCCGTAGAATAACCGCTGTTTCTTACAAAATGATAGGCCTTGGCATGTAATCTAGTTCCGCCGGTATCATATGAAACTTTAACACTTATATTACTCTGTTTAGATAACCACTCCAGCGCCGCTGGATCGCTTGCGCCCATGTAACTTGTTGAAATGATACGAACAGGTATTTTATCTTTTTCTAAACGTTCAAATGCAGGCATAAGCAAACGTAACCCTGACCATTTTATAAAGGAAATTAGTATGTCTACCTTATCGGCAGTCATCATCTCCGCACGAAGCTCATGTTCAAGAGGCGGATCTATACCTTGACCCGTAAGCAATGCACTAGTTGAAAGAGGTGTTGCAGGACGAACATGCGCCTTTTTTGTTTGCCGTACTTCAGTAAGCAGATTGTTATTAGAAGCGAGCAGTTGATGGCGTTTTACATAGTCTAAACCATCAGTAGCCGCCAATATTTCAAGCACTCTGTTAACAATGGATATCCGATCATCTTTCTTTGCAATGTGAAGGGCTTTTCTGAAAAGATTTCCAATAAACTGAGCATAAACCTGCGGCGCTTCTTCATCATCAATTTTTCTAAGAATTGCTTTAAATTCTGGATGCTGGTCAAGCAATTCCTGTAATTCCTCATCTAACACCTTTTCATATATACCAATTGCTAAACTGCTCATACGACAATAACCTTCTCTAATAGATGACTTATAACTGGAATATCAGCCGGAGCCCACAGCAAATCGCGTCACACAGATAGCGCAACCCAACAAGAATCCATATGTTCAGTTAAAATAAATTTTGACCGCTCCAAACACCGACAAAGAAAAGGTATTAAGCAAATCACCCTAAAATCATATTCATGTACCGAATCCGGCAATCGCTGTAATTGATCGACACTCCAAGTCAGTTCCTCTTCTATTTCCCTGTGTAACGCCTTTTGGGTATCCTCATTTGGCTCAACTTGTCCTCCTGGAAACTCCCAATGGAATGCTAGTTTTTTGCCCTTTGGACGTTGTGCAGCAAAAAAACCATACATCAAAGCAATCCCCACAAACTTAAGCAACCAACCAAAACTTAATGCTACATGTTACTCTTAAATTAGGCGAATGTAAACAGAATCACACACCCATCCTCCCTCGGTGCTGTCCCAACAATTTATGGTCTGGAAGGGAACGCACAGGCATCTTGATTTTGCGCCCTTCAACCGCTAAAAAATGCTCTTTAAAAGCTCTATTGGTGTAGTGGTCTTTCAAAGACGGGCTGAGGATCAGACGGTAATTGTCATCAAAAGAGATCAGGTGGCGATCAAAGGCGGCATCATAGGTTGCGGAGAGACAGATTCCATTGGCGGGGTTCATACGGTTCTTTGTCTCTTTATAAATCTTCCACAAGAGCTCTTCGTGCTGTTGAATGTACTTGTATGCGCCCAAAAAGGCTTGATAGCTGCCTAATGCCGCTGAATAAAATCCCTGCTTCCAATAACTTGAAGGTTCATGCCCACCGAAAATTCCAGATGCTTTTTTGCGTTGTTCAATAAGGACAAAACCATATAGCTGCGATATTATTTCCGGTGATTGTATTGACCATATATCAGAGTATTGAACAAACGTTGTTGTCCGACTTTTCAGAATCGAACCTAACATCTCCAAAGCACGCACGTAGGAGTGAGCCGTCCCACTCCCCTCCACACTATTCTCTCTGATATACCTGTAATACTCGTCGCGCATACACAAACCTTTGGCTTGCGAGATTAAAATAATTTTAAAGATTAAAATATTTTTGTTGGTGATCGATC
This sequence comes from Kiritimatiellia bacterium, assembly GCA_028686345.1. GTDB lineage: Bacteria > Verrucomicrobiota > Kiritimatiellia > RFP12 > UBA1067 > M55B167. Next base: position 10,830 of record JAQUCE010000033.1, read on the forward strand.
TCTTTAACTCTGTGCCTCAGTGGCAAAGAAAACTACCGATGTAACTGAGCAAATCAACACAACCTTTTTCGCCCCATCACCTCAAACCAATTCCAAACGAATTGATGTTCACGTAAATATGGCTCAATATCCCGGCTTTGTGTGAAATCACAGAATCATTAAATCATTTTTAAGTGCCAGCGTTACGATAAAGATACTCGAAATGTGTGTTCATGGCAACCACATTTACTAATTATTTATAAACAAAGAGGTTTAAGTGAGAAATCCCTCGGATGGAATGTGATTGTGGTGTGGGAGTGTGAAATCAAAGCGTCCGACCAAGTCATGCGGTCTATAAAGGAAAGGCTGGATCATCCGGACACAAGGCTGCTGGCCGCAGAGGAGCAAAGCGAGTACTCAGTGCGCGAGCGCGGGAGAAATGGATGAAAGGGCAAAATTGTTTCTGCCTAAGCTCTGTAAATAATACTCCGTTGTCACTTATACCGTAACTTCCCAAGTCTGTTTTGGAGCAGCCTAAAGGCTGAACAACAAACCTTAAGCAGCAGCCGTTTGTTGTTCACGCTTCAGCGTGCTACTATCATTCGATTTCTTATTTTTTTTGCCCGCGAATCTCCGCGAATGGATAAGATCCCTTTTAAAAATATGACTTGTAATTTAAAGCGCAATATTCGTGAAGATTGCAATTACGCGAAACTGCGGAGAGTACCGATCATAATGTACTCCGCAAACTTCCTGTCGGTATGCTTTGTAAGGTCACCAATCCTAAAAACTGATTTAGCGGCAATAACAAAACCAACGGCCTCAGGCTTTCCAACCAAAACAAAGAGAAGAACAAAGACTCTTTCAAGTATGCCGATAGTTCGACCTCCATCCGGTATTCCAGGAGGATTCTTTTTCGGCAAATGCATCGCAAACGAAGACATCTGAGACTTAAGCAATACACTCACCCCATAAATGCCAACTGCAAATCCTGAGATAAGCACTAACGATTTAGAATAGGCCAATCCGTAAGCTTTAGCCCAGTAGTTTACCGGCAAAGTCATGTACCCCCAACCACCCTTAATGGACAGCCATAAAAGTATGATCGCGCCTATGTGAATAATTTGATCTCCAATAAATAAAATCGTGTCGTTCAAGTAGCTTAATTTTTTTTGAGCTATACAGCATTTAATGCTGTCAACTAACAGGTGGAGAACAAAAACCACAGTTACAATCGGCCAGGCGCTCCAGGAACCCAAAAGTATCCACGTTGCTAAAGAAACCCCAATTACATGTATCATTTTCCAAATTATTGATTTGGCTTTCTTCTCAGCCAAACTATCACTTTGAAGGATAAAATCACCAAAGAAGTGCCCTGCCAGCAAAGCAAGAATTAAAACGGCTATACTCAACACAACCTCCTTTACAACCCCGCAAGGTTGTTATCCAAAATACAACCTTTTAAGGTTGTATAAACCCATTCCAAAGCAGGCTCTATTCCTGGCCACCCAGCTGCATAGAGGTGCTTCTGGACTGCCTGTTGGGTAATAGGCCTAGGCTCCCATTCCTTTGCAATCTCCTCCTGTAAGAGCCCTTTAAGCGCCAAACAGACTGCCTTTGCCTGCAATGCAGTCCATTGTCGGACAAGAGCATCTAAGACACCCAAAACAGCATCAATACCAACATCTTTTTTACCCAAACCTGAGACCCCCATACCCGGCATGCGTTTACGAAGTTTGTCAAGTTTGTGCCCAGATAATCTATAAGCATCGCCACCACCAGCGGCAGATATATCATCAGGAAAAAAATCAACCTCACCAAAACCGATGGCAACAGACGTATGTTGCTTCTTCCCGAACTCCTCCTGACTCTGAACCAATAAAGAAGCCCTGAAAAACAAAGCGGCATCAACCGCTTTCGCCGGAGTTTTGACAACAAACTGCCAGGCATCTCCTCTAAAACATGTGAAATGATCTATCTGACATTTATCTAATGCCACAACCATATCCTGAAAAGAGGAGGATAAAACTTGTTCTAGACGTTTTTTATGCGCCTGCCCCATTCTTTCGGAAGCATTCACGTCACCGGTGATAACTGCAACTATACTCATAGGGTTTTCCTTAATAAAATTACTTGGTTAAAAGATCCATCAACAGCCATCTATTGATAAACGGATTCAAGGTTATGAGCGATGGCCAACGACTTGTCGATCCGGCATTTCTCGCGCACACGGTCTGGCCAGATATTATATGCCAGATGCGCCCAATCGTAGTCACCTGCCTCCAGTTTATCCCAACACTCCTTACACGCTTTCTGCCACGGCTTGTGGAGGAACAGCTTCCATAATGGAGCAGCATTTATAATCACGCCATCGTTTAGATCCGGATTAAAGGGTATTTCGGCAACTCTGAGCAACTCAGCACGCAAAACATCAAGTTCATCGCGGAAACTGAGGAGCTTTTCCAACTCATCACGCTGCTGGATTGTTCCGCCTTCTGCAAGTTCTGATTGCAGTTGCTCAACCTCACGTGAAATCACTCTTATTTTTGGTCCCACAAAATCATTAATACACGAATATAGCGTCTGCCCACTCAAACGGTGATAGTAGATCCATAGCGTATATGAACCTGATTCCGTAGAGAGCGGCCAATAGATAGGAGCTTTCCGGCGACTCTTACTGTAACGCTTAAGATGGTCGGCGAAGAAGGAGGCGGGCCGGCGGAAATAGTCACGTAAGGTCTTCACACCGAGGATCTCGCAGGCCTCCTGCTCGATGGCTTCAGCGCGATCCTTCCAAATCACCTCGATGGCTGCGCGTACACGGACGACGATGTCCTCGGGGTGATTCTCGTCGTCCACCAGGATACCGAGCCAGGAAATGCGCAGCGGGTAATCAGCTGGTACGTCCTGCGGCTCAGCTGGCAAACCCTCGGTGTTCTGAAGCATGCCGGGCGGGCAGACCGGCAGCGGGTCAAAGGGATCGGGCAACTCGGGCGGCTGGCGTTCGCCGGTGGCATAGCGAATGTCCCAACGGCCGAAGGCGCTGCCGAGCAAAAAACTGCAGCCCAACTCCGCCACTGAGCCCGGTCTAATGAGGTCAGTATGCTCTTCGAGTCGATGGTCGTCTTCCGAGATTTCGAACGCTTCAAGGTCAATCTCGGGTAATGAATACTCGGTCGAAACTAAGGTTGAAATCTGCGAATTGAGAGTAACTGACCGGGCACTGGAAGAAGAGAAAAGTTCGTATAGGTATACCAGAACATCCTGCAAGCAATCAAATGCGCAATATGGCAGAGGTTGAAAAATTCGATCTGTCTCCTCTTTTGCGTAAACAGACGCTTTAGTTTTCCAAATCTTTTCTGCAAGCCCTCCAATCTCGGAAGTTATATTTGAAGACGATGCCCATGGAATCGAATTGATTACACCCGTTTCGAATGATCCCGCCTGAATTTGCAGGTGAATTAGGGCTCTTACTGGCGCTGCGTTCCAATAAGCCAAAGAAAACGAATCATCCGATCCCACGGGCGAGAAGATTACTGGGCCTTTGTCTGCGAAGATGCAACCTTTGGGCAGATTTCTCGGGGAGAAACCCTTTACCGTCCGGCGAGGGTATGTGATTCCGGTTCGTCGATAGTATGTGGAAGCCCTTCGGCTCTGTGCATTTGTGCCATATCCGATACGGTTATACTCTCCGACTTCTTTGCCATCCTTCTCCCAGTTGACTACTAAATGGATGTCGTTGTAGTAAGTCTCAAAGTAGCCACCCTTCGAGAAGAAAACCCAAGTGTTCGTCCAACCCAAATCTTCGGGCGAAACTTCCCAAGCCAGTCGCAGAAAACGAAAGTCATCGTAGGTTGTACTTCCTGCTCTTGCAGATCCCCCTAAATCGGTAAAAGTCTTTGACTTTTGCGACCATTCCCAGAATGCAGCTGGAATGTTATAGAGGAATCGAGCGTTGCTGATCTCTTTCAATCGAGAACGTACCTGATGATAGGTTAAGTCGTTGTTTTCGCTTTGTAAGACGGCACCGATGTGCTCAAGTAGAGTTGGTCCAGGTTCAGTGGATCGACGAAGGTCGAATGCTGTACATACACATGAAGGCGAAAACGGGTTTGTGAATGTCGATGCACATGCAAAAACCATCGCGCCATCGAGGATCCCGCCTCCGAGGTCTGCAACATGTTCGACAGACGGCAAAAACGAGTTTTGCCGCCAATTGCTCAAAGTTTTAGTGTATAAACAAGCACGAGAAGTAATCGCGCCTACCTTCCCAATCTCACAAACACTGCGAGTTCGTTCTAGAAAGGCGGCAAGAACATCAATAAACGCTTCAGGATAGGTAGATTTCATGTAGCCTACAGTATTCATGGCAGGTTCCCCGAACGGCGGATTCATCACGACAGCGTCGTAGCGTTTGCGGCAGAGGTCGATGAATGCAAAGCCACGTGCGGCATCATCGGCAAAGAGGCGCCGCTGATAGGACTCAGCGTCGGCTTGCTCGGCATAGGCGCGGAGGGCGTCGATGACCTGTTGCTCGGCGGTATCAAAAAACTCCTCTTGCGAACTGTCCTTGCCCGTGCGAGTGAACAAATCGTTCTGCTGCTTGACCCACTCCGTACGGGCAGTGTCGATGGCGGTACGGATTTCCTCCTCAATTTTAAGAAGAGAGCCAGCCTCTCCGGCGAGTTTCATTTTGTCGAAAACAGTCTTCACCAGTTCGCCAAGCATAGGTTGCTCAAGGGTGGCGACGAACTCTTCCAGCATCTCCGGACTGCCGGGCATGGGTTCGGCACAGACGATGTTCGAGCGGCGGACGCGGGGACGTTCGGCGGGCTTGGCACCACGGGCCTGCCAAGTCTTCTGGGCGCGGAGCCAGAGGGAGAGCCCGGCGATCTGGACGGCACGGGGGTCGATGTCGATACCATGGATGTTGTTCTCGATGATAAGGCGGGGAACATCCTTCAAAAAATCATCCTTGGATGCATACTCCTTCTGCAATGCAGGGCAGGAGCCGTTGTCCCACGACTCCTCATATATCACTTCATATAAATCAAAAGCGTAGAGGCCGAAGTGCATGGATCCGCAGGCAGGATCGAGCATGCGGATCTCGCGAGGGTCCTTGATTGGTCGGTGCGGGATATAAACTGGCTGCCGCAGGAGCTCTTCCTGGCTGAGGCCCTCCTGTTCGGGCTTTTCCGTTCCAGCTTCACCCGCAGCCAGGAAAACTTCAGTGGGGCGACGGACAAGATAGCGACACTGTTCTTTTAAGCGCGTTTCCCCTTGTGTCATTTCATACCAGATGCGACCGAGGGTATTGTCAGTCAAGAACTCGACGACGTAACGCGGTGTAAAGAACTGGTTGCGCACAGCGAGTTCGCGGGAGTTACGCGGGGCCGCAGATGCTTTGCGCATCTTTTTCCGTTCATCTGGATCGTTATAGTACTGGTATATCCAGCCGATGGTCTCGTCTTCAGACCAGATGTCCTGGAAGGCGGGTGCATTCAGAAGGTCAAGCAGAGCGAACAGTGAGTTTTCGCGAGGAAAGAGAAGAGCTTGCGGGGAATTACGGTCGAAAAGTACCCCAAGATCCACGGAGAGTTCGTCCTCAAGACATTCGAGAAAGACACGATAACGGTCGAACCTCTCACCCAAAGCGCTGCCAGCGAGCTTAAGATAGATTTGAAACCCCTTGGAGTTAATACCTGCGCGGATACACTCCTGCACAATACCACGCTCTTCACACATGCGGAGGGCGCAGAAACGATTGAGTATGGTAAAAGCCTGTTCACGCAAAACACGATTGATTGTCTCTCCAGCAGCGTTTTTTACATTCGAGGCAGAAGCATTGAGGTGCTCAAGTCTGTCACGCAGCAGGACTGCGGTTTTGTATTGCTCATCACTGAGGTGCGGTAGTTTCTCGAGCGGCAGGCACTTGCCATCCGGCTGCATGCCGTAGATGCTTTGCAATTGTGCGGTGAACTCTTCTACCAGCAAACGTCTGGCCGCTGCAACCATACCAGCCAAATTATTCCGCGTTGTTTTATCGAAAGCCATCGATTATTCCCAATTCACTTGTACGTTTGATCCAGATTCGATTAAGGCGCGTAGGCCCTCAAGAACAGTGGCGAGTTTATCAAGCTGCGCGAGAGTTATGTGTCCGGCGGGTAGTGAGACAGAACGGATAACAACATCAGAGTTATCGTTATGAACGTTGTTATCTTGTTCCAAAGCTATCTTCTTAATCTCTGTTTCAATTCGCCTGATCTCCTGCGATACCGTATATTGATGGGTTAGTAATTGCCTCAAGCCTTCCAAATCTTTACCTGCCTTGAATATTAGCCCATCAAACTCGGCAGAAAACCGATTTTTATCGTCCAGCCCTAATCTATTCCATTCAGGCATTGCCTGAATCCGTGTAATTTCATCCTGCGCAAACTTAGTCTGTTCCCCGGCGAAATCAACAACTGCCTTTTCAACAACACCCCCAAGCACTTGATTGCGTGACTGAATTTCAGGCCTATGCTGCATAAAGCGCTCACTGGCGACATAATCAGCTAACTCCTCCCTGACAAATTGAGTTTCGCTAATAACATTTCCAAGTATTCCGACAGATGGAAGCTGAGGAATCTCGGAAAGCAACTTCCGGGAGGTTCGAATTACTTCAGCAATGCCTTTATCAAAGGCCTCCTTCACCTCTTTGGCCCAAATCAAGTCCTCATAGAGGGGGCAGGATTCTCCTCCGAGACGAACCGTGGCATCAGATGCATCGCCTTTAAGAAGTTCAGCGATGTTGTCCTGAACACTTTGCGCACGGTCACATCCCGATAGACTTAAAGATGAAAGCATGACCTCTAATGGTGCATAGGCTTTCTGAAAATCAGGGAAATAGAGCATAACACACTTGCTTATATCCTCCTCAAGAGGCATCACCTGCTCAGCGGTTAATTCAAGTAAGCGGTCAGTTGCGCGAGTTAAAACATCAATATCCGGTGCACCGTCACGCAGCGCAACACCCACTTTATTGAAAGCATTGGTATTACGTAAAGCGTTGACAGCCACATCGCCACGAACAGTGATATCTTCGCCCCCGACACGCAGTTTGACCACTCCCGCCACAAGCATAGCCGCAATAAGATATCGAGTTGTATCCTTTGACCAACCGTATGGGGCATTGTAGAAGTCATCAAGCATGCGCCGTCCATCTACCTGACCATGCTGTTCCAGATAATCCTTGATGGAAACCATTGCTTTGTGCTCCGTACCAATCTTAGATGTCCCGCCGCTGGTCTTCACAAGTCCCAGCGGATCGTTCCTGGATGAAACTCCGTTCAGTTTTTCAGTTTTAAGGAAACCTTCGGCAGTTCCTGTGTCGGCTGAAACTGCAGCCTCACCATATTTACTGAACACTTGAATGGCAACACCTACGAGATGTTTTTTCAAAGCATCTTCAATTGTCGCGCCCAACTCTCCGACCGATCGAGGTTGTCCGTTAAATATCACAGAGCCAGAGATAATACCCTGACGGGTACAATTTGCAAGTTCACGCTCAAGGCTTTCGGCTCGCTGATTTTGGGCCCGCAGATACTGCTCAACCTCCTTATCAACCGCCTTGTTGCGGTAATTCTTATGGATAGCACGGCAACGACAAATATCCATTACAAGAGCGTCAACCTGAGGATCCTTTTGAGCAATAAGAAAAATTATCCGCTTTGATGCTGGCTGCTGAGACTCGATGAGGCGTTCGTGAATGCGTTTTTGGTGCTCACCGGGGGACGTGAATTCAACATGAGTTTGAATTGTATCTTTGTCACCCACAAGCGAAACAGGCATGGCTCCTGAATAAACTTTGAAACCTGTGGCAACTGGTCGGCTATCAAGCAGCTTAACCTGGGGCACAGGAGAGAACACTTCAGTACGCAGAATGTTACTGACTGTGCTTCGCAATTCCTGTGATCGGGGCATAATCTGCATACGCTCCCGCTCAATGTCCACGACAGCTTCGCTCATAAACCGCAGACTGCCATCGACCTCGCTTAAGGGTACGGCTGAATCTGAAAGCATGGCTTCAACAGCTTTGATTACCTCGGCTGAGAGAGATGCAGCTTCAACTCCAGGATGCAGGCAGGCTGCAACATTTTCGCGACTGACGGGAAAGTCTTCCAGGATTTGAAGAACAGCAATGGCCTTGGCGGTTTTGCACTCTAAACTGGCAACTCCGAAAGTCTGGCTGGCACGGTCTACTCCATCCGTTACAAATGGGAAAGATCGATTCAGATCAGCATGCAAGGTATCGTAGAAGTCAGCAGCTGTTGCAAGAGTTCCAACCGTATTTTCGGCCAATGCTCCTGTGTTTCTCGCCGCATGGACTGGATCAATAAGCACATCTTGAATAACCTTGATTGCGGATCTGAGCCCCACGCCGCCACGGGTCTTCGCCAACCGGGCAAGAAGCTGCAATAAGATGTCAAAGTGGTGAGGCAAAAAAGGATAAAACCGGACAAATGAATGTTCATCCAGGGACGCATTGTAGAATTTCGTTCCTGTCAATGCTGTAGAATGTCGCAGTTGCTGCCCATGTGTTGAGAAGACTTGGCGGAGAGCTTCTTCACCTTTTTGGCTTTTACTTAATAACCGACTGTAACAGATCTCTTTGATGTCGTTTGCTTCAAGCACTACTGGTATAGGGAACCGGTCTTTAAGCTTAAAGAGCTTTGCGCTGTTCATGGCAGCACGAGGATCATCTTCAGTCAACGTCTGCTGAGCTGTGGCGATCAGCCAGACACGGCCTTTACCCAGGCGTTTAAGGTTTTTGGCCAGTCCATCTAGATTCAGGATTAAATCATCCCGGCCAGAAATATACTGACCAACCTCGTCCAAAATAAAAATAATATTCGGCGTGTTACTGCGTCGCTCAATCAAATCAAGCATGTCTTTAACGCGCTCCTCCTCCATTATCTGCTCTTCCAGTCGAATCTCATTGAACGTTTTTACGTCAGGAAAGAAATCAGGATAGAATTCACAAGCAACCTTTGATGCCAGAGCTTTGGTGGCGAGAGGCTGGTTTTTAAGGGCATCCCAGCTCTTTCCGTTGGAGATCTCAACAATACGGGTTTTAAAGGCTTCCAGTTTCCCTTCTCGTTCCAGCAAAAATTCAAGGTATGCAACTTTAGAATCGCGGGAGTATCCAGCCCACTGCATAACCTTAGCGTAGAGCACAGAGGAGATTTCGGTCATTGTGGCACCCGCAAGCATAGACCCCGCCAAATCAAGCATAATGACCGTGGCCGGGCACTGTTTTGCCATTGTTGCCAACTGTGATTGCGACGCTTTTGATTTGAATTGATTCTTTAGCCAGAAACTGAAAGGCTGCCCATCGACTTTACGAGTTGGATCGAGAGCGAATCCAAGATATTTTGTAAAAGAGCTTTTTCCTGAACCATAGAAACCTGACACCCACACGCCGATCTCAGGAGCGCCATTACCACCAAGCCCCTCGCCAAGTTGCGTTAGAAGATTAGAGAAATGCTCCTCAATACTCTCTGTAATTACATATTCAGTCACCTCCTGCTTCAAGCTATCGGAGCTATCCGAGGCGTAGGAGATAACCTTCTCGATATGTCTGTCTATCTGTTTGCTATTGTCGAACAGATTTTTGATGATCCTCATGTGTGTTCCTCAGCCGATATGTGTTGAGCGATAATTACCATCTTCCGGGTAGAATCCTAAAAACTTCAAAGTCGTTTTGCCTGCTCTAATGCCCGGATAAAGTATTATGGTTGGAACAGTGAACTTGCCCTGTAAACGCTGTTCCAGACTTCCAACCCGCAAATAGGGGTGGAGCGCTTCGAGATCAGTGATAAACATAATCGTTTTTTCACAATCTTTTAGCGCATGCAAAGCATCCTTGAGACAGCACTCGAGAGCATCTTCTGCCATCAATGCGTCAGCCAGCGTTTCGTTAATCGATTTAAAGTCAAGCGGGTCATCAGCTTCGCTAGTTAACCAGATATCGCGCAAACCATGGCTTTTCACGATTTTACGAACGGCATCGGCCATCGAAAAGGTCTCCACAGCCCAGCCGTCAAGTTTAAGCTTGGCAGCCCAAGGTTTCATTAGTCGTTTGACGGCTAACATATTCCTCGGTGCAAAAATCAAGTAATAGACAATATCATCACTGACGTGATTAAGCCGCCGTTTGTCACGCAAGCGCAGCCGTAGTTCATCAAAGCTCTGTTGTAGCGATTGCATGTATTGCCTCCTCCATGTGTTCATACTTCCAGGAAATAGTTACAACATCAGCTGAATATTGGATAATCAGATGACCACTCCCTATTCGATCCAATTCATGACGCACATCCATAGCACTCAACCCAAACAACGCCCAATCTGGATGTTCCAAAACAGCACGGTCACTCATGCCAGCAAAATGGAGATCATAGGCAAGACACAATGCAGTAAGAGGTTTTATATCAAATGACAAAAATTTTCTTTTCCCTGAGCGATCCTTAGACACCAATCCAAAATCACCAAGGCACGTCCCTAAATACCGAGCCATTCTTACAACAGTGGATTCCGACCATGGCGGTGCAATCCGTCCCAGATTTGTAGCCGTCTGAATGAAATCAAGAGCGTCCTGCTTTGTGATCTCATCTGATCCAGCCATCAAACGTCCCCAGTAAATCTCCGTTACGAAATCACGCAAGGCAACATGTCCGCGTGCTGCATGCAGGAAAAACAACTGTATCAGATTTCGCTCTGTTCCACCAAGTTCGATAAGACATTTCATCCAGCAGGCGGATCTGCCTTCATTAACCAAATACCTGACAGAAAAAATCCGCCCAACAATATCATTTACCCGCAAAGCCGTTGCACGCCCAATAACGCCATCACGAAGAACCTGATCTTTGAAATCTAACAAACTCATATCCGGTAACCAGCATCGAAGCAGAGCCATGGTTTCAGCAATTTGCCCCTGGCCTTTAGATAAATCGGCTGTGTAGCGCGTATTTATCATTTAGGCACCCCCGTAAAATACGGAAGAACGATCTTTTTATTGGAAAAAGCATCATTATAGTGCTTCGCGATAACGCTAATGACATCACCACCCATTAAACCTCCAACTGTTCCTACTTGCACTGGCCCCACAGAAGCATCAACAGCACTATCATGCATATTGTTAAGCTGTTTAATGGCTGTCTCAACACCATGAATGAGGGCAGTCCACTCTGCTGGATTTCCTGGCGGTAATGCATTATGGACGGCTTCTTCTAAACCCGCAGGTAAACGAAAGAGATGGAACACATCTTTTTTCCCTATTCTTTCATCATGAAATCGCATAGCCGCAGCAGTCACAGAAGTTATAGCTGAAGCTAAAATTGTTCGAGGGAAATTAATCTCGAGAAATCTAATTCCATATGGACTCAGAAACTGGCAGTCCCACCAGTTGGATTGATTTTTTTCTCCTAAGTACCCAACAAGCATGCGTAGCATAGCAAGTTGACAATGGATCTTAGTGTGCTTTTCTCCTGCAAAAAAAACCTCTGCATCGAGCCTTTTATTATTGCTTTCGCTCAACTTGCTTACTCCCCCATTCAAAGTTTATGCTATTCACATCCATGCCTGCATTTCATATACCTTTATCATCTCTGATTGCATAATCAACAGCTGATTACCACAGGGATTGCCTAGAAGTTCTACAAAATAAAACAATATCGTAATATTACGTTAAAACACGGTTAAAAGGAACAGAAAAACACCAAAAGTAATTCATTCCTGAAGCTATCTTACCATATTATCTGCATCTAAATATGGAATATCTTATATTAGCATCACACACCCATCCTCCCCCGGTGCTTTCCCAACAATTTATGGTCTGGAAGGGAACGCACAGGCATCTTGATTTTGCGCCCTTCAACCGCTAAAAAATGCTCTTTGGTTGAAAAGTCGATGTTCTTCTCTGCAACAATCTTCTCTATGGATTCGAACTCGGCATTTTCCAATTGCTTTGACAGTTTTGAAGAGGGCTTCTTTGTCCCTTTGTAAATCTTCCACAAGAGCTCTTCGTGCTGTTGAATGTACTTGTATGCGCCCAAAAAGGCTTTGTAGCTGCCTAATGCCGCTGAATAAAATCCCTGCTTCCAATAACTTGAAGGTTCATGCCCACCGAAAATCCCAGATGCTTTTTTGCGTTGTTCAATAAGGACAAAACCATATAGCTGCGATATTATTTCCGGTGATTGTATTGACCATATATCAGAGTATTGAACAAAGGTCGTTGTCCGACTTTTCAAAATCGAACCTAACATCTCCAAAGCACGCACGTAGGAGTGAGCCGTCCCACTCCCCTCCACACTATTCTCTCTGATATACCTGTAATACTCTTCGCGCATACACAAACCTTTGGCTTGCGAGATTAAAATAATTTTAAAAATTAAAATAGTTTTGTTGGCGATCAATCCCTTTAACTCTGTGCCTCAGTGGCAAAGAAAACTACCGATGTAACTGAGCAAATCAACACAACCTTTTTCGCCCCATCACCTCAAACCAATTCCAAACGAATTGATGTTCATGTAAATATGGCTCAATATCCCGGCTTTGTGTGAAATCACAGAATCATTAAATCATTTTTAAGTGCCAGCGTTACGATAAAGATACTCGAAATGTGTGTTCATGGCAATTACATTTACTAATTATTTATAACCAAAGAGGTTTAAGTGAGAAATCCCTCGGGTGGAATGTGATTGTGGTGTGGGAGTGTGAAATCAAAGCGTCCGACCAAGTCATGCGGTCTGTAAAAGAAAGACTGGATCATCCGGACACAAGGCTGCTGGCCGCAGAGGAGCAAAGCGAGTACTCAGTGCGCGAGCGCGGGAGAAATGGATGAAAGGACTAAAATCGTTTCTGCCTAAGCTCTGTAAATAATACTCCGTTGTCACTTATACCGTAACTTCTCAAGTCTGTTTTGGAGCAGCCTTCCGTCTTCGCGCTTCGCAGCTACGCCGGACACGGAAAGGCTGAACAACAAACCTTAAGCAGCAGCCGTTTGTTGTTCACGCTTCAGCGTGCTACTATCATTCGATTTCTTGTTTTTTTTGCCCGCGAATCTCCGCGAATGGATAAGCTCCCTTTTAAAAATATGACTTGTAATTTAAAGCGCAATGTTCGTGGAGATTGCCATTCCCTTCGGTCATTGCCGAACCTTCGGTTCAACCCTACTACGCTACGCTTCGTTTCGCGGGAGAAAAAAATTGGTTGCCTGCCTGTGCGTTGCACGCAGACAGGCGGCGAATAGCTGCTTTAGTTTGGACTTTACACTTGCCAAAAGTGCGGCATAGATGCAAACTATGAACCCTTGTTTATGAACAATAACGGAGAGAGTGACAAATGCGGTCAATGGAGATCAAATGTACGGCTTGCGATACTGTGGCCGTGGTAAAGCCAGAGACAATCTATGAGGGGTTTAAGAAAATAGGCACGCAGTATCTCTGCCTTGCATGCGGGAAAATTTATCCCTCCCATGCGGAGACCCCTTTTCTGCAGGCCGCCGAACAACCGGCGATCTTCACGGATGATGATAAGCCCAAACCGATTTCAATTTTCACTGATGATGACAAACCCGAGCTGCTCTCGATTTTCAGCGATGATGAACGCCAAAAATGTTGCGGCTGGTGCGTACACTTTGTTGTTAGCCCCTTTGCCCAGCGCTGCGGTCTAACTAACTCGCACACCGAGGCCACCGATCTCTGCCTGCGGTTTGAGAAAAAATAATTAATTGTTTCTTCAAAAAAGTTGTCTGCCGGGCCTTATTGCAGCTTGTTTCACAACCATCCACCGCATAGCGGCGGATATACCACGCAACCTGATGGCTCGAATGCCGCCCGCAGTTGCCCACGACTTCCTGGCTTCGCGCCTACCGTGCGACCTGCAGGTTTCATCACAGTGGAAACGTGTAGGGTTGGCTCTCAGAGCCAAACAAAGATAATGAAATCCCACGGCGCGCCTTTGGCGAACAATCGCCCGGCATCCGCTAATTGCTTCTGAGAAGCAACCCTACATCCCAGGGCGTGCCTTTCACATGCCTGTGGCAAAGTGCCGCTCATAGAGCGGCTACTACACTCTGGGGCGTGCCTTTCACATGCCTGTTGCAATATGCCGCTCGTAGAGCGGCTACTACACCGAACGACAACCCTTCACTCCGCAGTGCTGCGCATGTGTAGTAGTCGCTCTGCCAGCGACATCGGTTGACGATGTTGTCCGATTGGAAATCGGAGCTACGTTGCCACCGCGCCAAAGAAAGGCGCGCCCTTTTCACTTTAGAACTTTAAAACTCTCGAACTTTAGAACTTCTCCACTCCGCGCCTTGCGCGGATTTCGCCCCTTATCGCATATTCCCCATATCCGCATGGATGCAACCAGTTACAACCAAAATACAAAATAACACAATAACCATTGCCAATACAAAATTCCACTTCATCGGTTCATTCCTTGTTTAGATTTTCTTCTTCTTTCAGCCACTTGGCCAATGATTGCGCCATGACGTTTTCGTGCTTCAACTCCAGCGCCTGCTCCGTGATTTCACGCAGCTTGGCAATCTCATGATTGTCCTTGGCCATCCGTCCCAGATAAAAATAGATCTTGAGCCGCAGGAAAAGATCATCTTCGGTCAGGTTCTTGGTTCTGGCCAGGCTCTTGGCCAAAGCCCGCTCAAAAGCGGCCGCGGCCTGGGGTTGATCCTTCAGCGTGTTATAACACATCTCCCCGAGTGTAACCTCCAGCTCAGGGCTTTCGGGGTTGTTCTTGATTCCCTCTTTGATAAAGCCAACTGCGATCTGCGGCTTGTCACTCATCCGGTTTAAGATATAGGAGCCCACTTCATAGGCTTGAATATTGTGCGGTGAGGCGCGGCTGGCCGCCACCACCCAAGGCAGCAACTCAACCGAGCGCTGATCCGAGAGGTGGCGGTGCTCCTGCGCGTGAATACGCGCGTTGATCCAGGCAACGGGATTGAACCCTGTCACATGCTGCGGCGTTGCGTGGTCATGGTCATGGTGATGGTCATCCTCGGCCCCTTCGCTGTGGGCTTCATCAGCAGCGCAGACTGTGCAACTCTGCGCTTTTACACCGCCGTGAAAGTATTCGTCCACTTTGGTCATCATGGTTCCGCTGACCACCCGACGTGTGTCGTCGGAGATCATAGTTAAGATAGAATCAGCGGAGCGCTGCGGCAGCTCCCGGCTGCTGAGCCGCAGAGCGCTCTGGAGCGCGGCTGCCAGCAATAGCGCCGCGAGCGCCAGCAGGAGGGGCAACTGCGCATCTCTTTCAGCATAGATGTGGGGTCTGTGGTTCATGGGAATATTAAAATCGCTTGCGTCGCAGGAAGAAGTCGGCCAGGAAAAGCGCGGCAGCTGAGTAGAGCGCCGCATAGGCCATGGCCGCGGCACAGACCAGCCAGCTGACAGCTGACCACTCGTGTACCAGGCGCTGGCGGAGATCGAAAAATTCAACATGCGGAGCGAGCACGTTCGCGGTGTATAAAATTATTTTCGCAAAAGCACTCTGATCAGCGGCCAAGGCAGGCAGGCGTCCGCCAAAGAACAACATGCCAAAGACAACCAGCAGTGTGAGCGTCACATTCGCGGAGGATGTCATGATCAAAGAGCCGGCGATGCCGATTGCCACAATCACCGCCATCAGGCCGACATGCAGGACAAAGGCCTGCAGCAGCACCTCGGAGAACCAAACTCCCTGCTTGAACCCGCAGAGCAGAATATAGGCCGCGTAAAAGATACACAACGCCGAGACCGCGGCTGCCAGCGCGCCTAAATAACGTCCGATCAAAATAACGCCGCGACTCGCGGGCTTGGCCAGCAGGGCATAGATCGTGCGCTTTTCAAACTCATGCGGAAAAATACGCGATGAGACACCCAGTGCAATCAGGATTGAGAAGAGCCAGACCATTACCAGCGCGATCTCATTGAAATAGATGCCCGCGCCGCTCATGCCAAAGGGGGTCACAAAGGAGAGCGGCAGCAGCAGTACCGCCCCGAGGATCAAGACCACGACGATATCTTTGCGTCGGTAGAGCTCAAGCAATGAGAGTTTAATCAGGGCGCGGATCTGACAGAGAGCGATCTTCATAGGGCCTCCTCCTCCTGCGCGACTCCGAGCATTCTCAGAAAAACGCGTTCCAGATTTTGGGTTCCATCGCCGGCAACATCCGCGGTGGTGCCGCTCCAAACCGCGCGCCCCTCTTTGAGAATAACGACTTTATCGCAGATCAACTCTGCTTCGGAGAGCTCATGGGAGGAGAAAAGAATTGTTTTGCCGGCTTTTTTTTCAGCCAGCAGCAGATCCCGAAACTGGATACGCGCCAGCGGGTCAAGGCCGGTGAAGGGCTCATCCAGGATATAGACAGCTGGATCATGCAGGAGCGCCTGCGCAATTCCAACCCGCTGCAGCATCCCCTTGGAGAAGGTTTTCAGCTGACGGTTCTCCGCGCCGGTGAGCCCGACCTTTACAATCAGCTCGCCGGAGCGCGCGGCAATCTCGGCTTTTGACATACCGCAGAGACCGCCGTAGAGATTCAGCAGCTCATGGACTTTCAGGTAGGGGTAATAGTGGGCAGTCTCGGGCATAAAGCCGATCAAGCGGCGGGTTGCCGCGAGCCGGGGATCCCTGCCTTTGACCAGCACGCGTCCGGAGTCAGGGCGGATAAAGCCCAGCAACATTTTAATCGAAGTCGTTTTTCCAGCGCCGTTGGCCCCTAGAAAGCCGGTGATCTCGCCCCCGTCAACCTCAAAGGAGAGGTCGTTGACCGCCTTCACGCTTCCAAATGATTTTACAACACTCTCCAGTTGAATCACAGCCATTCCAACTCCTTTACCATGTCAGCCAATCGTCATCCGGGTCGCGGTTTTCCGCTTTGAACCACATTGTGAAAGCGATTCGGAAGTCATCATCGCGCTTGCTGATGTTATCAATCCGGTGAAAGTTGTTCACGTAAGCGGTGTGCAGGCGAAAAACAAGGCAGTCCAGTGAGTACTGAATATAGCCGCCGACTTCATCCAGCGAGTTATAGCGCAGGTCATAGCGGGTATACAGGCTGTACGACCAGACACTGTTGATATCGTGGGTGAAGCCGCCATAGATTAAATTCTCGTTAACACGGTTCCACTGGGGCACTGGTGAGCGGTCATAATCGTAAAGTTCGTGGTCGCGTCCGAGATAGCCGCCGCCAACGCGGAAGCCTTTTTGCAGCTCATAGAAAGTGGCGAAGTTGACGTAGGCGAAGTTATCGTTTTCAGTGTCATACTCGGTGTGGAGCTTGACATCCAGCTTATCCGACGGCGTATAGAGCAAACGTGTTCCGAGCAAGCTCACACCCTTGTCGGTGTAATTGCCCTCTGAGTCGATCTGGATGGCGGTGTACGCGTCCCACATAAACACATCGCGCATAACATTGTGATCATCGGCCTGCTGCCAGATATTGCGGATACCGGGGCGGAATCCATGCCAGTCATAGGGCAGCCAGGTTCCGTCCATGCCGAACTGGTCCAGCCAGCCGACTGAGCGGTCGTGGCGGTCAAAGGTATAGAGCCGTCCGCCCTTATCATCGCCATCATACCAGACTGGCTGATAGCTATAATCCAAATACGGCTCGAAAATATGCCGCCCGCCATTCTCCAGCTCAGAGGTGCCGCGTACGGAAGCCTCGACCCCCACCTCAGCCGAGTGGCGGAACAACTCGCTGTCCAGCTCTGAATCTGAGTAAAAGGTGCCGCGGTAGCCGGCGCGGGGGACAACGGCAAGCACGTCATGGACTTTAAAGGGCAGGGTCACGCGGTGCGCGGTGTCAACGCGCGCGAGGTTGTAATCCGCCCACTCCCCCGGGTAATACATGAAATCAGGGGAGGCGTTCTCATAATGTGCGGCATCGCGGTTCAGCACTCCGGCGCGGCTCTGGCTCTCGTAGATGAGCGGCGTGTCGAAAATTGGTTGCGGCGTGATGTTGACCCAGCCCTCGGGCAGACGGGCTACACCGGCATAGAAATCGTTCAACCGCCCGCTGACAATTGCGCCGGCGGCCCAGGTGTGCTCCCTATGTTCCAAGCTCATAAAATTCATGGGAGTAGTTTCGTCACGGTATTTTTTCAGAAAGAAATCGTGGTTCATCTCCGAGTCGCTGCTGTAGGTGCCGCGCAGCAAAAATTGATCACGCGGTGTTAGATCGGCCTTGTGCTGCAGCCTGTAGCGGTAGCGATCATCAGGGATATCAGACATCCAGTTTTGGTCGCGGAGCTTGTCCGGGGTGTCCTCATCCCAGGCATAGTACCCCTCAACCCGCCCCTTGCCCCAGCGCTTGAGATCCCAGACCAGATCCTGGCCCACCGCGATGCCGCGTTTAGTGCGGTAATCAAGGTGGGTCCTGCCATCCAACCTGGGGCCGGAGTCGTGGTCGGAGGAGTAGATGTTGAAGATATACCCGCCCAGCAAAAACGCGCCCCACTTGGATGTGTAACCAGGCACCAGGCGAAACCCGTAGTGACGGTCCAGATCACGATAGTAGTACGGCATGTAGCCGATCGGGATGCCGAACAGCCACGGCACGGCGTTCTTGACTATAATATAATCATTATCCTTGTAAATGGCATTGCCGGTCACACACCAGTGCAGATGGTCGACATCATTGGTGCAGGTTGAAACAATTGCATGATGCGCCTCAGTGCGGCCGTCAGGGGCGCGAGTGATCTCATCGGACGAGATAAAGAACTCACCAGCCCGCACATACCCGCTGCTGGTCAGTCCTTGACCGGTCTTGTAATTATATTCAATGTAGTCGCCGGTCCAGGCACCCAGGCCCTCGCGCTTGATCACCACATTGCCTCTGGCCTGCACATCGCCGCGCTCCTGATGCAAGCGGGCGCTGTCAGCCGTCAACTCATGTCCGTATGCTTTGATACGGACATTGCCGGTTGCGGTTGTCCAGCCACTCTGTTTGTCGACTTCAAACTTGTCAGCTAGAATCTCAAGGTTGGAGTACACATCCGTAGCCGCTTTCATTATTGCCATGGGACTCTTGGCAAGAGTCACGTGCGGGGCGGCCAACGTAGCAGCAACGGCTACCACAAATAGACAACGAATCACAAATTTCATAGCTATCTCTCAGTTTTTTATTTAAACACAACCTTCAGAAATCATGGGGCATAGTTTCTGTGTTACAAGGTGCTCGACTCTCCAGTTGAAAAGATGATTTTACCACTTCTTCCATCTGCAATGCAAAATGATTCGGGGTGGCGGTTAATTTCAGATTTAAATGTGAGCCGTCCGGTGTAGCGGCGCTGCATTTCAATCAGGAATTCCTCATCCTCAGTGCGCAGCCGCTCCAGCACAGAGGGAGCCACCACGATTTGCAGATCAGCACCTTGATCCCCGCCTTGCTGTTTATCCTTGCGCATCAAAGCAGCGAGCTGGCGTTGAATCTCCACGCTCAGCGCCAGCGGTGATTTCACCATGCCTTTGCCGCGGCAGTAGGGGCAATCCTGATACATCTGCGAAAGCAGGCTCTCCTCCTGGCGTTGACGGGTCATCTCCATCAACCCGAGTTCAGAGATCGGCAGCACGTTGGTGCGTGAGCGGTCGCGGCGCAGCGCGTTCTTCATGGTTTTATAAACTAAGTTCTGATGTTTGCGCATCTTCATGTCGATCAAATCCAGCACCACCAATCCGCCAATATTGCGCAGGCGCAGTTGGCGGGCCACCTCCTCGACTGCCTCGAGGTTCACCTCAAGAATAGCATCTTCCTGTGAGCCCTTGCCGCGGTGGCGACCGGTATTGACATCAATGGAGATCAGCGCTTCGGTCTCATCAAAGACCAGATAGCCGCCGGACTTCAGGCAGACCTTGCGGCGGAAGGCCTCATTCAGCTGGCGCTCAATCCCGTAGTGCTCGAAGATTGACATATGGCCTTCGTAGTTACAGATAATTCCGCGCGCGCGGCGTGAAATTTTTCCGGCCACCTCGCGCAGGCTCAGGTAAACCGCGTGATCATCAATGGTCACGCGGTCGATATCCTCGGTCAGCCAGTCACGCACAACGCGCTCGGTCAGGTCCGGCTCATGGTAGACGCAAGCCGGCGCGCGCAGCTCCTTGATGTTGCTCTCCAGGGTGTTCCAGGACTCCAGCAGGTTGCGCACATCGCGGAAAAACGCGCGTTTACTGGCACCTGCTCCGACGGTGCGCACAATCAAGCCGGCGTCATCCGGTATGGGCAGGCTGTCGAGGATCTTCTTCAACCGCTGCCGCTCTTTATTATCGCCGATCTTGCGCGAGACCCCGCGCAGGCGCGTTCCCGGCATCATGACCAGATAACGTCCGGGCAGACTGAGGTTGGCTGTCACCCGCGGCCCCTTGGTGCCGATCGGCCCCTTAGTCACCTGCACCACAATCTCTTTTCCAGGCGGAAAGCGCTTGGCGATCAGGTCGTTACTGACTCTTTTGCGGCGTGTGTTGCGGCCATTGCTATTATCATCATCCAGCGCGCTATCCTCATCGGGGATCATATCCCAGTAGTGCAGAAAGGCGTTCTTTTTCAGGCCAATATCAACAAAGGCGGCCTGGAGATCATGCTCCAGATTTTGAATGCGCCCTTTAAAGATGCTGCCGACCAGCCTCTCCTCGGTTGGATGTTCAACCAGAAACTCCTCCAACTTGCCATTTTCAATGACTGCCACACGTGTCTCAAGCTTCTCCGCGTTGACCACGATTTCGACCTTAGGTATCTTCTTCTTAAAAATTCCAAACATAATCTTTCCTTTCTTTAAGTTAAACTTCGTTACAAACTATTACCAAATTACTCATCCCGGGCTACTCAAACGCTGTTTCCGGCTTACGCCCGTGAACTGAGACGCTTTGCACCAGCGCAAGGGCCAGCATCATTGTCAGCATAAAGGTCCGGCCATAGCTGATAAATGGCAGCGGCAGTCCGGTTATGGGCATCAGCCCGATTGTCATTGCAATGTTAATAAACATATGGCTGAAGATCAGTGTGACCACACCCACGCAGAAGAGGCGGCCAACATTATCCTGACAGCATCGGGCAATCCACAGCCCGGGCCAGATCAGTCCGAGAAACAGCAGCAGCACTGTCACAGATCCTATAAACCCGCTCTCCTCAGCTAAAACCGAGAAAATAAAATCATTGGCAGAGACCGAAGGCGGCAGGTAGCCCAGCATATACTGCTCACCTTTCAGGTAGCCTTTGCCCCGCAGCCCGCCTGAGCCGACCGCGATCTCGGACTGCCGTCGGTTGTAGCCGCTGCCATGCAGATCTTTGTCGGGGAACATGAAAACCTGCAGCCTTTTAATCTGATGCGATTTCAGGTGGGTGGCGCTGATCAGGGCCTCCCGGCGTTCCTGCGGCATATCCACCTTCTCAACAGCATAAATCACCCCCAGCAAAGCGCCGGCTGCAATCACCCCGATCAGAAAGGTGCCCCACACAAGGCGCGGCGCGATATTTCCGGCGAACATCATGGCAAAGGTGGTGGGCACCATCACCATGGCAGTCCCCAGATCAGGCTGCGCCAGAATCAGCAAGGAGGGCACCCCCACCAGCACTCCGGTCGCCAAGTAGAGTAGTATGCCGTTTAACTTGTGCTGCCCGCTGTAGAGCCATGCCAGCATCATGATCATGGCCAGTTTGGCGAACTCCGCTGGCTGGACACCGAAGATCCAGCGTTTAGCGCCCATCTGCTCTGAGCCGATAAACGGCACCAGCACCAGCAGCGCCAGACATGCCAGATAGAAAACCCAGGCCCATCGCATGATCTTACGGTAGTTTACACAGAGTATCACCAGATAGAGCACCACGCCGATCAGAGCAATCTCGGCGTGCCGCATGTATAGCATCTGAAGATCCGGATCTTCACGCACTGAACAGGCGCTGTAAACAAACATGACACCCGTCACGCACAAACCAATCATACAGGCAAACATCGGAATGTTCAGTTTGCGGAGCAAGCCCAGTATCTGCTGCAGTTTAATCACCGACACCTCCCTCCATGAGCCATGGGAAGCTCTGCTCGCCCTCGGCCAGGGGGGTCTCGCCAAAAACAGATGCCAGAACATCGTGTATCAGGGGAGCGACCGTGTAGCCGCCGGAGACACCATCCTCCACCAGAATCACGACTGCGACCTCGGGTTGTTCAAACGGTGCAAAGGCGATCACCCAGGTGTTCTTCCTGCGCTGTCCGCCTGAGTCATACTCAGCGCTGCCTGTTTTTGCGGCCACCTGCGTGCCGCGGATCTGCACCCGCCGCCCGGTTCCACTGGTCGCAACATCATGCATACCGTCGCGTACCAGGTTGATGGTCGCATCCGGCCAATGCATCTCACGCACACACTCGCCCGCCCCTTCACGCAGCATCAGGCGCGGGCGGTAGAGCCGCCCTTTGTTGGCCAGCACTGCTGTTAGCATCGCCATCTGCAAGGGGGTTGTCAGCAGCATACTCTGCCCGATGGCGATCTGACAGGTGTCGCCTACCCTCCAGGGCTCGCGCATGTTCCGCTGCTTCCACTCATCGGTTGGCAGCAGTCCAGAGGCTTCAAAGGGCAGATCAACTCCGGTTTTGACACCCAGCCCCATCTCGGCGGCAACGGTGCGGATGGGCTC
Organism: Kiritimatiellia bacterium; assembly: GCA_028686345.1. Classification (GTDB taxonomy): domain Bacteria; phylum Verrucomicrobiota; class Kiritimatiellia; order RFP12; family UBA1067; genus M55B167. The sequence goes on from JAQUCE010000033.1 coordinate 33,478, forward strand.
GTAGCCAGTGCGGTGGCCCAGTTCACAGAAGAAATTATTGCAGGATTGTTCAATTGCCTTGCGCAGCTTGATATCATTATGACCATAGGTGTTCCAGCAACGCAGGCGCATGGTGCCGAGCCTGAAGACACCATCGCAGTGGATCGCCTCATCCGGTGTGACCTCTCCAGCGGTTAGCGCGGCAATTGCGGTGACAGGTTTAAAGGTGCTGCCCGGGGCGTAGCGTCCTTGAATCGCGCGATTAATCAGCGGCAGCTCCTTATCGTTGTTCAACCCGTTCCAAGTGATTGTACTGGGGGCGGGAACAAAATCGTTCAAGTTGTATCCCGGAGCGCTGACCATGGCGAGAATCTCACCGTTGCGCGGATCAACCACCACACCGGCACCCTTCTTGCCTGCCAGTGCCGTTTCCAGCGCAACCTGAATCTTCAAATCAATTGTCAGCCGCAGGTCATCGCCCTCCACGGCCGGCGTTCCTTCCCAGACCGCGTGCTTGTAACCACGCGCGTCCACGCGGATCAGCCGACCCCCGCAAACTCCGGTCAGCATATCATTGTACTGCCGCTCCACGCCTGCTTTGCCGATCATCTCCGGCAGATAAAAGTGAACCTGCTGGCCAGGCAAAGATTTGGGGCGATCGCGGCCAACGTAGCCCAGCAGATGCGCGGCCGTGCTCTGATGCGGATAATAGCGTTCAGGCTGCACATAGATGTCCACCCCTGGAAAGGAACCCACCTCCTCGGCCCAGCGGGCCACCACCTCTTCACTCACATCGCTCCAGGCCAGCAACGGCATGGGCAGGCTGGTCTTCACATGCAGCGCTACGCGGTCTTTGGATATCTCCCGCGGCAGCCCCAGCACCTTTGCCAGCCGATCAATGTCAGCATCCACCGCGTCAATTGTGCGCTGCCATAGCCCCCGCTGCCGCAGCTCCTCAACGTAGTAGGCAATGCAGTAGCTGGGGCGGTTGTCAGCCAGGCAGATGCCATGCCGATCAAAAATACGCCCGCGCGCGCCCGGCACCTGTACGCGCCGGACACTCTGCCGCACCTGATCACGCGTCAGATCGGCACTGTTCACCACCTGCACCCGATGCAATGACATTACTAAATAGACCATACCAACCGCGAATAAAAGCGCTAACAGCGCTATCCGCCAGCTGTTAGTCAGCTTTTGACCACGATAAATCATTTTTTTCTTTCGCTGTTTGAACACAGCCGGAAAGTCTGTCTATTAGCAGACAAATTGCAAAACCCACTCCGCCGACAACCGCGCCGACCAAGATTGAATAACCCGGGAGCGATAGGTTGTGCCACCCACCTGCACCGCCGGAGGCTCCGGCCCAGATGCGCGTCCACAGCGTTTGACCGCAGCCCAGGCCCGCGCCTAAAATAACTCCGCTGAGAACAGTCGCACGATAAATCATTGAGCGCAGCCCATGCACCGCGCCATAGGCGCAAAGCAGAAAACCAATTGTGCAAAAGGGCGGCAGCCCGCCGAGCGCGTCGGTCAGAGCCCCGGCCCAGACCACAGCCAAAATCGCCTTCACAAAGGGACGGGTGAGCATGTAAAAGAGAGCCACAACGCTCAGAAAATTGAGTTTTACCGGGATCCAGAGCGAAACAGAGATCATGTCCTGCAGCACGGCGGCCAGCAGGAGCGTCACACCCATCACAGGCAGGCTGATATCACTGCGCATGGGCACCTCCCCTGGCTGAGAGGATGAAAACCGACTCCAACGCCGCCATATCAACTGCGGGCACAATCGTCGCCTCGCGCGAAAGCCCATTGGGTTCAAGGCGACTATCCAGCAGGTAGCCAACCAGCAGTCCTTTAGGAAAGGTGTGCCCCAGACCGGAGCTGATAACACGGGTATGCGGAGCAGGATTGAAATCGCGCGCCAGATAGCGCAAACGCAGAGGGTCAACAACATACAGCAGGGTCAGCTCAGGATCGCCCCCGGGCCGCGCCCCGCCGCCGTAAAGAATCCCCCGCACCACCCCGGTCTCGGATGTGGGTGTCTCCAGCTCGCAGGCCACCCGGCTGTTGGGATCGGTGATCAGCAGAATTTCGCTGGTATGTGCCGAGACCTCGGCCACCCGTCCCACAATCCCCTCAGGCACAACCGCTGGATCGCCTTTGCGAATCCCGTGGCTGGAGCCCTTGGCAACGCGGATGCTCTGCCACGCAGCGGATGTGCCGCCGCGTGAGAGCACAGGGGCTGCGACCCAGCTGCTCTTGACCGCGGGTTTGAAATCGAGCGCCTGCCTGAGACGCAGGATCTCCCGCTCGCGGGCATCAGCGTCGTTGACCGCAATACGCAGCAGCGCCACTTCACGTTCCAGTTTTAGATTTTGCGCGGCGTTATTGGCGCGCGACCAAAGAGATCGGAATCGAACCGAGACAGTTCGATCAAACCAAAGAGAGGCACTTTCGTACGGATACAGCAGTTCACGCGAGAAATTTCGCACGCCGACCTGCCAGAACATCACTGCTCCAACAGATACAATCAGTATCCAAATCCATAATTTCGATTGCTTCACACTGACCACCCCCCGTTTTACCGGAAGTATGGATCAGAGAGCAGCCCCGAGAAAACACAACCTAGCGGCCAATCTTACATTTGGCCAGGAAATTCAACTCATTTAATACAACTCCGGTACCCTCTGCTACCGCGGTTAAAGGATCATCGGCCAATGTCACTGGCAAACCAGTTTGTGACGCAATCAGCTTATCAAGGCCTCGCAGCATCGATCCTCCTCCAGCCAGAACCAAGCCCCTGTCAACCAAATCCGAGGCTAGCTCAGGTGGGCACTTTTCCAACGTTATACGCACTGCATCAACAATCGCTGACACAGGCTCCTGCAAAGCGTCACGAATCTCCTCGGATGTCACGGTCAGGGTCTTGGGCAGTCCTGCCACAAGATCCCGGCCCTTGACATCCAGGGTTTGCTCTTCGTCTTTGTTTGCGGGAGCATAAGCCGAACCTATGGTAATCTTAATCTCCTCAGCGGTTCGCTCTCCAATCATCAAATTGTAAACTCTTCGCATATACTGGACAATACACTCGTCCATGGCGTCGCCGCCAACACGCACACTGCGCGCGTACACAATACCAGCTAGTGAGATCAGCGCGACCTCACATGTTCCACCGCCGATGTCGACGATCATGTTGCCAGCCGGTTCAGAAACAGGCAGCCCGACACCAATCGCCGCAGCCATCGGCTCCTCAATTAAAAAAACTTCACGGGCACCGGCGTGCTTGGCAGACTCCTGCACGGCACGCTTCTCCACCTCCGTAATATCACTGGGAACCGCCACAATCACCCGCGGCTTCACCAGCTTGGCTGTATGAACCTTGTTGATAAAGTGACGGATCATCTCCTCTGTGATGCCAAAATCCGCGATCACCCCTGATTTCATCGGGCGGATGGCGACAATATTACCAGGTGTACGGCCCAACATCCTGCGGGCCTCCTCGCCGACTGCCAGAATACGCCTGGTACCCTCCTGGATCGCCACCACCGAGGGTTCACGGATCACGATTCCGCGATCCTTGACAAAGACAAGCGTGTTGGCAGTGCCAAGATCTATTCCGATATCACTCGAGAAAAAACTCAATAGCTTATTGAACATTCTGTTCGTCCTACTGGCAAAAAACTAAAATAATACTCAATGAAAAAAAACACTGGTTGCTTAGTGTTGACAGTTTCTATGATTAAGTGCTTACGGTCAAGCCCAAAACGTGCCAACAGAGGTTATTTTAACAGATCTGGCCAATAAAAGTACGGTAAAAGCAATTTTTCTTGCAAAATCTTGGCCAGCATCGACGCTTGTTGTTGGCAGGTAGTTATTAAGACAGCTTTGTTTGCTTCTTTTCGGAAACCACAAAGTCTGAGTCTCGTAGTCCGGCATATCATCCGAAAACCTCTGCATGATTCGATCCGAGACATCCATCTGCCGCGCCTTAGTGACGGTTAAGTCAGCGAACACAGCGTCTGGTTCCTCTTCACATATATAGGCGCGCACCGACTCTCTGTCGTCTGTCAGGCTGTTGGCGGCTGAGCGCATGACCTTGATGTGCCGCTCCTCGGCCGGCGTGCTCAGCGAAACCATTGATGTAACATTCATTGATGCCATTTTCAGTTCTCCTCTTTAACTATAATCTACACGCTGGATTGCGGACACCGCCCGCATTCAGCCCCTCATTTTCCACAACATTGTTTGTACTTTTTTCCGCTAGTGGTTGCGCGTAGGCAACCATTGATTCTACAATCACTCCCATATCATCTTCTCCCTTCAAAACTATGAGGCCGTCCCCGACTTAGTCGCTTAGGCGACTAGGAAAAACAATTAATTGTTCTTTCCGAAAAGTTGTCTATTTGTGAAATCGTCCACCAGCATCGTCGCCGCCATCGTAAACCGGAGACGTGTCCGAGCTCAGTAGCTCCGGTTTCCAAACAGAGATGTCCGATTGGAAATCGGAGCTGCGTTGCTCCCGCGCCAAAGGCTCCATTATCACTTTTACGGCAACGTTTCAATAATCCGCTTGGAGCAGCCTAAAGGCTGGACAACAAACCTTGCATAGCAGCCGTTTGTTGTTCGCGCTTCCCTGTCACGGCGTAAAAACGAAGCTCGGAGCCGGAAGCGTGCTCTTTGTTCTCTGACTGGTTATTGAAAAATTACCTTCAATGCCGAATGTCACTCATCAGCCGCCTGTTTCAGGCTTTCACCTTCAGGAGATTGCCCTTTTGACCTTCTCCATTGAAACAGCTTCTCGTCCAGCGACAGTTTGCCGGGACCGATGAACAGAAGAGCGAAGAACAGAATAGCGGCCTCCAGAGCGTGAGAATACACCATAAAGGGGTCGCCTTGCTTTAGATGCATTGTAGTAGCCACGGTCATTGTTCCGAGCAGGAGAAAGCATGCCGGACGCGTCAAGAGTCCCAGGATCAGCAGCAAACCACCGCCCGACTCAGAGATGGCAGCCATAAATCCCATGAAAGTCGGCGCAAAATTCACACCCACAGCTGACAATGCGCCGCCGAGCTTGATCCATGTTTCCGGACCGCCCAGCAGCTTCGGAACACCGTGGCAGATGAACATCGTGCCAATGCCTATCCGGAGGATCAAAAGCCCTTGTTCCCGATACTTATCAAATCCATGAAAAATCATATTTATTTCCTTGTTTTTCCCTGTTAATCCCGGAAGCACTTAATCAGGGCACACGGGTGAACTCAACCTCATACTCAACCCCTTGAACCGCCTGAAAGTAGATTCCCCGCAGCCGGTCGCTCGGCTGGTCGTAGATCAGGGTGTAGCTTGAGCCCGGGTAGTTTTTGTCCTGCATTTTGACAAAAACCTTCAGAAAGCTGTTCTCCCGGTAAATCTTCGCCTCGCCCACATGGATCGGGCCGGGGTTGAAGTAGGCGGCGGTCATCTGGTTATCAGGCAGCAGCTCGCGCAGCTCGATCACATAATCGCTATCAGAGCGCCGCCACTTGCCTTGCAGTGCTTTAAACTCAGCGTTCAGCTGTGAGTTGAGCCCTGGCTGTTGCTCAACACGTGCGTCTGGCACCTCTTGCTTGCATGCGGATGTGGTCAGGATCAGCGCCGCAGCCGCAGCGATCAGAGCCATTGGTTTAATATTTTGCATTCTTGTCTCTCTTTGTTTGTCGTTTATCTTTTCCACGAACTTTTTCGGCCAGAGTTGCGCTAGGCTACGCACGCCGGCGCGTTCAAGGCCCGCGCCCTACAGCTTCGGTTCGCAGTGCACCACACCTTCGCACGCCGGCGCGTTCAAGGCCCGCGCCTGCAGCCCAAAACCCAGACGTCTAGCTATCCTCCAGCACCGCCATAACCGTTTGCACGTAGGAGTCAAGCCAGGCTGTGAGCTCCGCGGCCGGCTCTGGAGCAAGTCCCTGAACAGCCTCGATGTAACTCTTTGTGTTGTCGTCTCTGAGAGTCGCCACAATGGCCTGCACATTCTCAGGGATGGCGAGATTCTCCTCAGAGTCAGTCAGCTCCTCAAGCCTGCCATGTCTGCTCTCCCAGCGTTTTAAAAACTCACGGTGTTCATCGCGGAAGGGGTTTCCGCAGGGCAGCGCGAGTGATTTTTCAACATTCAGCGCCAGTCTATTCATCTGCTTCAGCCGCTCAGTGAACATCTCCCGCAATCTTTGCCGCGCTCCATTGAAGCACTGCTGTTGCCAAGGGTCATCCACCATAAAGCAGCTCCGCACCACTCGGTACCACTGATCCAGCGCCACCAAGTTGCCGATGTAGCGCAGGTTGCTGCTGACCACACGGCCAATACCTTTATATCGTTCAGCATCAAATGGCAGCGACACATTGTAATTGACGCTCTTGCGCAGCACAATCTGGTTGGGCTTGCAGTGGTCGCCGCGCCAGATCTGTCCAGCCGGGATCACTGTCCCAAAAGCGAGAGAGCTCGGGCCAACCATGCCTCCCTGGCCGCCTAGAAATATTGATTGCTGATTGAGCATCACTCCGCGCGGGATATCGCCGATCATCGAGGGTGTGGCCTTATCCTGATAGGGAGTGAAGTTAAAATGAACGTAAGAGGAGCCAATCTCAGTGTGGTTCTTGCGGCTGATGCCCCCGGCCGCCAAACAGTCACAGAGAGTGATCTGACTGCCTGCCGTAACCCAGGGCAGGAAGAGGGTCTGCTTGGTGCCCACACAGTGTGCGATCGAGGAGCCCTCTTCAAAGAGACAGCCAGGGCGCACATGCGAACTATTGCCTGCCCTGAAGTCATTCAGAAAGGTGGATTTTTCAAAGTAACCACCTGCCAGGCGAACCCTTTCGCCCAACTGACAGTTGTCCAGTGTCACCGGTGCCTCCGCTCCGATCACGCACCCCGGGCCAACGGAGATTTGCTCTCCGCGTAAACGGCAACCAGGGTAGATCTCGGTTCCAGGCGCAAAGCTCTCCGGCCTGACATCCGGATCAAATGTGATTGTCTCAGGTGAGATCAATCTCACACCTTTGTTAGCCAGCACGTCTTTGATCTGCATCATAACTCCCACCCTTCTTTTACTGCATTAGAAAGCTTTTCAATCCACCTATCAACCAGCTGTAATTCTTTGGCTTCAACCATCAGTCGAATCTTCGGTTCGGTTCCCGAATAACGCACAATCACGCGTCCACGATCTTTGAGATCCGCCTCACAGCGGTCTATGGCATCGCGCAATACAGGCACATCGTCGAAGTCTCTCTTGCCCTCGACGGTAAAACTGACCAATTTCTGGGGATATTGCGGCATGCAGTTGGTCAGCTCGGAGAGTGTCTTGCCCGCGGTTTTCATCAGGCGCAAAACCTGCAGGGCACTGATAATGCCATCACCGGTGGTGGCGTATTTATGGAAGATCAGGTGCCCGGACTGTTCACCACCCAGAGCGTGTCCGCTCTTGCGCATGCTGTCAATCACATAGCGGTCGCCCACATCGGTGACCTCCACATCAATGTTGTGTTCCCGCATGGCTTCATGCAGCCCGAGGTTGCTCATGCTGGTCACCACCAGCGTGTTATTGGTCAGTTTGTTAGCTTGCTTAAAGGCAATGGCGCAGGCGGCCAGAATATGGTCCCCATCCACAATGGCGCCGTTTTCATCGGCAAAAATCACGCGGTCAGCATCGCCGTCCAGCGCAATTCCAATGTCGGCTTTGGTGTCTTTGACCATCTGGGCCACCACCTCCGGGTGCGTGGCGCCGCAGTTGGTGTTAATGTTCAGTCCATCGGGCGCGATGCCGATCTTGACCACCGAGGCCCCCAGCTCCCGGAAGATCCAGGGAGCCAGATTATAGGCCGCTCCATTAGCGCAATCCAGAACGATCTTATACGCACTCAACTTGGTGCTGCTGATGGTGCTCTTGGCAAATTCGATATAGCGACCGCGCGCATCGTTCAGACGATAGGCGCGCCCAAGCTGGTCGCTGCGGACATGATCGGTCCTCAACTCACCCTCCAGAATGAGGCGGGTCAGCTCCTCCTCCTCCGCGTTTTCCAGCTTGTAACCTTGCGGGTTGAAGAGCTTGATGCCGTTGTCATCAAAGGGGTTGTGCGAAGCGGTCAGCATCACGCCCACATCCGCTGCGAGCGATCGGATCAAATGCGCCACCGCCGGGGTTGGTACAGGGCCCACCAGAAAGACATCCACGCCAGCGGAAACAAGGCCGCTGGTCAGAGCGGTCTCCAGCATATACCCTGAGAGACGGGTGTCCTTGCCAATCACCGCGCGCGCGCTGCCATACCCGCGGGCATTCAATTGGGCTCCGAGCGCTTTGCCCAATTTCAGTGCAAGCTCCGCATTAACCGGATATACGTTGGCTTGGCCTCTGATGCCGTCTGTGCCAAAAAGTTTTGTCATCAATTCATCCTTTACTTTATTACCACGGATCACAATATGGTTTCCGCATTATTCCGCTCTGATTGAAGGTGCTCTACGCTATTTAAAAAAGTCGAATAACACCATGTTCGTGTTTACCTCTCTTTTGCCCTTGATAACAAACCTAAACAAGAGCATAATATCAAATGTTTTTTTGCAAAATCTGCAATAACTACATTAAACTCAATTAACCTTATCTTAACATGTTGTTTGATTGCTGCAAACAGATAAATTTGTTTCCAAAACAAACAGGCAAGAGAAAGCTTATTATGCCCCAAAAAAAATACGACAAGATTTTAATTATCAACTCCGGAAGTTCATCGCTTAAATTCATGCTGTTCAGTATGCGTGATGAAACCATGCTGGCCAAAGGCATGGTTGAACGTATCGGGAGCAAAGCCAACCTGGTTTACACACGTAATAATGAAAGCAAAACCGATCAGCTGGTCACAGCCGAAAACCACGGCAAAGCGCTTGCGGTGGTCTGTAAAATGCTGAGCGACAAAGAGCGCGGCGTAGTGCAGTCACTGTCCGAAGTCCAAGCTATCGGCCACCGCGTGGTGCATGGCGGTGAGGAGTTCAAAAGCTCGGTTTTAATCACCGAGGATGTCAAAGACAGCATCAAAACCTGCTCTGATCTGGCCCCTCTGCATAATCCAGCCAATCTGGATGGCATTATTGCCTGCGAGACCGTTTTCCCGGGCACACCGAATGTAGGTGTTTTCGACACCGCCTTCCACCAGAGCATGCCCAAACACGCCTATATGTACGCTATCCCCATGCAGTACTATGAAAATTATGGGGTCCGTAAGTATGGCTTTCACGGCACATCCCATAAATTTGTGGCGCACGCCGCAGCCGCCTATCTTCAAAAACCACTCCAAGAGCTCAATCTGATCACATGTCATATGGGCAACGGTGCCTCAATTGCCGCCATTCAAAAGGGAGTGGTTCTGGATACCACCATGGGCCTCACACCCCTGCCTGGACTGATCATGGGAACCCGCTGCGGAGATATTGACCCTGCGTTGATCTTTTTTCTGGCGCGCAAAGGCCACAGCATCGATGAAATTGACGAGGCTTTGAATTCACAGAGCGGCCTGAAGGCGATTAATGGCCTTAACCACAACGGAGATATGCGCGATACCGTGCATGCCGCCGAGCAGGGCAAAGCCGCCGCCATCAACGCCATCAACATGTTCGGCCACCGCGCCGCACTCTATATCGGCGGCTACTACACTCTCCTGGGCGGGGCGGACGCGATTATCTTCACCGGCGGCATAGGCGAAAACAGCGCGGCCGGACGCCAGTCAATTATCTCACGTCTCGCTGCCATTGGATGTAATCTGGACGAGCAGAGAAACCAGGCGTGTTTCGGGGTTGAGGCGGTTATCTCCTCTGAGGACTCGAAGACCCCGGCAATTGTCATCCCCACCAATGAGGAGCTGATGATCGCCCGCGAAACATACTCTCTTTTGGTGAACAGCGCACTTTAAAACAACAAACAAGGATTTTTAATCAATGAGTATTCTGGATATTATGATTCCCAAGGCGCAGGCTCAAAGCCGCAGTATTGTGCTGCCTGAGGGCCAGGACCCGCGCGTAATCGCAGCAGCGGTCAAGGCCGCCCAAAACAATGTCGCCAAACCTCTGGTGCTGGGAACACCCGCTGAGATCGCTACCGCGGAAGCCGCAGCCGGTGTCACGCTGGCCTCTGCCAACATAACCTCGATCGACCCCGCAACCTCTGAACTGCTGCCCCGGCTGGCAGCCGCATTTTATGAAAGGCGCAAGGCCAAAGGGCTCTCACAGGAGCAGGCGCTCAACACCCTCAAACAGGAACGCCTCTACTTCGGCGCCATGCTGGTAAGCCAGGATCTGGCCCGGGGAATGGTGGCTGGCTCAATCGCCTCTACCGGCGATATGCTGCGGAGCGCGTTTCACTGCGTCGGAACTGTGCCGGGGATTAAACTGGCATCCTCTTTTTTCCTGATGGAGCTGAAGCAGCCCACAGAGTCCGGTGACACCACACTGCTGTTCTCCGATTGCGCTGTCAACCCCTGCCCGACTGCCGAGCAATTGGTCGATATCGCCCAAGCCACCGCGGATTCATACCGTAAACTGATTGGCCAAACCCCGCGGGTCGCGTTCCTGAGCTTCTCCACCAAAGGCAGCGCCAAGCATGAACTGGTTGATAAGGTCAGCGCGGCAGCAGCCATGACAAAGCATCGTTTCAGCGAAATGCACATTGATGCGATTGTGGATGGCGAGCTTCAGGCTGATACCGCGCTGGTGCCCTCGGTGAGCGCCTCAAAAAATAAAAACGGCACTATTCAAGGTGATGCCAATGTTCTGATCTTCCCCGACCTGCAAGCAGCCAATATCAGCTACAAGCTGGTGCAGCGACTGGCCGGCGCCACAGCCCTGGGCCCTTTTCTGCAAGGACTTGCCAAGCCGGTGAATGATCTCTCGCGCGGCTGCACTGTGGACGACATCTTTGGAGCGATTGTTATCACCGCGCTGCAGAGCTCGTAGCCTGTTGCAAAGGCGCAGCCGACCGTCTGTAGCTCCGGTTTCCAACCGAACATCTCCGATTGGAAATCGGAGCTACGTTGCTCCAGCACAAAAGGCGCGACCTCTTTTCGCGCATTCGCGCACTTCCCCACTCCGACAAAGTTAGCGACAAAGTTTACACTTGCGCTGCAAGGTCGTTCGCGGGCCGACTGCAGTCGCCCGCATAGCCCACGACTTCCTCCTCCGCGTCTTGTCAAATGGAGTAAGCGCGGAAGGAGGTCAGTCGCTATGCGGCTGACTATACCACGCAACCTGATGGCTCGAATGCCGCCCGCAGTCGCCCACGACTTCCTTGCTTCGCGCCTACCGTGCGACCTGCAGGTTTCATCAGTTCGTTTTATATTTGCACTTTACGCGCGCGTGTTGCGTGGTTAGTGCCCACTATGAATGAAGACTAAAAGCTTAGTTTGTTTTCCTGTACCTTTTTTTAACCACGAAAATCACGAAAAGCACGAAAGAGGTGCGTAGCTGATTTTTAACCACAAAGGGCCTA
>JAQUCE010000215.1 GCA_028686345.1 Kiritimatiellia bacterium
GACCGCCTGCATGATGGAACTGGACGCTTTTGCACTATGCTTTGCAAGCTTCGACCAGCGTGAGGGGATGCAGGCCTTTCTGGAAAAACGTCCGCCTCACTTCAAGTTCCGCCCCAATAGACATCACGGAATTTTTTTATTAGGCCGGGAGAGCGTTGCGGATACGCTTGGCAGCTTGAAACAAAAAAGTCGTCCGCTATGCGGGCAACTGCGAGCAACACGCGAGCCATCAGGTGCGCGGTATAGTCAGCCGCATAGCGACTGACCTCCTTGCTTTGCACCTGGCAGCCGCGCGCCAGCCGATCGGATGGCACTCCGAGGTTGTAGGGCAGAATCAGTGCCTGTCCCTACGAAGGCAGAATCAGTGCCTGTCCCTAAGAAAATCCTAAGAAGGCAGAATCAGTGCCTGTCCCTAAGAAAATCCCGTTTTTTGAGAACCCAATGCAACATCTCATATTTACGGCGCACGTGGCACTTGCCGCCGCAGCGGCCCTCCATAAACTCAATCCGAGTACAGGCCAGACAGGGGTTAATGAAGAAATACTTGAGCTTTTTACAGACACCATAACCAATCACCAGCAACAACACACCTCCAAACGGCCAGTGCCATACCGGTGAGGTGATGTTGCCGACAATCTGCGACCCCGTGGTGTCGCCAAACAGCAAAGGCACGCAGCACTGCTTGATCACCAGATCCCCCTGCTGTCGGTAGGCGTGATACTGATAATCAGGAAAGACCAGCTGATCAGTGACCACACCCGCTGCCAGTGCCATGATCATCAGCATCAGTGCATAATAAACAGCGGTTTTCCAGCCGATCCCGCGCCGGATGGCATTCAACTCCCCCAGGTTGGTGGCAGGCCCGGCAATCAAATATGCCACTGCGGCGCCGGGTGTGGCGCCCATCAGCAGCAACCCCTGCACAACCGGGATCGACGGAATACTGCACGCGTAAACAGGCACACCCAGAATGATCACATAGAGCAGAGTTGAGAGTTGCTGCTGCCCCAGCCAAGTGGAGATCCACTCCAGCGGCAGAAAAGCCAGCAACAGCGAGGCCAGACCCAAACCAAGCACAATATCAATGCTGACCTCCGCGCCCAGATCAAACAGCGCCCAACGCACACACTCTTTCAGCTGCGACCAAAAACCAGTTGCATCCTGGCACTGGCAGTCAAGGCACGCCAGATTTGCATTATCCAAGTCGGCCTTTGATCCAACACCGAAAAAACGATTCCCGAGTAAACCAATCACAAATGAGGTGACAAGCGCCGCGGCAAGCAGTGTCAGCGTGATCTTTTCGCCCAGCAAGCGCAATGAAAGCAGGATCAAGACAGGCGACAACACCGGTGCGGCTGTCATAAAGGCCAGCACATTGCCGGTGGCCGCTCCGCAGCGGTAGAGCCCCATGCCAAGCGGAATACTCCCGCAGGAGCAGATCGGCAACAGGCAGCCGACACCAACTGATTTAAGCAGTGGCCCCAATCCACTGCCTGCCAGATGGCGCTTCAAGGTCAGCTGCGGCACCCAGACCTTCACTGCGCCGGCAATTAAAAACCCAAGCACGATATAAGGCGCTGATTCCAGCAAGGTGTTGAATAAGATTTTTAACATCAGATCTCCTTACCTCAGGGAATTAACCTGATGCCAATTCATAACGCAAAATCAAATTTGTTCCAGGGTAAATTATCTTACAATCATAAGAGATCCACGCGGGTTGGAACGCAGCATAACATCGTTGCCGCCAGTGGTCGCGCCTGTCTCCGCATCAGCAGAGTAGAAGATACTGAAGCTGGTGCCACTTATCTTAAAGGTTTCCCCCTCCGGCAGATTGTTGAAGGTTCCGCTAACAGCGTCGGTGCCATCATTGACAATCAGGAACAGCGGTTTACCGCCCGAGATTTCGGTGTTGAGCGTAACGTTCAGCGTAGCATCAGCCAGGTCAACCGCGCCGTTGACAACCAGGGCGCTGTATTCACCTGCCTCTATTCCGTCAACTGTCACATCAAGACTTGCGGCGCTTGTGAAGGTGACATTGCTGTGCACAGTCAGTGTGCCTACACTGGCTCCCGGCGCGATTGCGCCGCCGTTGGCTCCAAAGCTGACCGCGCCTACAATGCTGCCTGTGCCGCCCAGTGTGCCGTTGTTGATGGTGACCGGGCCGGAACCGATGCCTGAGCCAGCAGTGTTATTAACCAGCAGAGTAGCGTTGTTCGCGAGCAAGGTAGCACCCGCGTAGGTGTTGTTTCCGGTGAACTCGACGGTGCCGGGGCCATTGATGGTCAGCCCATTGCTGTTGGAGATAGGGCCACTGATAATCAGATCCTTGGCCGCGGCTCCATCCTGCACATTGATGGTACGGTTGTTATACAGGTTGACGCGGTTGGCGATGACCGATGGTGCGGCAGCCGCATAGATCGTGAAAGTTCCACCCCCGACAGTGCGATTCTCACCGCCTCCATAGAGCAATCCGGCTGTCATCTCAATTGTTCGCACGTAATTGTCGTTAACAAAGTAGAGTGTTCCCCCATTGATGTGCGCATCTTTGCCACCCGTACCTCCTCCAAAGGCGTGTGCCTGTCGAAATTCAGCTAGGGCTCCCTGGTTGATAATCAACTTACCGTTGCCATGTCCTGGATTTTGATACCAGCTGAAAAGATCCACCAAGAGCGTACCCTCATTCACCGTCACACCACCACCGAAGGGGTTGTGCGCGGTGAGGCTAAGTGTTCCGGGGCCGGTCTTGAATATTCTCGCCGCTGAATCGCCGGATATCGCGC
>JAQUCE010000135.1 GCA_028686345.1 Kiritimatiellia bacterium
GCGACCCCCCTAGGGGGGTTAAGAGAGAGACCCAAGATTCGCTACGCTCACCTCGGGGCCCAAAACAACAAAAAAGCAACAAGGAAATGCAGAAAAAAAGTGACAACTTTAAATCAGGACTGGACAAAGAGCACAAAAAGCCGCGCCGGAGCTCAGCATTTCCAGGGTTTCCCCATTTTTTACCTCAACATTTTTACCTAAAAACAACGCAGTAATTTTTGTGAGCTATGTGTTCCTTGTGGTTTCAAAAATTAAATTGCAACCATTTTGACCCCCTATGTCCAGTGATCAGATATCATCGTTGCGCTGGATCTGCTGCGCAAGCTCACCAAGGGCGCGGACAACGATATCGTCTCGTTCGACTTCGACGGCTCCAATATCTGCATAACAAACACTGTGAGCAATCATGCCGTTACGCAGACCATCGGTGCAACTGATCCTGCTGAGTGGCCGCTCTCCGGTGATGAGATCCCCACAGCTCCGGCCACTGGGTTTATCAGCGCGTTTAGCCGCCTTACGCCCTTTGCGTCAACCGACACGACGCGGCTGGCACTCTGCTCAGTGCATCTTGATTCGTCCAGTGCAGAGGCTGTGATGGTGACGACCGATGGCCGCAGGCTGACCCTCCTGGCAGGCCTTGACCTACCGGCTCTCAACAAGGAGAGCGTCATCATTCCGACTAACAAGTTTCTGCAATGGAGCCAACTGCCGGAAGAGGCCGAGATCGGTGTGTCGGAGGACGGGTGCCGCTTCTGCGTCAAGGCTGGTCCCTGGACTTACAGAATCAAGGCCTATGACGGCGTGTATCCCAACTACAAGCAGGTTATTCCATCAGCCAACGATGCTGCACACAGTATTAGCTTTGCTAAGGATGAGAACTAAAGCAGCTTTCCTCCGTCACCAAATTGAATTTATGGAATGTGCGAAAGGCATGTGCCCTTACTGAAAAGTCTATGGTTCTTTGCCCGCTGCTTTAGTAACAAACGCTACGCGTTTAGGGTAAACCCGTTTAAAATCAGAGGGGTTTCTGGTGAGAATTCCTTTTCCGCAGAGTGCAAATGCGCCGATCAGAATATCGGCAACTGGACGACGAGGCGCTTTTGCTAAACGTTTGAGGTTAACTTGCTGATTCCATGCGCTATGAGCAATTTCAATACAGTGCTTGTCCAGCATTTTGTCATAAGCTATGCCGATAGCGTCCAGAAACTCATCCTGACGTAGTTGGTCTCCCAGAAATGCTGGGGCCAGCTCTACATAACTGACAGGACATATGGACAAACCCTCTTTCAAATATTGATCAATCAGCTGAGCGGAATCACCCCCGAACGCAGGATCGTTATCCAGCACATCAATGATGAGGCAGGTGTCAACAACCCAGTTCACGTTGATTCCCCCTGACGAAGTTCTTTCATCCATTCATCTGTACGTTTTGTAGGGCGAAAATTTGCGGCGTAACCGAGCATAGCTTTTGCTCCGACCGGCTGGGGCTTGGTTTGCGGACGGATGCGGCACTCTGTGGGAGATGCCATCTCCCACAGAATACACTGACCAGAGGTCAGATTCATGCGTCTTCTGATCTCTGCCGGAATTGATATCTGTCCACGTTCAGTGACTGTTGTAACAAGTGTTTTCATGGGTAAATAATACATCATGTACATCTATCATGTCAACAGGGATTTACGGCTGTGAATTAGTGCAAATTACCGGATAACCTTCAAAGTCATTGTTGTCCACCGCATAGCGGAGGACATACTTATATTGCAAACAAAGTAAATCCGCCGTTACACGGTGGATTATTGCACCGATTCGCAGATGCGCCCCAGAGTTCCGGTTGTGTATAAAGTAATCAGCAGTGAGGTTACTCTTCAGGCCACTAATCTTATCCTTTACAACCCAGGGCTGTGCTGCGCTTGCCCTGGGCGATGTTGAACCCGCCTCTTCAGGGCTTTGGAGCACAACCGCCGGGCGGTGGCGCTTACCACGGCTTGACCCGGATGCCGTGACTGACAGGCTTATCTCACTTGGCCACAAACGGCTGGTGCCTAAGGATGCACTGGCGGCATTTGCCTTGATCGAATCCAGTGCACATGCGCTGGTAGAAGCTTCTACCTTTCCGTTCCTAAATGGCATTGCAAGGTTCCTGCCTAACCGCAAGCTGGCCGAGGTCACAAATTCATTTGACAGAATATTTTGCCCGCGAATCTCCACGAAAGGATAAGGGTATTTCATCCCCACCACTTGTCCCGGCGTAGTTCCGCTTGCGGGACGAAGACGGATGCGTGGGGTCGCTAATCGCTTGAAATACCCTTATCATAAGATCACTTTTAAAAACATGAGTTGTAGTTTTAACATGGGACTCTGCGCTTTAAATTTTTAGTGATTAACGACTCCACCGTTCGTCACTGCGTAAAAGCGAAGCTTGAAGCCGGAAACGTGGAGAGAAAATTTAAAGAGCAATATTCGCGGAGATTCGTGGGTGAAAAATTAATTTTTACAGCTGACCCCGAGCGCATTATCGGCTCGGTCAGTGCCGATGACCGACATGAGCTGATGCTGGCCCGTTACACGGTGGATATACGGTGCTGCTCAGTATGTCCGTCGGTATCCGATGGACGCAACTGACAACCTGGTTGCAATAATCCACCGTGTAACGGCGGATATACTGTGTTGCTCAGTATGTTCTTCGGTATCCGATGGACGCAACTGACAACCTGGTTGCAATAATCCACCGTGTAACGGCGGATATACTGTGTTGCTCAGTATATTCTTCGGTATCAGAGGAACGTAACTGACAACTTCAAGGCCCTTAACTTTGCTAAGGACACGGAGTTGGAAGAGCAGCTTAACCAAGTGCGCGATACCTACCTTGGCACGACCGCCGTGGAGTATCGCGACAACGCCGGTGCACAGGCTCGTATGCGGCAGGTCATACAGAAGCTGGCCAACACCGCCCGTGAGCTTGCAGCGGCTGACACACGCGAAATCGTGGAGAGCTTTGGCAAGCAGGGAGCGCGTCGCTTCACGCTGGCAGCGTAAAGAAAATTACTGCTCAGGTAGTCAATCGCTATAAATGCGACTGCCTGAGCAGCAATTGATTATCTTATTAAAAGATGTGTGCCGATAATCTTCTTGGTATTGAGGGTGCCCACTATTGACCACTCTATCGTGTAACTGCGGCTATCAATGGGCTTGGCATCAACATCGAGCACCCGCGACATAGAACGTGTGTCCAATTCAACTTCGCCCGAATAGCCGGCAACTGCATCCGTTGCTTTGCTGCTAACTGCCAGCAATAACACCGCCACCAACGTAACCGCCTTTATCCATTTTATTGTCTTCATTCCATTGTCTCCTTCGCGAATGAATCGGCGGAATCGCGGGAATCGATCCGCCTGACGCATCCAGTTTTACTGTTAAAAATTTCACTACACACTCCCTCCTCCCTCTCCCTTTGGGAGAGGGCCGCCTGCCAGCAGGCAGGAGGGGAGGGTGGCGCTACTGCGCCATAGTCATCACAAGGCGGAAGCCGAAGTTGCCGTGACGGCTCGACGGGTCGTTGAAGTCCCTGTACGCCGAACGACAGTTCGACGCGATGGTGTTCCAGGTTCCACCCCGCTTCACGCGCTCCGAACCCGACTCCGCCCCTTTGGGGTCTGTATCTGCCACCAACGTCCCTGTCCAGTCCAGGCACCACTCCCACACGTTGCCGTGCATGTCGTACAAGCCCCATGCGTTCGGCAGATACGAGCCTACAATGGCCGTGCCTTTCGATGCGTCACAACTCACCGCGGGATTAACCCACGCCGCACCGTTCCACTCCCTTCCGCCATTGCGTTCGTACCGCCCAAGCACGTCCATCTGTGCGTTGGAGGTAGTGTTTGCAGGTGTCCCCAAATTATCGTTATAATAAGTGTCAGTTCCCGCCCGGCAGGCATATTCCCACTGCGCTTCAGTCGGCAGGTCAAAGCCCGAAAGCCCCGCCTCTAAGATCAATCACCATAACCTGCGGCGGTGCGTCTACGGACCACGCAGTTACCTTCGCCTTAGCAACAACCGTCAGGTTCTCGGGCCAGTCCACGCCCGCATTCCAAGTGATTGAGCCGCTTCCCACCTCAACCTTCTTACACACGTCGCCGGAGAGCAGTGTCACTGCGCTGTCCGGGATCGCGACTCCGTTGGTCTCAATGCCCAGCGTTACGATCGCCGCTTCACCTGCCAACTTATAATCCATGATACACAAAAGGGGGTGGAAGTCAAGTGTTCTTGAAACTTTTTAAGGATGCTGAGAGTGTTATCGCCGGTTCTGATGCCAACTTGATCGTCCAAGGTTTAACCACCCTGGCGGGAGCAAACACGTACGGCGGGGTCACCACGGTGGGTGTTGACGGCACACCTAATATTTACCTGAAGATCAGGAGTGATAAAGCACTCGGATCTCCGGCAGAGGGTGTCATCCTTTACGGTGGCGGTAGTAGCTACGACGCTGAAAGCCAGGTGCAGTTAGATGTTGATGGCATTGTTGTCAAAGATGAGACCTTGACTCTGGCAGGCACAGGTTACCGTGCAGGATTGCATTATCCGCACAACTCCGGAGCGGCGACTTGGGCGGGCGATATTATCCTGGATGGCGCCGCTGGTTTTATTACCGCTGATCGAGACGGTGGCACTCTGATTGTTGGCGGCTCTTCGGCCAATACTATTACTGGAAACACTGCAAATTTCTCTGTCCGCGGATGGGGGCGTGTTGTTCTCAACAGCACCCTCAACATCGGTAATTTGACGTTTGCCCGCGATGACATGGGGGTAGCTCTGGTAAATTCAACGAACAACACCTGGGGTGTTACCAAGCTTGCGCAGGGAACGCTTGAACTGGGCGCCAATGATGCTCTGCCTGTTGCAACCACTCTTAATATCGGCAAGGGTGCCAGTAAAGCTGATGCCATATTCGATCTGAACGGCAAAAGTCAAAGAATCGCCGCTCTTAAGGATGAGCACAATACAACAATTGGCGGAGGAATACAGAAGATCCTCGGGGTAGCTCCGTCAACCCTGATTGTCAGCAATGACAGCGCCAGCACCTTCGGTTTGGTTGGCAGTTCAATTGAAGGCGAGGTTACTCTGGTTAAGAGCGGGGCTGGTGTGCTGACGTTGACAAGCACAAACACCACCTACGGCAGCTTTGTTGTCAGCAACGGCACCATGGTGGTTAGCGCAACCGGTTCTTTCGGCAATAACAGCACGAACGTGGTTGTTGCCGGCGGCACCTTGACACTCAAGAGTTCCGCGGCGATCGCTGATACTGCTACGCTGAGCATTGCTGATGGCGCGATCCTGAACCTGGATACAGGTGTCAATGAGAGTGTCGCCTACCTGCTCATAAACGGAGCGCCAAAACGGGCGAGCACCTATGGGGCCATTGGCAGCGGCGCGGTGGTGATCGATAATACGCACTTCTCCGGCAGTGGCGTGCTAACCGTTCTAAGGGATACCTCTGGTACATTAATTATTTTGCGGTAACGATGGTTAGGGATGGTAGTTGAACATGATGATATATAGGGTGAGATAAATGATGCACTATTTGAAGTTTATTGTTGTAACGGCATTCATCCTCTATTCTATGCCAAAGACCAGGACAAACCCAGTCCAACCGAATGGGGATCAATAGGGGCCTGGGCCTGGAGCTTGTCGCGAGTGCTTGATTATCTGGCAACCCGGCAGCGGATAGATGCGTCGCGTGTAGCGGTGATCGGGCATTCGCGACTCGGTAAAACGGCGCTCTGGGCTGGAGCGCAGAACTCGGTTCGCCTTGGTGATCAGCAACAATTCAGGGTGTGGAGAAGCGGCCCTCTACCGGCGTTGTTATGGTGAAAGGATTCATCACATGATTAAGCCGGTTGGCGATTGGTTTTGTACCAATCATCCACCGCATAGCGGCGGATATACTTCTCAATCATCCACCGCATAGCGGCGGATATACTTCTCAATCATCCACCGCATAGCGGCGGATATACTGTGTTGCTTTCAGTATGTCCGCCGCTATGCGGTGGACGCGCATTTTTCAGCTCTAAGATTTTTTACCTCAAAAACAACGTAGTGCGTTCATTCCATTCCGACAAAGTTAACGACAAAATTTGCGACAAAGTTAACGACAAAGTTTGCGCTTGCGCCGCAAGGTCGTTCGCGGGGCGCGGTGGAGGTCCGTGCACTATAGTTGCGACTCGTGTTGCAACCGATTGGCACGCGCTTTTTACTGTCGCAACAAAGGCAAGGTTGATCAGGCGGTTGGCCGGGTCAAACAGGCCTCTGAAAAAATGGTCGAAAAGATCGCGAAAAAAATGCGCGATTAATTTTTACCGCCATTAACGCTAGGAACGCAAGGCACTTTCATGGTGCTTTGCGTTTTTTGCTTTATTACAACGAAGAAGAACTTTGATCAGAGGTTTCGCACAAGCGGCCTGTCGCCAAAGTCCATAGCCGTGTTTTCATCCCACCGTGAAGCTCGCTCGGACGCAGCCATACGAGGCTTGCTCCTTACAGGGCGCTCAAGGCTGGATGCTAATTGCGGAAATCTCGAAAGCGTGGGGCTCAGCTGCGGCATCCTGGTAGAGCCACCTCCCGAAGCAGAGGTTGATCGCCTCCAAGCGGGAGAGCCGCAGTTGTTTGCCAGCTCGTGCGGCCATTGACTGATCCCAGTGTGTGAACAACCGCAGGTTGTTGAGCGGCAGCTGGATGTTCCGCCACTTTGTAGTCAACGGCACGATTGTGCCCCATGCCACATTGTCGTGCTCAATAAAGGTCAACTCAAATCCAGTGGTTTGTGGAGCCGCCGCTCGCGCGCGGATTATCAGTGTGCTCCTCTCGCCGTCGGTGCCCCACAATTTGGCAAACGTTGAGGCAGCGCAGGGGGCTCGCAAGGACAGGCTGCTATGTTCGTCGTCAAAAGACTTTGCGCCCAGATGCACAGCTGCCTGTCCTTGATCATCCCGCAACGGCCAACGTTGTAACGGCAGCGTCCAGGTTGGCACTCGCAACCAAGCGGCTTGATCGAAGAGCTGCCATGTCCCGGTTGCCGCAACTGCTTCCAGTCGCAAAGATGGCGTGGCGGCCACCCACTCCAATGCGGCAAGGTCGAAGATCTGATTCTCGGCAGGGTGATCATCGCGGAAGAGCCACGCGCCGGTTAGAACAGTGACACTCTCGACCTCAGACCAGCGGAAGTCTTTATTGGAAGGTAAACCCCACAAGGGGCGCAGCCATGCAGCTGGCACGAAGGTATCGCTCCAGCCTGATCCCAGGCGCAGGTTATAGCCAAGGCCGTGGCCATTACGCATGCGAAAGCCGATCTCCGCTCGCGCACCGGTCGCGCCGCCGCGCGCCACGATGCGTATTCCCCAGTTGCTGCCGCTGATATTACCCGGCGTGCGCTGTGTGAACGGCAGCGTGTAGCCCGCCGCCGCTGACCCTGCGCCGCAATCGCTGACCGCCAGCCGGATGGCAGGCATTGGCGCGTCGGTTATGAGTGACACTTCCGCCTTCAGGCTGCTGTGCCCAGTTGCGGACGGGCTCTCTTCAGGCAAAACGATGAGCGGCACAGTTTCATCTCTCCGGCGCAACCAGCTAGAGTGCTGGCTGCTCTCTGACGGATAGTCGCTGACCCCACCCAGTCCCGCTGCATGGAAGGTTACGCCCCACACACCTGGCGTGAGCAATGCACCCGCCAGCAGCCCGTCGAACCGGCTGGGCGAGCGCTCTTGTGCCTTTAGCGGTACCTCTACGGTTTGGCCATCTGTTGACACAAACCGCGCGATGAGGTTGGTGGCGAGCACTGCCTCAACACTTATGTTCAGTGCCATGCCAGCACGCCACTGCGGCGCTAGCGCGGCGCGGATCAGCGGCACCGACTCCGGGATCGGTTGCGCGGCGCGGTAAGCAGGGGCAAGGGCATTAAGCTTGAGCTGGATTTCAGGTGTGAGCCAGCTTTCGGTATGCGTTGCGCTCACCAGAAAGAAATCTCCCGGCCTGGCTTCAAACCGTCCGTTCAGCGCAGTGGCGCTGATTTTCATGCTCGCACCCGGCGTGCTCCACACGGTAAAGGCTTTGCCAAGATCCGGCAGGCGTACGGTCATTGGGTGGCGCGTTGGCAGCACTTTGACTTTGACCTCCTCTGAGCCAGAATATGGATCGGCGGTTGTGAACACATCGGGGTATATCTGCAACCGCCATGTGCCGGGTGTTGCGCGGTCGAAGAAATACGCGCCAGTGCCAGAGTACTCGACAACCGGGGATGCGCCACAGCCCCAGACCCTTTCCAGCGCGGCGGGTTCGGGCGGCGGCGTGCGCGTGGTGTTGCTGTGCAGATAGCTGTTGGTGGTGATCATCTCTGAGAGGTCTTCGGTCACCGACACCCGGAACGGTGGGAAATGCAACTCCGCCTGCTCCGGGGTGTAGGGTGTGTTGCGCGGCACATGTGCCAGGACTTCAGCGGCGATTGCCAGTGACAGTGCTTTGCCCGGGGTGTAGACCAGGTTCAGGTGGTGGGTCTTCCAGTTGCGGTTGAGGCCCGCCAGCGGCAAAGGGTCGTATTGGAACTGCGTTGCGATCTGAACCCCTTCGGCGCGGAACATTTTGGCGAGGGCTGGGTACATATAGGATACCCCTGTGTCGGCCGCGTCAAATTCATATACGATCCTGGCTTTGTTTTTAATGAATTGATCGGGTTTGAGTGAGGTTGCCTGCACTTTAGCCAAGTGCGGGCCAGGCAGCTCATACCCGGCGATCAGGCCTGTTGGGTAGCAGACGCAGCTTACGCCGTCCACCTTGGAGGCACCGGCAGCCCGGGTGCGATTGTGCCAGGAGTTATAGAAGATCGGTTTGGTTGTGCCGCTGGAGCGCAGAGCATCGGTCAGGGTGTTGATGTAGGCGGTGACCAGAGAGTCCGGCGTG
The DNA here is from genome assembly GCA_028686345.1 of Kiritimatiellia bacterium. GTDB lineage: Bacteria > Verrucomicrobiota > Kiritimatiellia > RFP12 > UBA1067 > M55B167. The sequence goes on from JAQUCE010000135.1 coordinate 8,944, forward strand.
TCTGCAGGGTAGAGTGGTTCGTTGATGCACTCAAAGGCGAGTACACAGGGATCGTCCGCATAACGGCGGCCAGTAAAGCGGTTGACGTGTTCCGCGAACTGTTTCAGGAAACGCGTCTGGATAGGCCAGGAGGTGCGTTCCGTTGTTAAACACTGCATTGTATAGAGCTCTGAGAAGCCTTTGGTCTCGCCAACGCCGACACCAACACCTACGTCCCACCAGGAGATCGGTGTCAGCACAGCGTAGAGGTTGTTTTGACGGCACTCATGGATCAGCAGGTCGAGCATTTCGAGATGGATGTTGTCCAACAGGTTACCCTCGACATCGCTGATTTGCCGGTCAAAGCAGTGCACGCGGATACAGCCGAGGCCGAGACGACGGAAGTGGGCCACGTCGTCGCGGATAACCTCTCGGTGATCAAGATTCAGGCGCGTGATTTCGTGAAAATCAATGGTGAAGGGGGTGTAGTAATTGACGCCCAGCAGTGCGACCTCGCTGTTGTCATCCTGCCAGCGCAACACGCCAGTGCTATCAACCAATGCCGAGCGCTCCGTTGCTGAAAAACAAACCATTGCTGATAAAAGCAGTGCCATCACTGTCATTGTTCTCCAAATCATAAGATCTGTACTTTACCATGACAGGCACAGGCTGTGCAAGCTGACATGCGTTTCGGGATGAGAAAAAACAATTAATTGTTCTTTCCAAAAAGTTGTCTATCGTCGCATGTAGTGCACTTGCGCCTGTCGCGCGACTAGCAGGTTTCATTAAAGTTGAAATGTGTAGTGTTGGCTCTCTGAGCCAAACAAAGATAATGAAATCCTTTGACGCGCCTTTGGCGGACAACCATCCGGCATACGCTAATTGCTTCATCCTCCTTCGCCAAGGCTACGGCGGACATGCTGGAAGCAACTCTACACCCCATGGCGCGCTTTTCACATGCCTGTTACAGTATGCCGCTGGTAGAGCTGCTACTACACGTGCGACAACTCTTGCAAACATCTAAAAAACTCTGTGTCTCTGTCGCAAAATTTTAATTGGTTTCTTGTTTTTCGTGACAGGAGTTGAGAGAATAGCAGCTAATGGAGGTGTTTTAATGAAATTGCAAATTTGGGCGGTTTTTTTGCTGCTGACTCAGCTATCGGCTGCCGCCTGTAATGTGCCGGTGTTCCGCTATGCGCTCGAACGGTGGCCGGTTGCTCCGTATCGCGCGGTGGTGCTTAAAAACTCAGATCTTTCGTCAAAAGAAAGAGTCGCCTTTGACCTGTTGGATCGAGCATCTGACAGCCAGAACGGAGTGCTGAACCTGGTGCTCTGGAATCCCCAAAAAGAGGATATGCTGCGGAGCGGATTAAAGGAAGTTTTTCCAGGCAAACTGCCGGTTGAGGCGACTGTGCATTTGATGTATCCTCTTTCAACTGGCCTTGGTAAACCCTTCTGGTCCGGCAAGCTGACAAAAGAGAGCGTTGCCAAAATCAGAGGCTCCGTATTCAGAGACCGGCTTGTTAAAACGATCTTGGCCGGTGCCAGCGGGGTGTTTATCCTGATGGAATCAGGGGATCAGCAGCGGGATGATAAGATCGCGAAAGAGCTGCAGGAATATACCGCGAAAATGGCTGCAAATATGGAGTTGCCCCCTGGCGTGGTCGCGGCTGACAGCCCCATTACCAGTGATCAGGATCCGGGTTTTGATCCGATCAACCGACTTCGCTCGAAGATTCCCCTGAAGCTGGCCTTCGAGACTCTGCGTTATGACCGCAAAAGCGATGAGGTGATGACCGCACTGCTCATGAGTATCGCACCTGAACATGAACAGCCGGTGGAGCGTGAACCGCTGGTCTTTGCCGTTTACGGACGAGGAAGGGTGCTGGCTCCAATGAAGGGTCAGGAGATCAATATGGATAATGTCAGCACAATTGCCGCTTTTTTCTGTGCTCCCTGTTCCTGTCAGGTGAAGGCCCTGAATCCCGGCACCGATCTGTTGCTGGATCACGATTGGGAGCGCTCTGTGTTCAAGGTTGATGAGCTATGAACAGTCGCACCCTTTTTTTATATGAGTTAAAGCATCGCTGGAAGGGGAGCCTGCTGGCATCGGCGGCCGTGGTTGTCGCGACTCTTGCTGTAACTGCATCCCTGCATTTGCTGGCGCAGTTTGACAGCCAGACGCAGAGGGCTGTGCATGCGCTACAGCTGCGCAGCCAGGAGCGTATGAATAATCTGGAGAATGAGGCGCGGGTTTTTGCGAAATCGCTCGGTTTTAATATCTTTATCTATCACGCGGAGCAGCGTCTTGAGACATTTTACGCGGACGATCTCAACACGCACTATCTGACAACCGCGCAGAGCCGCGCGCTGGCAGCAGCGGACTTTGCCCTGTTGAACCATCTCCTGCCCTTTCTGCGTCAGCGTTACAATCTGCCCGAGTTTGAAGGCGAGGTGATCATTGCCGGACTGGAGGGCGAGATCTATATTAAGCAGAAGTTTCAGCAGCCGCTGGAGGTTGCAATCAAACCGGGTGAGGTGCAACTTGGTTATTCCGTTGCTAAGCAGTTGAAGAAGAGCGTTGGCGATACAATTTCGA
>JAQUCE010000136.1 GCA_028686345.1 Kiritimatiellia bacterium
CGCGCGGCTCAGCGTGCGCGGGCCGGAGTCATTGAGCGCCATCCACCAAGTCATGGGCTCAGTGTAACGGAAGGTCAGCATATCATGCGCGTCATCCCAGGCGGTCTCACTATCCCCCTCTTTAAATCGGAAGCCGAAATCCTCCCAGCCCTCGACTTTGCTGATTGGCGCAAAGGGCATCCAGATCCCCTGCTGCTTGACACGCGTCTCAAAAGCCGCAGGATAGAGCGCATAGTAGCGCTCCAGCGCGCCACGAAATCCGTCGACCGCCTCAAAGTCAAAGAGCGCGATGCTGAAAGAGGCCTGCGCTTTTTCAGGGGCAAGACCAATGTCGCAGGCCAGGAACAGCTCACGGCTGTGCGGCTGGCAGCCGATCCGAAAAAGGAGCGGAGTGGCTGGATCAAGGCCGACTGCCATCCCCTGCCCGTCCGCTGACACGGCTCCAAAGGGGTAGATCGAGAGCAAGCCATTTGCCCCCGCATCCTGGCGGGTCACGTTCATGACCTCATTTATTTTGTTTTCAAGTGCCACACTCCGGCGCGGATGATGAAACCAGGTCAGGGCTCCGCCCTCTAGCGGACGGGTGAAAACCAGTGTTAAGGCGCGGTCTTTGCCAGTCAGATCTGCCAGTGTGACATCGTAGAACGTCACCCCCGGGGCGGTTCGCTGCCGGGTGGTGAGGCGCACGCCGAGCGCCTCCTGCTCCAGAGCGACAAAATCCGATCGGGCGGCTACGTCGCGCAGCAAAAAACCGCGCTGCGGCGGTATGGCCTGCTCAACCACAGCTCCATCAAAACGCAGCACCTTGTTGTCCAGTGTGCCAAACCGAGCCTCTTTAAAGATGGCTTTGCCTGAGCGGTTACGAAAGAGCAGGTAGAGACTCACCGAACGGATCGGCCTATCCGGTGTGACAACAACCTGCCTCTGGTGCCAGCCTGCCTCCGGATTTGGGTCAAAGGCCGCGCTCTGCCCCCACAGCGGGGTGCCATCCATGTAAACAAGGTCAATATAGAGCGAAAAATCCGAATTGGTGGCGCCAGAGAGCCCCTCGGCACGGGCCCAGGCCGAAGCGGCGATCGGCAACGCCTCGCTCTGATTCAGGGTGATCGACCACATCACACCGCGCTGCACATCATCAGTGGTGCCGTTGTTGCAGTGGTAAACCCCATCCACGCGCTCAAAACCAACTCCATGGGGCCGGGCACTCTCATCCGCCAACAGACTCAGTCCCGTGCCAACCCCGTCTGAGAGCACCCGTTTAACAACCTCCCCATCGGCTGCGAAAGAAAAGAGCGCTGCAAAAAGGCTCCCAGTTAAGATCATTTTTTTCATATTATCTCTCTGTTTTTAAATGTTGCCGGCAAACCAAATCTGGTTTAGCCTGGTCCGTGTGTCATCACTTTCAAAGTGAGGTATCATATCATAAACATGCGCGAGGCTGTAAAATAAAAGCTACCGGCTTGCATCAGCGGGCTTGACTGAGAGAGAGTATGATGCTATTTTTTAATGGAATTGGCAGTGTATTGCCTTATGCTTGGCATGCTGCTAAAATAGTTATTTTCTAAGAGTGAAGATATTTTCAGCTACGCAGCACAAACACGAGGAATCACATATGAGCACACGGCGCAGTTTCATCAAGGGGTTTGGGATTTTAACCGGGGTGGCCGCTGCCGCACCTTTTCAAAGTGGCTGCCAAACCACCTCCAGGCCGACCAAGGCTAGGTATATGGGTGATTTCGCGGCACCGCAGCTGGAGAGCGTCAAATGCGCGTTTATCGGCGTAGGGGCAAGAGGCCGCGGCCACTGCAGCGATTTCGCACGAATCCCCGGCACCCAGGTGGTGGGGATTTGCGACCTCTATCAGGACTGGGCTGAGAGCGCCGCCAAGAGCGTCAAAGAGCGCGGCCATGACCCAAAAGTGTACTGGGGTGATCCGAATGCCTATAAAAAGATGCTGCAAGAGACCAAGCCTGACATGGTGGTGATCTCAACCAACTGGGAGAACCATGCGCCGCAGTGCATTGACGCGATGAAAGCCGGGGCCCATGCCTTCTCTGAGGTTCCGATTGCCCTGACAATTAAAGAGATGTGGGATATTGTTGACACATCCGAGGCAACGCAGAGGCACTGCATGATGCTGGAGAACGTCAACTACGGTGAATCAGAGCTGCTGTTTTTAAACATGGTGCGCCAAGGGCTGTTAGGTGAACTGCTGCACGGCGAGGCCGCCTACATCCACGAGCTGCGTGGACAGATGAACCAGGTGGAGCGCGGCACTGGAAGCTGGCGAACTCCGCAGTACGCCCACCGCAACGGCAATCTCTACCCCACCCACGGGCTCGGTCCAGTGGCGCAATACATGAACCTTGCCCGCGGCGAGGACAACTTTGGCCGGCTGGTCTCCTTCTCCTCCCCGGCCAAGGGGCGGGCGCTCTACGCCAAAGCAAAGTTCCCGGCTGATCACAAGTGGAACCAGCTTGACTTCAAAGGCGGTGATATCAGCACCTCCCTCATCAAAACCACTCTGGGCCGCACCATTATGGTGCAATGGGATGAGACCAGCCCGCGCCCCTACAGCCGGCACAACCTGATTCAGGGCACCAAAGGCACCTTGGCCAGCTTCCCTGACCGGATGGCGATTGAAGGCATGGGCAGCTACCACTCATGGACAGAGGGTGAGGCTTTTAAGAAAGCCACTGCCGAGTATGTGCATCCTCTGATCAAACGGCTGAAAGAAACAGTGGAGAAAGCCGGGCTCTCAGGACACGGGGGCATGGATGGCATGATGCGCTGGCGCATTATCGAATGCCTGCAAAAGGGAATTCCACTTGATCAAAACGTTTACGAGGGCTGCTTCTGGTCCGCTGTTGGCCCGCTCTCCGAGCTCTCGATGGCTCAAGACGGCATGCCGCAAAAATTCCCTGACTTCACCCGCGGGAATTGGAAAAACACCAAACCGCTGGCAGTGGATATTTAGTCGAGTGCGGGTTACAGGGAGCAATTAATTGCTCCCTGTAAAAAAAGATGAAACGAGGATAATCATGAAAATCATGGCGTGTACTGCTGCAGTTTGTTTGGTGATTGGCCTGTCAATTTTCACAACACAGAGGAGCATTGAAGCTGAAGGGCGCAGAACACGCAACTTTCTCCCAGGGGTATTGAACAACCCTCAGGGCGATGGGGATTCGCTGATCAACAAAGTCGACAAACTTAACGACACCCTCGGTTCGATCAACAAAAGGCTGACCAGGCTGGAGGAACTCTCCAGCCGTGACAGCGCGGTTGACAGCAGCCAGATCATGGCTGCCATGGCAAAGACCAGCGAAGAACTCAGCCGCGTAATTGCCCAGCTCAACAGCGTGGCCTCCCAGCAGGAGAGCCTAAAGGTAATCCCCAGGCAGTTGCAGATCATTGACCAAAACATGCGCGTCATCCTGCTGGCTAAAGAGAACGCGGCGCCCGAGGCCAAACCGCTTGAAGAGGATATCCTCGCCTCACTCGAGTGGATTGTTCAGAAGGTCGAAGAGAACAACAGCTACTTTCCGCCGCTCTACACATTTCTGGGAGCTGTTTACACCGACGGCGACCCGCGGCTGGATATCGCCGGTTATCCGTCGGTTGACAAACGGCTGAATGAGGTTGTCCTGCGGCTCGAAGAGCTGCAGAGGGACATGTCCATCACGGTCAAAAATGTTTCTCCCCATATTATTGAGCCGACCAAGCGTCCACGGCCATTTGATCGGGAGTGACAATTTTTCAGCCTAATCCCTGCTCCCTGCTTGATGCTGGCTTTCCGCTATGATACTATTCTCGCTTTGTTTGAGGTATTTGCAAAGCATCTCACCTAAATGACGGAAGTACGTCTTAGGATGTGCGGGATGAATTTCGAATGCCTTGTTTTGGAGCAAGTTTTAGTAAGCCTCGCAGCGGGAGTCAAAATGAATATAGCAATCGGATGTGATCACGGTGGATTATCAATTAAAAATGCGGCAAAATCATATATTGAGTCAGCCGGACACACCACCCTTGACCTAGGCACTAATACCCCGGACTCCATAGATTACCCTCAGTTCGCCATTCAGGCAGCACAGATGGTGATTGCCAAAGAGGCGGAGATGGCTGTTCTGATCTGCACCACCGGCATTGGCATGAGCATCACCGCCAACCGTTTTTGCGGTATCCGTGCGGCATTGTGCACAACAGCTGAGAACGCCGTGATGACAAGAACGCATAATGACGCCAATGTGCTCGTGCTGCAGGGCAAAATGGCAGAAGCAGAGCTCCCATTGATCCTCAAAGCCTTTCTGGAAACCCCCTTCTCAGGCGGCGAGCGGCACAAGCGCCGGATTGCGCAGATGGAGCGTGCCGAACGTGTTGCCGAGACCTCCTGCCTGGCAGCGGTTGACCCTGAAGTCAACGCCGCAGTGCTGGGACAGATTGCACAGGAAGATTCAACCATCAATCTGATTGCCTCTGAAAACACTGTCACGCGCGCTGTGCGCGAAGCCTCTGGCTGTGTGCTGACCAACAAATACGCCGAAGGCTATCCCGGACGGCGCTGGTACAGCGGATGTGTGCCGGTTGACACAGCAGAGAGCCTGGCAATTGAACGGGCCAGGGAGCTTTTTGGAGCTGAACACGCCAATGTGCAGCCGCACTGTGGCAGCTCAGCCAACATGGCCGTGTATTTCGCAGTCTTAAACCCAGGCGATAAAATGCTCTGCATGAGTTTGGATCAGGGCGGCCATCTGACCCACGGCAGCCCGGTGAACTTCTCGGGCAAGCTCTATGAGATCATACCCTACTGTGTATCCAAAGAGACAGAAAGGCTTGATTATGACGAATTGATGGCGATTGCAATGCAGGAGCGGCCCAAGCTGATTGTGGCAGGCGCCAGCGCCTATTCGCGGAGCCTTGATTTTGTCCAGTTCCGCGCCATAGCAGATGCCTGCGGGGCCATGCTGATGGTTGATATGGCGCATATCGCCGGTCTGGTGGCCGGTGGTGTGCATGCCAACCCGGTGCCCTATGCTGAATTTGTGACCACCACCACCCACAAAACCCTGCGCGGTCCGCGCGGCGGCATGGTGCTTTGCAGAGCGGAGTATGCCCAGGCAATTGATAAAATGGTCTTCCCCGGATTGCAGGGCGGCCCGCTGGAGAATATCATCGCAGCCAAAGCGGTCTGCTTCAAAGAGGCGATGCAGCCGGAGTTTAAAGCCTATGCCCGACAGATTGTGGTAAACTGCGCCACCTTGGCAGGCACCCTGGCTGAGAGAGGGTTGACCATTGTCTCCGGCGGCACCGACAACCACCTGGCTCTGGTCAATGTCGCTGCCAGCGGCTTGACCGGCAAAGCAGCGGCCGCGGCACTGGATAACGCGGGGATTATCTGCAACAAAAACACCGTTCCCTTTGATCAGAAGAGCCCCTTTGTCACATCCGGGATCCGCGTTGGAACAGCGGCGGTGACCACCCGCGGGATGGGCGAGGCAGAGATGAAGATTATTGGCGGCTGGATTGCTGACATCCTGGGTGACATCGACAACCTTGAGTTGCAAAACACGGTGCGCCGGGAAGTTACCGCGCTCACAGCGCAGTTTCAAGTACCCTGAGGGGCATGCACTCCCACCCCGACAACTTATGAAAATGGTTATCTGAACTTCTTCTTTCGGCGACAGGAGTTGAGAGAGCAGCAACTATGAGCGAACGTAAAAAAATTTATCTAAGCGGGCCGATCATGGACGAATGTCCAGAGCTGGCCAAAACTTGGCGCGAGCGGGCCACAGAGCAGTTAAAGGGTGACTTTATCATGCTGGACCCAATGCGGCGTGACTTTAAAGACCGCGAGTTCGACAGCGCCAACGAGATTGTTGAGTTTGATCTGCAGGATGTGCGGGATGCCGACATCCTGTTGGTCAACTACAATAAAAGCTCGATCGGCACCTCCATGGAGGTGTTCTATGCAGCCCATGACCTTGGAAAGTTCATTGTGGCATTCTCGCCCTTCACTTTTCAGGAGTGCTCACCCTGGATGGTGCGCTACTGCACCAAGATCCTGCCCTCACTGGAAGTGGCGATTGCATACATACGCAACAACTTCATTACCAAACATGTGCGCTAGAGGGGCGTTTGAAGTCACATTGAGAGTTGTAAAAAACAGCGCAAGCACCTTGCTTGCTGTGAAATTTCACACAGAGTAAAGTGCCGGAATCAAGGACACTCGTATGACGGTTGACACCTTTGATACCTTTTCTGTTATTTTCAGGGTTGCTGGCGGGCTGGGGCTTTTTCTGCTGGGTATGAGGCAACTCTCTGAGGGGCTCCAAGCCATGGCCGGAAGCAAGTTGCGCCGTCTGGTGGCTGTTGCCACCACCAACCGCGTTGCCGGTGTTTGCACCGGCGCGTTTGTGACCGCAACTATTCAGTCCAGCGCAATCGTAACCGTCATGGTGGTGGGGCTGGTCAGCACCAACCTGATGACCTTAACGCAGGCGATTAACGTCATCATCGGGGCCAACATCGGCACCACTGCAACGGCATGGCTGATTGCTATCGTCCCATCTGTGGAGAAGCTCGGCTTGGGGTTGATCGCCATCTCCGCCGTGGTCTACCTCTTTGCCAAACGTGAGCGCATCAAGACACTTGGCTTAACCTTTCTGGGCTTAGGGTTGATATTTTTCGGTCTTTTCATGATGAAAAACGGTATGCAGCCGATCTCGACGAATGCAGCGGTTATCAGCTGGTTCGCCAAGTTTCAAGCCACCAGCGGTTTAGGGCTCTTGAAATGTGTTGGGTTAAGCATGGTCGTTACAGCGCTGATCCAATCCTCGGCTGCCACGACCGCCATCACCATGACCCTGGCCTTGCAGGGAATTATCGGCTTTGAAACAGCGGCTGCCTCAGTTTTAGGGATGAATATCGGAACAACCCTGGCTGCGTGGCTGGCTTCGCTGGGCAGCACCACCGAGGCTAAGCGGGCGGCACTGGCGCACACCCTGTTCAACTGCATCGGTGTCGCGCTGTTGATTCCACTCTTCCTGCCAGTCATTATTCCCGCGATGAACTACCTCTTCCCCAATATCCGCGTGGCGGTCGCCGACGCGAACGGTGCGCAGACATTCCCGTACGTGACAGCTCCCATGGCCTACATCCACACCGGCTTCAACGTGATTAACACCCTGCTCTTCCTCCCTTTTGTCACCCTGTTCGCGCGCCTGATCTGCTATCTAATGCCATCAATGCCGCTTGAGGAGATTCCCAGGCTGACCATGCTGGACGCGCGTGTGATCGCAACCCCTGTGCTCGCAATGGAGCAGGCGGCCAAAGAGGTTATCTTTATGGGGGAGAGCAACATGGATCTGCTGGCAACCTTCAGGCTCCTGCTGCAGGGCAGCTCTGATGAAAAACTTCAGCGGCACATCTTTCATCGCGAAGATATCCTGGACACTGTGCAGCAGGAGATCTCCACCTTCCTGGGCCAGATCATGACCGGCCACCTGCCGCAAGAGGCAGCCAGCCGCGCGCGCGCGCTGCTGCGGATCACCGACGAACTTGAATCCGTGAGTGATGATATGGTCTCGCTGCTCAAGATCCTGCTGCGCCTGCGCAACAACAATCAGGTGCTGAGCGATCAAGGACGGCAGGAGCTTCTGAGTGTGCACGACCAGATAACCTCGTTCTGCGCCTGCATTAATGGAGCTATCAAGAGCGATATGGATAAAACCGCTGCGCTCTTGATACACACCAAAACGGATTCGAACAACATCACCATGTTCATAAAAAAAACACGTGACGATCAGATGAAGAGACTTGAGAATCAATGCTCTAATGCCTTTAAGATTGTGGCCTGCATGGATATGCTGAGTGCTTATATGCGCATCAAAGAAAACCTGCTAAATATCGCTGAGGCGCTCTCCGGCGGAAAATAAAGGAAAACTATACACGAATTTCTGAACGGACACCTTGAGTTCATCCTAGAATTATGGTAACTTTTTAGTCAGTTCAGAATCATCATTTGCCTTAACGAAGAGATAAACGTAAAACTTAAACGAGCTGGAAATTAACCATGACATTTGAACAAATCCTGCAGATCGCCTCAGGACTTATTGGCGGTTTATGTGTGTTCCTGCTGGGAATGCGCTACATGTCGGACGGAATGCAGGCCGTGGCAGGCAATCGCCTCAGGCGAATGATTGCCACTGTCACAGACAATCGATTCAAGGCCTGCGCCACTGGAGCGGCGGTCACCTGTTTGATCCAATCGAGTTCCGTGACAGCGGTCATGGCCATCTCGATGGTCAATATCGGAGTGATGACCCTCAAACAATCGATCGGTGTTCTGCTCGGGGCTGACATTGGCACCACGATCACAGCCTGGATTGTGGCACTGCATGTAACGCAGCACGGCCTTCTTATTCTGGGAGTTGCAGGGTTCTTATACCTCTTTTCAGGCAACGAACGGATCAAATTCACAGCCATGTTCTTTTTGGGAATCGGCATGATTTTCTTCGGGCTGACGCTCATGAAAAACGGCATGGAACCACTCAGCGCCAGCGAGGGCTTTCGAGCATGGTTCTGCAAGTTTTCGGCTGACGACTACAGCGGCTTGTTCAAATGCGTGCTGGTCGGCTCGGTCACGACCGCCCTCATGCAGTCCAGCTCCGCCACCATTGCCATCACCATTCTCTTAGCCACGACCAAGGTCATCGGCTTTAACACAGCGGTCGCACTGGTTTTAGGGCAGAACATCGGAACAACCATCACAGCCTACTTAGCCGCGCTGGGCACCTCCACCGCCTCCAAGCGCACTGCTCTTGCCCACATATTAATCAAAGTCTTTGGTGTGGCAATTGTTTTCCCGTTCTTCTATCTCTTTCTTGATCTACTGGCGAGCATCATGCCAACCGCGATCAAGGGCGATGTCGGCAAACAGATCGCGTTCTCGCACACGATCTTCAATGCCATCATTGTACTGCTCTTCCTGCCGGTCACCGGCCTGCTTGTCAAGCTGCTGGTGTTCATCATCCCCACGCGGCAAAAAAAGGAGGTGCAGCGCCTGATCTACCTGGATGCCGGGCGCACGGAAACCCCCTCGATTGCCATTCAAGAGTCTGGCAGCGCGATCTTAAAGATGCGTGACAGCGTGGATCAAATGATGGTCTGGCTGGGCAATGAACTGGAGAATCCCAACCAGAACCAGGAGCAGCGCGAAAGGCTGATACGTAGAGAGGAGATCCTGGATGTGATGCAGAAGGAGATTGTAGAGTTTATCACCAGAATCCTGCAGAAAAATCTACCTCTGAATGTCATTACTGAGGCGCGCCAACAGTTACGGATCGCCGATGAATACGAATCAATCAGCGATTATGCTGTTATCCTGCTCAAGTTGAGCGACCGTCTGGCAGCCCTCAATCCCTGCATCTGCCCCCAGGATATGGCGAACATCAAAACCTTGCATGCCAAAGTCTGCAATTACCTGAAATCCGTCGGCGCGGCGCTTCAGGCGGGCGACACACGCACGCTGCTTGCAACGCACTCAGAGGGCAGCCGGATTACCGACCGCGCCAAACAGTTCCGTGAGGAGCACCTCAGCCGGATTGCGCAAGCCGGTACCTCGCCTCTGCAGACCCTGGTGATCATTGACATCCTGCAGTCCTATCGCAAGATCCGGGCGCACGTGCTGAACATCGCGGAAGCCGCTGCTGGCGAGAAGTAGGAAGCTGGAGTGCAACGTCCAATGCGTGAAAGGTTTTTCCTTTCTCTGATTTTTTAAAAAACGCCCCAAAAGCTTCAGTCCACCGGGCACCCCTGAGTTTATTCAATAAACCGTAAAAAAGAAAAATATGAGCTTAAAAAAAAATCAGAAACGCGCGCTCTTTGCCCTGCTGACCGCCTGTGTTATCACTATTATCAGTGCCTACCTGTTCAAAACGCAGAGCACTGAGAGTCAGCGAATTGCATTGATTAACCAACGCGTTGCGCAGAACATCCAACTACTGCCGCCCCCTACTCCAATCCCCGGAACTGCGGCCCGTCAGCAAATTGCCCCTGCCGCGGCGCAGCCTGTAGTGCGGCCCACGCTGACACAGGAGCAGCTCGAGCCACTGCGGGCGGCGTTTAAAAGCAAGAACAAAAAAAACCAAGCGCAACTCCCTAAAGATAAAACCATTCTGCTCTCCAATCGCGTAATTGAAGTGCCTGAAGAGAGGGATCTGCCGGCTGATTTCGCACTGAACCAGAGCCTAACCCAGCGTGAGACCCTGCCCTATGTTGTCCACTTTGGCCGCCCCATCACCGCTGCGATACGCCGGGGACTAGAGAAAAATGGCACCATTTTACGGGGCTACCTACCCCACTACGCCTTCTTAACCGAGCTATCCGTTGCAGCGCTGCGCGCTGTTGCGGATAACCCGGATGTGCGCTTTGTCACAGAATTTCTGCCCGAGGATAAAATTCAGCCCTTTCTCAGCTCTCTAACCACATCCAAACCCGGCAGCGAGACGCTGCAGCTCACAATTCAGACGCTTGATCCGCTGGACGTTGAGTCCATCGCAGGAGTGGTTACCGCGCTCGGCGGCGAGGTCAATCACACCTCCCGCTTGCCGGAGTGGGGCCTGGTTCGCGCAACTCTGCCGCTGAGTGAGATCTCGGCGCTGACGCAGCGCGGCGATGTCCAGTGGGTTGAAGAGTTCGTCCCCCCGACATTACTCAATAATTATGCGGCTCTGCCAGCGCACCTGAATGCGGCAACACTTCAAAACGAATGGTCCTTGACCGGCAGAGGGCAGATCATCGGCCACGGTGACACCGGGGTCGACACCGGTGATGCGGCCACCATTCACGCTGATTTACAGGGACAAATCGTCGCTATTTTTGATCTGGCTGGCAACAACAACGACGCCGCTGATTACAACGGGCACGGCACCCACACCGCTGGTTCGATCTGCGGTACCGGCGCCTCCAGCCAGGGGCAGTATAAAGGTATTGCCTATGAGGCCAAACTGGTCTCGCAGTGCATTGCAAACAAGGACACCGGCAAGTTTACCGGTATTTACGAACTTTACGGCATGTTTGTGCAAAGCTTCTTGAATGGAGCGACCATCCACTCCGACAGTTGGGGCTCGGCGGTTTATGGTGAGTATGACAGCCTTGCCCGGGAGACCGATCTGTTTGCGTACACCTACTATCGGTTTCTGCCGGTCTTCGCAGCAGGCAATTCAGGTAAAGACAGTGACAACGACGGTATTGTTGATCTAGACAGCATTACCTCGCCCGGCAGTGCCAAAAATGTATTGACCGTGGGCGCCACCGAGAGCGACCGACCCTTTGCCATGGAGGGATACCGCGCCGCTAAATATTCCCAGAAGTGGGGGACATCATTGAAAACCAACCCCATCAAGGACGATTTTATCTCCTGGAGCGCCACGACATCGCCCTATCAGCAGGGCATGGCCGCTTTTTCGAGTCGGGGGCCAACAGATGACAACCGCATCAAACCCGAGGTGTGC
>JAQUCE010000137.1 GCA_028686345.1 Kiritimatiellia bacterium
CTGCAAGTGCGCGAGTGCGCAAGTGCGCGAGTTAAAGGGATGGAGACTTTTGTGCGGAGCAACGTAGCTCCGATTTCCAATTGGACTGTCCGGTTGGAAGCCAAGGCGCGAGGCAGGGAAGTCGTCCGCTATGCGGGCGGCTGCTACACATGCGCTGCACCCCGGAGTGCAAGGGTTATCGTTCGGTGTAGTAGCCGCTCGACCAGCGGCATACTGTAACAGGATCATGAAAGTTGGATTTGCGGCCTGAAAACCTAAACTCCTACAGTCCGCTTCTACGTTTTATTCACCCCCGTATAGATGAAGTACCTCAAGCTTCCAGCTTGAATGAAAATATTTTCTGCAAGCAAGATGCTTGCACTACTTCATTATCACTCCTACAGTAACGTCTCAATAACCCGCTTCAGAGCAGGCTAAAGCCTGTACTACAAACTTTGTTTTCAAGCACCTTCGCTCTCAACCGGGGCGGGCTTTGCTTTTATCTGCGGTTTGGCAGGCGGTTTTGCAGCCGCAATCTCCCCCAGATACTCGGGTAGATCAATCCCTGCCATGCCAGCCACATCATGCAGGGGCGGCAGACTCTTGATCAGGCCGGCGAGAAAGTTTGCGGTCGACGTGCCGCCATCCTTGGAGCCACCGCCAGCCGAGTCCCAGACAGTAATTTTATCGATCTTGATATTGCGGATGGCCTCCACCTGCAGCTGCACAATCTGCTCAATTTTCTCGGTCATCAGCAGCGTGGCAGCTGATTTCACATCGCCGTTACACCCTTTTACCAGATTCAGATAACCGGCTGCCTTGCTCTCCAGAACCTTGCGGATACCCTCGGCTTCGGCTTGATATTTAAGCAGAATCGCATCAGCCTCGCCCCTTGCCTCGCGGCGGGTTTTTTCGGCCTGAGCCTCTGCCGCAATCTCAACTTTTGTCTTTTCAATCTCCTGACGGATAACCTCTTCAGCCCTGAGCCGCTCGGCTTCAGCGCGATACTGCGCTTTCTGAATCTCAACCGCCGCTTCACGCCGGGCAACCTCGCCGCGCTGGAGCGCAGCCGCCTGTTTCACCGCCAGCTCAGCGTTGGAATCCGCGATGTCCGCCTGCGCCTTGTTCTCTCCGTTCACAGCCTGGGCTTCCTGCTGATGCACGATAATCCGGCGATCCGCTTCGGCTGTTTTCTGACCTTTCTGCGAGTCAGCCACATTCTCCGCCACCCGGATCTCTTTTGCGCGGGTAGCTTCAGATTCACCAATAGCACCCAGTTTATCCTGTTCAGCCACATCAACCTTAGCCTGATTGATCGCCTCTGCCGCGGCTTTTTTGCCGATCGAATCAATATAGCCTGATCCATCCGTAATATCGGTGATATTCACGTTGATCAGGAAAAGTCCGATTTTATTCAGCTCAGGCGAGACATTCTTGCGGATGGATTCCAGAAAGCTCTCACGATCCTGGTTGATCTGCTCAATAGTCAGTGAAGCCACTGTCAAGCGCAACTGACCAAAAATGATCTCTTTGGCCATCTCCTCGATTTCACGCGGCGTGAGATGGAGCAGGCGCTCGGCCGCGGAGGTCATCACCTCAGGATCAGTGCTGATACCAACCGTAAAGGTGGAGGGCACATTAATACGGATATTCTGCATTGAGAGGGCGTTCTGCAGAGGAATCGCGATTGTCATCGGAGTCAGCCGGATGTAGGCATAATCCTGAATCAGCGGCCAGATAAAGGCGCCGCCGCCGTGAATACAGTTGGCTGACTGCCCAACACCTACTTTTCCGTAGACCACAAGTATTTTGTTTGACGGGCAGCGTTTGTAGCGGGAGGCAAGAAAAACGATGACCATAAAAAGCACTGCAATGAGTGCCCCGAAACTGATGATTCCATAATGCACGGCGGCAACAGGGATAATTGCATAATTCATACTGGAGTGCTCCTTTTTTTATTACTTAATTGCTTCAACAGATAAAACACGTGCTTTAACCTCAACAACGCGCACCAAAGTACCGGTTGGCAGCGCTGATCCATCGTGGGCGACAGCATCGAGTTCACGCAGATGGTTATTAAAATTCAATGTCACCCGTCCGGTGCCATTTTCAGGGATATTGAGATAGACGGTTCCGCTGCAGCCAACAGCATCAGCGGTTCGAAGTGTGCCGCTGGACTGTAGCTTTGAGGCACCTTGGAAAATTTTTCCGATAATCCAGACCGACATCACACCTCCGGCTGTTGAGCCGAACATTGAGATCAAAGTGCCGAGGTGGTATTGCCGATAGCAGGTCAACCCCACCAGCCCGAACATCATAAAGAATGATGAAAGACCAAGCATTGAAAGCCAATGAAACCCGGCATCAGAGTCCGAGTGTTCGCCAGCTAAATCACCGCCAGCATCCAAATCCACATCAATATCTGTGTCAATATCCCCGCTGATAATTAGCAGAACCATCTTGAAAGCAACAAATAACGCGCCGGTGACCGCGCAGATGAGATAGAATAACTCTAGTCCGTTGAAATCTGAAAACCACGTTGTCAAAGCAAACCTCCCTTTGTGTTTATCAATATAGCAAACTGCCTATCAGATTGTCATCTTTTTGTTTGTTAAAACATAAATTATTCTTACGAGCTAGCATTAAACTGCCGCCCAAAGGGGCGGGCCAACGAACATAAAACCGTTTGTGCACACGCTTTAGCCTGCGGATTAAATTCGGGAAGAAGTTGATTTTGATTGCGGCTTTAAGGGACAATACGCTAGAATGGCACACACTTTTTACAGACGGGTTTTTCCTGCAGGAAATGGAGATTTTTTATGAGCGAATTTTGTCCTTGTGGTAGCAAGCTTACATTCTGTCAATGCTGCGAGCCTTTTTTACTTGAAACCAAAAAGCCTAAAACCCCCACCCAACTGATGCGCTCGCGCTACACCGCCTACGCCATGGGTGCGGTTGAGTTTTTATATAAAACATCCAGCGCCAAGGTCAAAAAAGAGTTTGACGCTGACAACAGCCGCAAATGGGCGGAGTCCGCTAAATGGACCGGCATTGAGATTCTCAAAGAAAGCAACGGCAAAGCTGATGATACCACCGGATCGGTTGAGTTCATCGCCCACTACACAGTCAACGAGACTGAGTTTAATCACCATGAAAAAGCCGACTTTGAAAAAATCAATGGCGAATGGCTCTTTATGGACGGCAAGATTTTCGGTCCCGAGCCAGCGCGGCGGAGTGAACCCAAGGTGGGCCGCAATGAGCCCTGCGCCTGTGGCAGCGGGAAAAAATTCAAGAAATGCTGTGGTGCGCAGCCATGATCAAAGCGATTATATTCGATCTGGACGGCACGATTGTTGATACAGAGATGCTCTGGGCTGATGCCATGATCAACTACTTGAAGGATCAAGGTTACGAGTGCTCCCGAGCGAGCATCCTGGAGGTTGTTTACGGACGCTCCTGGAGCGATATCTATTGCGATCTTATCGCTCGTTACCCTGTGTTGGCAGCCACCTCGGTCGAGGAGATGGCCGTGATCCTGAGCGTCTACCACCAGCAGCTGCGTGACAGCAGTGATGAGGTTGTGATTGACTCTTCAGTCAAAGTGCTCAAGGAGCTCGCCGCATCCTATCCGGTGATCGTTGTTTCCGGCTCGCCCCGTCAGGATATCATTGAGTGCCTGCAGATTGCCGGTATCTCCTCGTCGGTGCAGTTCTTTCTCGGCGCGGAGGACTACGCCCCTGGCAAGCCCCACCCGGCCGGATATCTCATGGGAGCCGCCATGCTGGGGGTTGAGCCAGCTGAATGCCTGGTCTTTGAAGACTCGGCGGCAGGTGTCACCGCCGCCAAAAGCGCGGGTATGCGCTGTGTGGCGCTATCACGTGCAAGTGCGCACAAACAGGATGTCAGCCATGCAGATCTGGTGCTCTGCGATCTCGCGGCGTTCGACATCAACGACCTGCAGTTAAATGGTTGAAAAACGCGCGAGTTTCCGGTTAAAACTCTATGATAAGGTTACTGGAGAAAATCATCCAAACTCAACTCAAATTTTTGTTGCTGGTCAGTGCCACATTAATCATCACCGCTGGCTGCTCGCCACCTCCCCCTGCACGGCTCAACCGCCTGCAATGGGCCTCCATGGGAACCATTGCCGCAGTGCAATCAGGTGACCTGGATACCGCGCAGCAGCTGCGCACGCTGGCCTTGGATGAGTTCGCGGCCGTGGAGCGGGAGCTCTCCGGCTGGAGCGAGAGCTCCACTCTGGCAGAGGTCAATCGCCATGCAGGCGGGGAAGGCGCTGTACCAATCTCGCAGAGCTTCAGCGAGATCTTCAAGCTCTCAGCAAAGGTTACCAGAGAGAGCGGCGGAGCTTTCAACCCCCTGATTGCCCCGGTTTTGAGAATATGGGGGTTTAACGGAGCAACCCCGCCAGCCGCCACTCCGTCGACAGAGGTGCTGCAGCGTGCGCTCGCACTCGCTTGCATCGACGATGTCGAACTCACTGCCAGCAGCAACACAAACATGATTCGTCTGCTGCGCAGCGGCATGCAGCTTGATTTCGGAGCAGTTGCCAAAGGTTACGCAGTGGATTTGGTGTGGCGGAGCGCCCGCGAGCAAGGGCTCACCGATGCACTGATTGACCTGGGCGGCAACCTGCGAGCTCTGGGAGAGGCCCGACCGGGGCGGGAGGGTTGGCTCACAGGCATCAGAGATCCGTTTCATGACTCCCGGCTGGTTGCCAAGGTCCTGCTGCGCGATGGTGAAGCGGTTGCCACATCAGGCAATTACGAGCGCTTTGTGGAGATCAACGGCGAGCGGTGCGCCCATATAATTGACGGACGAACCGCCATGCCGGTCAAGGGGATGGCAGCTGTGACGGTTGTCGCTCAGGATGGCGCCACAGCTGACGCGCTCTCAACCGCGCTCTTTGTTTTATCAGTTGAAGAGGGAAAAAAGCTGATCCAGGAGCACTACCCCGAGTCACTGGCACTCTGGATTCCTGATGTCCAGCCACTGCGGATCATCACAACAGCCCCGATGGAAGCGCGACTGCAACGCTGAGCCTGCGCGTTTTTCCTACTAAATGTTTGATTTTACCCTTATCAAACCCGGCTCTATCCTGTATTATACAATCTAACTATGAATTTTGTTGTCAGGTTTTCATTGAAATGAGGGAGTTTCCAGGAAAGCTGATAGATTCACAAGAGATCAAAGGGGAATACGAAATATGAAAAAGAGTTCGTTTAACGCCGTGATCACGGCTTTAACTGCGGTGCTGACGCTCTCCATGGGCATGCCAGCGTCAGCACAGGACCTCAAACCAGTGCCACCAGAACAGATCGCTAAAATCAAGGCGATTATCCCTGAAAAGCTTGGCGCTAATCCGAAAAACCACAAGATCCTGGTTTTTTGGCGCTGTGAAGGCTTTGTCCACGGCGCCGCAATTGAGTACAGTCTGGAGGCGTTTAAACTGGTGCAGGAAAAGTACCCGGCCTACAAATTTGATTACTCCAGAGAGTATGCGGATCTTTCCGGGGATAACCTGAAAAAGTACGACGCAGTGGTTCTGAACAATACCACCCATATGAATACCAAAGAGAACTTCGCGCTTGAATACGATCTGATTGATTTTGTGCGGGCCGGCAAAGGGCTGGTTGTGATTCATGCCGGTGCCGATAACTTCTATCAGGCGGAAGCCGCGGCGGAGATGGTTGGCGGTCTTTTCGATGGCCACCCCTGGGGCGCGGGCGGCACATGGGCCTTTAAACTTGATGAGCCCGGCCACCCGATCAACAGCACATTCCCCGCACCGAATTTCAAGTGGAGTGATGAAATCTATCAGCAGAAGTCCCCCTATTACAACCGCTCCAAGCTGCGGGTGCTGGTCTCGCTCGATTTAAGTGACAAAGACACAGCCGCGGCTGGCGGACAGAAACGGGAGGACAAAGACTATGCTGTCTCCTGGATTCGTCCTTATGGCCGGGGCCGCGTCTTCTACACCTCGTTTGCGCATGATCAGCGGGCCTTCCTTGATGGCGCGGTTTTTGGACATATTGTCAACGGCTTGCAGTATGCTCTCGGCGATCTCAAGGTGGATGACACCCCGCCTGGGTTGAGCGATGCCGTGATCAGTGCTGTCAAAGATGCTGACGCAGTCACTGCGATGCAGGCCTTTGCCCTGTTGCAGGATACCCTGCGTAACACCAACAGTGAAAAGGTCAATCAGGCTAATGTCGCCAAGCTCACCGCCATCCTGAGCAACAGCGCATCCACCCCTTTCGCGCGGCAGGCCACCCTGCGCGCGCTGCTGGGCAGCGGTATTCAGCCGGCTGCGGACGCGCTGGTTCCCTCGCTGGCCGACAGGGAGACGCGCGACTGGGCCGTGACCTTGCTGGCCGGCATGGAGCCGCGCGCCACGGCCAAAATATTCCAATCAGCACTGAGCTCACCGGAGCCCGATTTCCGCGTGAGCGTGATCAACGCCCTGGTAATTCAAAAAAACTCGGCGGCAATCACTCCCATGCTGGCGGATAAAGAGCCGACCGTTGTGGCGGCCGCGCTCGCAGGCCTGGGGCGGATTGGCGACAAACCAGCGCTGACCGCTCTGCTGGGCTTTAAGAACAACACCCTTAATGACACAAAGAACACCGCTCTGGCAGCCTGCATCGGCACGCTGGCAACATCCGGCAATGCAAAACTGGCTGCTCAGAGTGCCGCAGCTGTTATGAAAAACAAGGATCTTCCCGCCGCGCTCCGGGCAGCCTGTGCCAAAGCACTGCTGATCAACGACCCAACATACTTCGCTACCGGAATGAAAGACGAGAGCCCGATGGTCAGAGCAACACTGATACGCCACGCTGATCAAGTTACGGACAAGCAGCTGGCCAATGCGCTGGGCCAGGCAACACCTGAAGACCAGGTCGCGATTATCACCAAAATGGCGGCCAAGGATGCCAAGAGCAGCGCGCCTGCAATCGCAAAAATGTTCAACTCCTCTACGCCGGAGGTTGTCTGCGCCGCACTTAAAGCGATTGGCAAGCTGGGAACCGTGGATCAGGTTGAAGCCGTGTATGCCAAATTGAGCGACGAGAATGAGGCTGTCAGGAGGTGCGCTGAGCTTGAACTCAACAACATGCTCTGCCCGCAGACCAGCGCGAAGTTGATCGCAATTGCCGGCAACGACATTGAGAAACAAAAAACTGTCCTTAAAATTCTCGGAGAGAGAATGGTCGCCGCTGATCTGAAGAGCTACACCCCTTACATCACATCACAGGATGACAATGTGCGCAAAGACGCATGGAAGGCAGCCGGCAAAACTGCGGACGAAAAATCTTACCGGCAACTGATCGCATGGCTCCCCGCGCTCCAAGAGGGCGAGGTCAATCAAGCTGAGTCCGCCATCCGCGCGGCACTGCGCAATGTTGATCCAGCAGAGCTGAAAACCGCGCTGCTGAAAGCCTGGCAGGGCGCCGCCGCACCGGCAAAGATCACGCTGATCAACCTGATGTCGCAGTACAGTGATGATGCGTACATAGCGGTGATCAGCAAAGCCATGGGTGACGCGGACAAAAAAGTCGCCGAGAGTGCAATCCGCGTCCTGGGCGCCTGGTCAAACATCAAGCCGTACAACGAGCTTGCGGGCGCGTTAAAAACAGTGACTGACCCCAACTTGAAAAAAGCCGCCTTCCGCGGCGCACTCAAACAGGCAATGAGCAATGGCGGCCCGGAGTGTGACCAAATGTGCGCGGATCTCTTCAAGAACGCCCCGTCGGAGCAGGAGCGTGAGACCCTCGTAACACTGCATTACAAAGATAAAAATATCGAAACCTTCAAGTTTTTGCAACAGCTCTTCAATGATGCGGCGAGCGAGGCAATTGCCAAGCAGCTCTATGTCAAACTCTATGATGAGCAGCTCAAGGCCGCTGGCAACGTCCCGGGCGGTGAACTGGATCCGAAAAAGTGGAAGGCCGCGGCTTCGCATGCGCCGGGTGATGTCAAGCGGGCATTTGACCGCAACGATGGCTCACGCTGGTCATCCAATGCGCCCTCGCGCCAAGGCATGTGGTTCAGCATTGATCTGGGTGAGGCGAGCTTTATCTCCGAGATTCTGCTGGACACCACTGGCTCAGGCAATGACACCCCCAACGGGTATGAGGTGTTTGTTTCCAATGACGGCAAAACCTGGTCGAACCCGGTGGCAAAAGGCGATGGCAGCAGCCGCCAAAAAACCAAAATACCGATGGCTGCCAGCGGACGGCATATTAAGATTGTGCTGCTGGACGGTCGGCCCGGACTGCACTGGTCGATCCACGAGATGTACATCAAAGCAGGGGTTGATCAGAATCTGGTGAAAGAGATCGGAACAACCGCCGACGCACTGCGCTAACCAATTTATCAAGGAGTAACAAGATGAAAATTTCAAGAAGAAACTTTTTAAACGTCAGCGCGGCCACCGCGGCTGTCTCGGCTTTCAACATTGTGCCAGCCAACGTGCTGGGCCAGAACGCACCCAGCAACCGGATCAGCATGGCCATGGTGGGCGTTGGCGGAATGGGTACAGGCAACATGAACACCTTTTTAGGACAGCGCGATGTGCAGGTCAAAGTTGTCTGTGATGTCAACACGAAAAAGATGGACAGCGCCAAACAGAGAGTTGACGGGCACTACAAAAACAGCGACTGTGAGATGATCAAAGATTATCGCGAGGCATGCAGTCGCGCAGATATCGATGCTATTATGATCGGTACCCCGGACCACTGGCACGCCTATATCGGAACCTTTGCCGCCCGCCACGGCAAGGACATCTACGGTGAAAAACCCTTCACGCATGACCTGCTCGAAGGCCGCGCTCTGGTGAACGCAATCAAACAGCACGGCCGCGTGTGGCAGACCGGCAGCTGGCAGCGCTCAAGCGGCGAGATGCAGCGGGCGGTGGAGCTGGTGCGCAATGGGCGTATTGGCAAAATCTCACGCGTGGAGGTGGGATTGCCGGGAGGCGGACGCGGACGAGCGCATGATCCCAATCAGCCTGTTCCTGAGGGTTTGGACTGGGATATGTGGCTCGGCCCCGCGCCCTATCGCAAATTTATGGGTGTCTATGACTGGGACTGGCGCTGGGTGCTCGACTGGGGCGGCGGACAGATGATGGACTGGATTGGACATCACGCCGATATCGCCCAATGGGGACTGGGTAAAGACCTGAGCGGCCCCTCAGCCTTTACCGGCTACTGCGCTTTCGCGCCGCAGTATATCTATGACAGCCCCACCAGCTACCGCTACACCGGCACCTACGACGACGGCGTGGAGATTGTGGTGGCCGACAGCGGTCAGGTGCGGAGCGGCACTAAATGGTATGGCGAGAACGGCGCCTGGGTCTGGGTGGATCGCGGGCGGTTTGACGCCTCCTCATCGGCGATCCGGGACTCCAAGATCGAAGCCGGCGAAATCCGCTTCCGCAGTGTGGGGCATCAGCGCGAGTTTATTGACTGCGTCAAGAGCCGCGACACCACCCTGACACCAGCTGAAGTGGCCCATCGCTCAGCCAGCATCGGCCATCTCGGCCAAATCGCCATGCTGACAGGGCGCAGGATCGCCTGGAACCCCGAGACCGAGCAGATCATCGGTGATCCGGCTGCCACCGCGATGCTGGGCCGCGCCCCGCGCGGGCCGTGGGCACTTACTTAAAGGGCGCACTTTTCGACACCTATCACTCCAACGGCCCCGACTCCGGATCACTGGACACAGAGTCGCAGATGGCACAGAGAGCAAAAGTGTATACTCTGAGAACTCTGTGCCTTCCCCGTCAGGGCGTAGTTCCGCTTGCGGGACGAAGCCTGATGTGAGAGATAAAAAACGTGCATAAAAAACAAGAATATGAATGATAGTAGTACAAAGTTCACAAAGTCTTCATCGTTTTTTTTATCTGTGAACGTTGAAATCACCCTCTTTAATTCGTGTCCATTAGCGTAATTCGTAGTTCTCACTTTCCTTGCAAAGCCGTCGTAAAAATATTCTGTCACACCGCCGAGGCTGTTACTTGAGCATGTCTCATAACCAGCTATGGAGTGTGTAATGTTTGTTATTCCAAGCGCGGTGTTTATGCTGGCCACAACCTTTGAGGCGTTCTCTGGGTTTCTGGATTCCGTAGTCACAGTCGTATTGCCGTCAGCATCAACTGAAATAGATTTACTGTTACCTGCTAAGCCAAGTCCCGTAAGCTGCACCCGCTGAACCGATGTTGTCAGAGCGTTCCCGCCGGGCGTGTATGAAACAGAGGTGACACATCTCCCCCACTCTCCTTCCGTGCTTTCAGTGTTTTCCGTGGTTAAATTCACATAGGAGGTTGTTTTCTTCCAGCCGTTCGGCTGGATATCAGATTCCGTCTTCGTCATTTTTTTCAACTGTTCGCCTGAGACGGAATCTGTCCACTCGGTGGTTGTGATTTTCGCACCTCCAGCGATAGATTCGGTGGTGGTTGTTTGAGGCGCATATGCGCCGCTCTGTTCGAAAGCTGCATTCCTGACAGAACGAACGTTGCTTGTCTCCCGCCCCAGGGCATCGGTATAGCTCTCCAGAACAGTGAACAATCCATTGGCACCAGGTAATAAGCCGTGTGGTCCAGCGTTTTCAACTTATGACATAAAAATACGTGTTTTACACATGCCAAAGATTACAGTCTTGTCTAACCCAAGCCACCGCCGACTCTCTCGGTCAGGTCAATCTCATGTCCATTTGGATCACTTATATACACCGAGCGAGACTTGGGCCATTGCACGTAACCCCGCCCCACATCAACACCGTTTATCTTTAGCCGCTCGAGCACAGTGTCGAAGTCGTCGATCACCAGACCGAAGTGCATGATCTGCAAAGCTTCAGGAAAACGTTTTTTGTCCGCATGGAGATACATGCAGATGTATGCCGTGTCAGCCAAGCCAACGATTGCCCAGGCATCATCCCCCTCATCAGAGTGGTCTTCCTTCATTTGAAATCCAAACACTCGCTCATAGAACTCTATAGACTCCTTCAAGTTCTTTACGCGCATATTGATGTGATCGATCTTAACTACTGTCAGTTGTGTCTTTTTCATGTGATCTCCCCTCGGGCATTTCAGCTCCTTTATACAACGATAAAATTATCACCATATGTGTTTTTCCGTAAACAATCTTTCAACGTTGGCTAATGATCTACTTTTTTGTTGATTGTGTCAATCATCCGGTTGCGCCCCGCAGCCGATCTAACGGAATATTGCAATTCGGAGATGTAAACATTGCGACCTCCCAAATTCATTTCACTTTGACACAGGTGCTCTCGTGCAGCCAGACCAGGTTGTTGTCCGGCAA
>JAQUCE010000034.1 GCA_028686345.1 Kiritimatiellia bacterium
ATTTCGAGTTTTTTCACAGATAAACGCACCATAGCCAATGTTTACCGGACGCATTTGGGGTAAACTAAATTTTACATGTTCAAACCACCTTGATTCCATTAGGTGAACTCACATCGGAAATGGCTCGATTTTTATTTCAAATATGTTGTGACCTTCTAACCCATATCTGTTATCTTATTAAATTGATCACACCCATTATGTGATTACAGGCAATAGATGTCCATTGATTGAAGGGGAAACAAAAGATGAACCGCAGGAATTTTCTGATAGCAGCCGGAGCCACAGGTGCCTTTAGTATTTTTAAGGCGCATGCAAGCGGCACACCCTCAAAATGCGTTACCATGGGTTTTATCGGGTATGGTGGCAGGACATCTCAACTGCTACCCATTTTTCTGCACAACGAGAGCACGCGGGTGCTGGCCGTTTGTGACATCTCAGCTGAAAAAAGAGCCGCGGCCCTGAGTGTGGTGCACCAGCACTACAACAATCAGGATTGCAAGGCCTACCGCGACTTCCGGGAGATGCTGGCCCGCCCTGACATTGATGCGCTCTACATTGCCACAGGCGACCGCTGGCACGCCCAAATGGCCATACAGGCCATGCAGGCAGGCAAGGATGTCTACTGCGAAAAACCCATCTCCATCTCAATGGCCGAGAGCGCCGCGGTTGTGGATGTCGCGCAGCGCTACCACCGCATCTACCAGGGTGGCGTCCAGCGTCGGGGGATCGGCAACTTTAAAATCGCCATGGAGACCGCCCTCACCGGCAAACTGGGCCGGATCCACACAGTCCACGCTGGAATGGTGCCCATGGGGCGCTCCGCGAAAAACCACTACCTCGCACCCGAGGAGCAGCCGGCCATTGATGTGCTGGACTGGAATATGTGGCTGGGACCAGCCCCCTGGCGCGATTACAATCATAAATACCTTCAAAACTGGCACACGGAGTACGACTTCCACGGCGATCTGACCGAGTGGGGCAGCCACACGGTCGACCTCTGCCAACTGGCAATCCGCCGCGAGATGACCGCGCCGGTGCGCTATCTCCCGGACGGTCATACCCTGACCGCCCTTTACGAAGATGGAGTAAGGTTGGTCATGCGCGACCACGGATTTAAGAACAGCTGCGCAGTCCGCTTTGAGGGCGATGAGGGCTGGATTGAGACCGATGACTCCGGTCAGATCTATACCTCCAACCCCAACCTCATCGAGCACCGCAAGATCAAAGGCGAAGACTGGAAAAAACCGCTCGGCCATACCGCCCAGTTTATCGATTGCGTGAAAAGCCGCCGCACCCCGGATGCCCCCCCGAACTCGCTGCACTTTTCGCACCTCTGCTGTCATGCAGCCACGATTGCCTGCCATCTGAATCGCGAACTCGAGTTTGACCCAGTCAACGCCTGCTTCACGAAAGACGCTGAAGCCAACCGCCTCAAAAACCGCCAATATCGCGCACCTTGGTATTTGTAGCCCCAAAAACTTACAGCTTTGGCATTCGAGCCAACGCAGCCGACAAGGAACAACCTATGAAAACACAACTGACAACTCTACTCATTGTTTTAGCCGCTGCCTTCGCAATGGCCGCCGACGACAACGCCCTGCTCAACAAACTCACCAACAGCAGCGAAGCGGAGCGGAATGACGCGCTGCAAACCCTGCTGGCCCGGGGCAGCACAGCATCGGTCAATCAAATCGCCGCTCTGCTCAAGAACCCGAAAACCTTTGACAGCGCCAGCTTCTTATTGCTCAGTTTTGCAACCCCGGAGGCTGACCAGGCGCTCTACTCGGCTTTGGCTTCCGCCACAGGTCGCGAACAGGCCGCTCTGCTCAACGCGCTGGCGGGCCGCGGCTGCGACGCTGCGGTTGGCGATGCAGTCCAACTGGTCGCAAGCCCGCAGCCCCTGCGCGGCTCAGCCCTCAACTACCTGGCTAAAACAGCGACCCCGGAGGGCTGCGAAGCCCTGTTAAAGCTCGCCAGCGACCCGAAGAACGCTGGCGATCTGCAGATTGGCGATGCCTGCCTGGCAGCCGCTGAAAGAGCATACAGCTCCAAGCGCCAGGCGCAAGCCCTCCAGCTTTACACATCGCTCTACAACCATAACACCCCTGCGCATATCAAAATGGCAGCCCTCTCAGGGCTGGCCGCGGTTGATACAAAAAATCAGTTCAAATGGCTGAACCAGGGGCTGTACAGCCAGCCCGTTGACTGGCAGGGGGCCTTTGCCTCCCAGGCGGCAAAACTTCCTGATGCCAACCTCAAAAAATTCCTCGACAAACTGAGCAGCAAAATACCCGCCAGCAGCGAACAGATCTTGCTGGGTGCGCTGATTGATAATCAGCGTTCAGCTGCCATGGATTACATCCGTAATGTTGCCAAAGCCGCTAAAAACACTGAGAGCCAGAGACTCGCGGTGACTGCCATTGGGCAGTTCGGTAAAGCCGTGGAGCTGACCGAGCTGATCGCCCTGCTGGACAGCCCCAAAGCCGAGATCGCCGAAGCCTCCCGAGTAACCTTATCCTCTGCCAGTAACCCAGCCATCAACCCGACTGTTTTAGCAGCCTTGAAAAGGGCAAAAAAATCCTCAAACTCCGAAAAGTCTTTAATCGACATCATTGCGCTCCGCCAAGTGCCTGAAGCCACCCCCCTGCTGGTTAACGCGCTCTCCTCAGCCAATGTAGAGATTCGTACAACCGCGCTGCTCGCCCTGCGCGAGCAGGCTGATGAGACGCAAGTGGAGGCTGTGTTGAAGGCCTTCAATAAAGCGCAGGCTCCGGCTGAGAGCGATGCTGCGCAGAAGGCGCTCTTCACCCTCTCCCGCAAATACCCGGGCGCTGCAACTGCGGGCATCAGCGCGATCTATAACGAAAGCAGCCCCGCAAACAAAAGCGCTCTGCTGCAGGCAACTGGCATTGCCGGCGACAAAGCTGGCATCAAGTTGATTGAAACTGGCCTCAGCGAAAAAAACACTGAGGTCAGCGACAACGCAATGCGGGTGCTGGCATCATGGAAAGATCCGGCTGCCCTTGATTTGCTGTTGACTCAGAGCGCGTCCTATCCCAATACCTCCTTGCGTGTCCTGACCCTGCGTAACTATATCACCCTCTGCGAAAACATCGAGGCACCGCAGCAAAAGCTAGCGGCCCTCAGGAAAGCTCAGCCGCTAGCAGCCCGTCCGGAAGAGAAGAATTTACTGGCCGCGGCTCTCACGACTGCTGAAGCCGCCGCCAAACCAACCTTTTCGTTTAAAGCGAAAAAGATCGGAAACTTCCGCTCTGAAGCCTGCGCCGTGGCTGACTTCAACGGCAATGGGAAGTTGGATATTGTGGCCGGCCCCTACATCTATTATGCGCCCGACTGGAAATCATTCCAATTCCGTCCCATAGGTGAACGTAAAGTGGATGAACAAGGCAAGGGTTACTATGACGATTTCTTCAACCTGGTGCTTGATATCAATAAAAATGGTAAACCAGACCTCCTGACTGGGTGCTGGTTCAGCGAGGAAAGTCAGTGGTATGAGAACCCCGGCGTTGAGCAAAAAATGTGGACCAGGCACCTGATTGAAAAGCTCGGCAACCACGAAACCGGCAAACTAGAGGATGTCGATGGTGACGGCAAGGCCCTTGAGTACGTGCCGCACACCCATATCACCTGCTGGTACGAGATCGGCCAAACCCCGGAGGGCCTGCCAACCATGATCCGCCACACTGTCTCGGAAAAGCGTAACGTTCTCGGTGTTGGAGTTGGTGATATCAATGGCGATGGCCGCCCGGATATCATCCGCCCGGATGTCTGGTTCGAAGCGCCGGAGGATATCCGCAAAGGGGAGTGGAAAGCCCATCCGATTGAGCTGGCGAAAATTAACGGTGTGATCCAGCATACCTCCAACATCATCGTATTTGATGTCAACCAGGATGGCCTGAACGACCTGATCTGCTCGGTTGCCCACAAGCACGGGATCTTCTGGTATGAGCAGGTGCGCGGCAGTGACGGAGCCATCAGCTGGAAACAGCATTTGATCGACGACTCCTGGTCGCAGGCCCACTACCTGGCAACCGCTGATCTCAATAATGACGGCAACATGGAGATCATTACAGGTAAACGTTTCATGGCGCACAACGGCAATGATCCCGATAGCGGCGGAACTCTCTGCATCTACTGCTACAGCTTCACCCCTGGCGCCAACCCGGCATTCACCCGCCATCCAATCAGTGTTGGCGAGGGCATCGGAGCGGGCATGAACATCGCGGTCGTCGATATTGACGGCGACGGCGATCTGGATCTGGTGACCACCGGAAAGTTCGGCGGCCCCATCCTGCTGGAAAATCAGTTGAAATAAGGGAGCGGGACACTCCCTCTACCTTCCTGTGCAGTTTTGACACATGAAACCACGCGGCGTGCCTTTAGCGAACGACTTCCTGCTCCCGCGTCTTGTCAAGGGATTAAGCGCGAAAGGAAGTCAGTCGCTATGCGGCTGACCAGATCATTAAAAACATGTTGTCCGGGGCCAATCCTAATCCCAATCCTCGTCTCTTTCGGGCTGCCCTGATTACTGCGTTTTGATTAGCATTATAATTAGGATTAGGATTGTGAATCACCCTCCGACCCACAATTTTCCCAAATCAAGCGGCTCATAAATCAGCCCTCGCGATTGCTATTCCGCAGGGCGGAATCATATAATTCGGCGCAGCCGAATCATTCTTAGCTGCTTTAGTCGCTTAGGCGACTAGAAAAAACAATTAATTGTTCTTTGCAAAAAGTTGGCTATCGGGGCCTTATTGCGGCTTGTTTCGCAGCCATCCACCGCATAGCGGATGTACTGTGTTGCTTTCAGTATGTCCGCCGCTATGCGGTGTATGCCCATTTTTCACCTCAAAATAATAAAGTTCCTTCTTTTGCGCTTTCTGTGCCTTTTTGCGGCTATTACTTCTCTCTTTTACTGCGCTATATTTAGCCGCAAAAAAACGCAAAAGGCGCAAAATCTTCCCCAACCCTTTTTTTAACTGCGAAACACACGGAAAACACGAAAGGGGTGCGCTTTGTAGGGGTTTCTCACAGAGGCTCCCTCCTACGCCGTAGCCTTGGCGTAGGAGGGTGCCTCTGTGAGAGATAAAAAATTTGTTTGCGGCTATGCTGCGCTAGGTTCCTTGTGGTTTCAAAATTAAAGTGCAACCATTTTGACCCCCTATGTCCAGTGATCTGGCCTTGTCAACCGAAGGCGCAGCCGACCTCAGTAGGTCCGGTTTCCAACCGGACAGTCCGATTGGAAATCGGAGCTACGTTGCTCCCGCGCTAACGACACCATCTCTTGGCCCATGCACCGGGGTCAGCCCTTGGCCCATGCACCGGGGTCAGCCCTTGAATTAGTTGTTTCGTAACTGATCTATTACTCTCATCTCCTCTAAAATCTTTTTACACTGCTCTACCTGAGAGCTCAGTTCTTTGTTTTCTTCAATCAGATTTCGGCTGCGCCTAATCTGTTTGCTGATAGTGGAGCCGCTGCTGAGATTCAACAGATTGGCGATTTGTCGCTGAGTCAGACGGAGTACTTCAATAACAGTCCAGCGGCAATCCCTCTTAAGGGACAGTTTCGCCTCTGCCTCAAAAAACCTCTCTTTTCAATTGCAAACACCTCCGCTACCACTGAAAGAACTGATTCAGGATCAACAGGCTCTAGAATCCGGCGGAAGGTCACATCCTCCTGGCTGGTATAGCTCTCAGATATCTCGCGGTACAGATCGTCAACATGTGAAACAAAATCTCGCCGTCTGGATACATCGATAAATCCTGGGTAACTACTCCAACGGTACTTACGCAGAAAACTGACCTTCTCCTCAGTTGTCTGTAACTGTAAATAAGGCAACCTTGACCGGATTCAGATGCACGTAGCGGCTCAGGGCCAAAAGATAGTTGTCGCCATCAACCAATTTCGCTTTGAATCTTCCGTCAAAGAGATGTCCATGCCGTTTATGCCGTAGATTGTAGTAAACAGTATATGCGGTAGAAAGCGAGTGCATGAATTTCGAAAGATTTCCCTTCGGTGTCTCGATAACCAAATGTGTATGGTTCCTCATGCAGACAAACATATACAAACGGATGTTATACTGCTCGACACGCTCGGAGAGGCGTAGAATATAACGCTCATAATCCGCTTCATCTTTGAAAAGGCGGCTGCGTGCATCACCCAGCATCCTGCAGGTCACATGATATATGGCACCCGGATATTCCACTCTGACATGTCTAGCCATGGAGAAATTAAAGCAGAAGCTCACTGACAACGCAAGCTAAACAACTAATTCAAGGGCTGACCCCTTTTGTTGCGATAACTCGATCAAGAAGTTTAACTGAGAGTTCATTGGCACCTACCCTCTTTTTGTATTTAGCATGACGAACAGGAGGGATGTCCAACCATACATCGGTTAAGTTTATCCCTTTAGGGTTCATCTTGTGCTTGTAGCCACCATAATCCTTCAGATCTCCACAGCAATGAGGGCAGATAGGCATCTGCAGTCGGTCCGGTTTGAATGTGGTCGGTTTTTCACCCTTGCAATAATAAAGCAAAGAGTAATGCGAGGGATAAAGACGGCCTTGTATTGGCAAGGAAAACTTAATGTCACATGATATCCAGTGCCGGAATGTCAGCCTGTTATTAAGATAACTGGCCATATATGAGTTCCATTTCGGTAGGTTCCAGACAAATAGGCTGCCACCTGGTTTTAATAGGCGGACGCATTCATCAGTCCATTTCTCACACCAGCTAATGTATTCTTGTGTCTTCAGGTTGTCATTCATTCCCGATGGGTAAAGCTTGCTCAAATTGAACGGTGGGTCTGCAAAAATCAGGTCGACGGAGTTTGGGGGCAAGTTTGGCATGAGTTTTAGGCAGTCACCTTGATACAGCCGCCCAAGTTTCGTTGTTAATCCAATGGGGGGGGCTTTCAGGTACCGTTGTTTGTTGGTTGCCAGGAATACACCTAGCAACAGCTTCCACGTTCTCACTCAGGCGTTGAATCACCGTGTGGTCCAGTATGCCCATAGCCAGACGAACTTCTAGCTCGGAAATATTTAGCTTGGAAATGAACTGGGACATCTCTTTTTGGTCCGGAAGAATGCGATTTTCAATGTGATAGCGCAACTCTTTTGCAGGAGTTTGCAATCTTTTAGACAACCATCGCAATTCTATTTCATCCGGCATCTCTGACATTAGTAATTGCAGAGCTCTGTTTTTCTCTTTATCCATCATCTATTTCCTCTTGTTTGTTACTATCCCATTTATACATAAGAAATGCAAGACTGCAACAACAAATGATGACTATAGTCCGTAGACTGTGAGTCACAAACTGAAGTATTGTTTAAACAGAAGGAGAAACACAATGTTAAATGAATGTAATGCGTTTGGCACAATTCTACGCAATCATCGAACAAAAGTCGGTTTATCTCAAGAAAAACTTGCCTTGCTAAGTAATCTGGACCGTTCTTTTGTTTCTCTCCTTGAGCGGGGGATGCGTCAGCCGACTCTGAAAACCATGTTGCTGCTAGTCGATGCTTTAGATGTGTCATTTGAAAGTTTTGCTGCAGATATTGAAAGGGCCCTTCATGAAAATAGTTGATAAACAGGTTTTATTGGATAGTACAAGCGGCGAGCTCGGAACATTTATCCAAACTTTTGTTAGTGAAATCGAAGCAGCCATTAAGGTGGTCGTATGGCCCTCTGGTTCAGACATATTTACAATTTACCCAGAGAAAAAAGCGAATGGGGTAACGCCGATTAAGGATGGTTGTATGCAATATTTGGAAAGCGTCGGGTGGGTTTTGGAAAGGCGCCTTGCTATTGTTAATGGCATGCGGCCCGGGTCAATTGATGCGGTCAAGGAGTTTGATAATGGCAAACGTTTTGCTATGGAATGGGAAACTGATAATATTGCATCGAGTCACCGGGCTTTGAATAAAATGGCTTTAGCAATATTACAAGGGCAACTGATGGGCGGTATACTTGTTTTGCCTTTAAGGGCTATGTATAAGTATCTTACGGATCGCGTGGGCAATTATAGAGAAATTAAACCGTATATTCCGCTCTGGCAATCAATTCCAATTGAAGAAGGTTATTTGGCCATTATAGTGATTGAGCATGATGCAGAGTCAATGGAGGTTCCTCCAATCGTTAAAGGGACTGATGGGCGCGCTCTAAGATAGCCTACACTTTTTGAAGCATAACAATATATTCTTTTCGCATGGTGTTGGACATTCCATGGATTGAGCGTTCAAATTGTTTAACAAGCTTCAGCCCATGATCAGCTCCCAGTTCGACGGTCAGTTCATGCAATCCCTGAACTTGTTCTTTTGATGTCTTGAAAATTGTGCTCAACTGACTTGAGTTGGTGCCAATAATAATTGTGCATAAGCACCCGGGTTTCAACACACGGGCACACTCCTTCAGTGCCTGTCCTAGATCAGCCTTGTAGCACTCATATTTATCTAATAACAGACGCCCTCCTCTAAGTCCGATCATACGATTCCGAAGATCAGAGAGATCCACATCAAAGAATTTCAGATGAAAAGAATCATTTTCGATGTAGTCAATCGCAAAGCTGTAGGGGGGTGAAAAAAGTACACCATTGATGGAGCTGGATTCAACCTCTAGTTCTCTGGCATCCCCTACTGAGACATCAGCGTTTCCTAAGGTTATTCTTGTTTTAGAGATAGCATCCTGAGCTTTTTTGCAAACGAAATAATAGCGTTGCAGTATCCCTTTGAAAAGCTCTTTTGCACTTTTCTGTTTGCTGCGTTCGGCATACCCCACACTGTCAAGGTACGCAAGCAGCAGCAGGTTGTGAGTCAGTTTTGTTTCATCGGTATCAGAGCAGGGTGCAGTGCTTTTTGAGGTTAGGTATTTAGATTCCTCTTCTCTGAATGAGTCGTAGGAATTGAATTTCTTTGCCTTTGTGTTTCTAGTTATAGGGCTATTACTTTTCCTGAAGAAGTAGTCGAATACCTTGTCTGAGTTAGCCATTGCCTTTTCAACTCGATCCAGAGGCATGGAAAGAGCATCAACCTTTGTCCGTGCCATAAAACCGCAGAATGGACTTGCATCAACTCCTAAAGAATTAATACCCATCAGGCTCGCTTCAACAGGAACTGTGCCTGAACCCATCATTGGATCAAGAATTGTATCTCCCGGCTTTAACCCCATAATGTTTATGATTCCCTTGATCATTTGTGGATGAAATTTGCCTCTGTATGGGAATAAACCATGCGTTCCATAGCCGGTGTGAAATATATTGCTTTCAAAAAATGATTTTCGTTTACTGGAGCTATGTCCGGGAAGATAAAGAGATTCTCCGGCACAGAGTTCAAAGTGCCGGGTCGGTTTGTCGCCAACCTCAGCAAAGAAAGCACTGTTCTCAATCAACTCCTGCGGTGAAAGCAATTTGTATTCATAATAAGCCAACTGAAGCTCATAAATCTCTTTTAAATCGGGTATCAACTCATACCCATCTGGAAAAAGTGACGCAGGAAAGTTGTCATTCAGACTGTTGTTTTTACACATAAAACTCCAAGTTACGCAAAGTAGAGTTTGCCATCCCTGACAATGACGCTGATCTTGGCGCCCGGGGCGTACTCGCCAGCCACAATCTTGCGGGCCAGCGGCGTTTCCACCTCGCGCTGGATGGCCCGCTTCACAGGACGCGCGCCATAGACCGGATCATAGCCCAGCTCGGCCAACAGTGCAATCCCCTCTTCACTGATCTCCAGTTCCAGCTCCTGCTCTTTGAGCCGACCGCGCAGATCCTCCAACTGCAGTACCACAATCTGCGCAATCTCCTCACGATTCAGCATGTTGAAGAGCACGACCTCATCCAGTCGATTCAAAAACTCCGGACGGAAATGATCCCTCAGACGCTCCATTATCTGGCCACGCACTTTTTCCGAAATCTCCATTGAGTGCCCCTCAAACTCCTGCTCAGCCAGCAGCTCAGAGCCGATGTTGCCGGTCATGATGATCACCGCGTTTCTGAAGCTGACTGTACGGCCGCGGTTATCAGTCAACCGTCCGTCATCCAACAACTGCAGCAGAATATTAAAGACATCGTGATGCGCTTTCTCAATCTCATCCAGCAGGATCACGCTGTAGGGCTTGCGCCGCACAGCTTCGGTCAGCTGCCCGCCCTCCTCATACCCCACATATCCCGGAGGCGCGCCCACCAGCCGCGAGACCGTGTGCTTCTCCATGTACTCTGACATGTCAATGCGCACCATGGCGTGCTCAGAGTCGAACAGCTCCACTGCCCGCGCCTTGGCCAGTTCGGTCTTGCCCACGCCGGTGGGTCCCAGGAAGAGAAAGGTGCCCACTGGACGCTGCCGGTTCTTGATCCCTGCCCGCGAACGCAGCACAGCATCGGCCACCACATCCACAGCCTCATTCTGTCCTACCACCCGCTGGTGCAGCACATCGGCCAGGTGTAGCAGTTTGCTGCGTTCACCCTCCAACAGCTTGGTCACGGGTATGCCTGACCAGCGCGAAACCGCTGTGGCGATCTCCTCGGGGGTCACCTCCTCGCGCAGCATTGCGCTCTCTTCATTTTCGTGCATCCGCTGCTGTGCTTCCTGCAACCGCCGCTCCAGCTCAGGTATCTTACCATACTTCAGCTCTGCTGCCCGATTATGATCCGCAGCGCGCTCAGCTTGGTCGTAAGCGATCTTAGCCGCATTCAGCTCCTCACGCAGCTTACTGGTTTGCACCAGGGCATCCTTCTCGCCCTGCCAGCGCGAAACCATCTCATCCGCCACGCTCTTGGTCTCTGCCAGCTCTTTTTTAAGCTCTTTGAGTCGCTCCTTAGAGGCCTGATCCTTCTCTTTTTTAAGAGCGGCCTCCTCGATCTCCAAGCGCATGACCTTGCGTGTGATTTGATCCAGCTCGGCCGGCATGGAGTCCATCTCTGTACGGATCGAGGCGCAGGCCTCATCCAGCAGGTCAATCGCCTTATCCGGCAAAAAACGATCCTGTACATAGCGATCCGAGAGAATAGCGGCCGAGACCAGCGCTGCATCCAGAATGCGAACATTGTGATGACTCTCAAAGCTCTCTTTCAAACCGCGCAGAATCGAAATAGTATCCTCCAACCCCGACGGCTCAACCTTGATCGGCTGGAAGCGGCGCTCCAGTGCCGCGTCTTTTTCCATATAGCGCCGGTACTCATCCAGGGTGGTTGCTCCAATGCAGTGCAACTCACCTCGCGCCAGCATGGGTTTGAGCATATTACCAGCATCAGAGGAGCCCTCGGTTTTACCTGCCCCCACAATGGTGTGAATCTCATCAATAAACAGCAGGATACGCCCCTCGGCGGCTTTGATCTCATTCAGGACCGCTTTCAGCCGCTCCTCAAACTCACCGCGATACTTAGCCCCAGCCATGAGCGCAGTCATATCGAGTGCGAAAATCGTACAGCCTTTCAGCCCCTCCGGCACATCACCGCGCACAATCCGCTGCGCCAGCCCCTCCACAATCGCGGTTTTGCCAACTCCTGGCTCACCAATCAGCACTGGGTTGTTCTTGGTTTTGCGCGAAAGAATGCGCACCACATCGCGAATCTCGGTGTCGCGCCCAATCACTGGATCGAGCTTGCCCAGCCGGGCCAGCTCCACCAGGTCGCTGCCATACTTGGTGAGCGCCTCATACTGGCCCTCGGGATTGTCGCTGGTCACGCGTTGATTGCCGCGCACCTCTTTGAGAGCCTCTAAGAAATTCCTGGTCTCCACTCCGGCTTCATGCAGGAGCTTGCCGACTCCACTTTTTTTGCCGGTCGCTGTCATGGCCAGCAGCAGATGCTCAACTGACAAAAATTCATCACCCAGCCGCTTCGCGTAATCCGCAGCACTCACCAGAAGCGCGTTGAACTCCTGGGTCACATAAATCTTGCCTACCTCCACATCGCCGCGCACCGATGGACGCTGCGCCAGTGTCGCCTCAACCTTAGCGAGCAAAGCAGGCACCGAAACACCCATGCGCTGCATTAGAGAGCCTACCAGCCCCTCCGGAGTCTGCAGCAAGGCTGCCAGCAGATGCTCGGCATCCACCTGCTGATGCGCCATCCTGATTGCCAGTTCTTGCGCTTTTTTCAATGCTTCCTGCGCTTTTTTCGTCCAATTGTTTAAATCTGTCATAAATTGCCCCTTTCGCTATTGTTGAATAGCATACAACATGCTGCTCAAAAATGGTAGTTGAAATTTATTTGGCAAAGAAGTGCGCGAGTGCGAGAGTGCGCTAGGTTGTTTTTAGGGTAGAAACCAGCTGTCGCTCTCTGAGCTTTAGCGGTCAAGAAATAGAGGGGTAAAAAAATAAGGTAGCGTGATAATTTTTTTGCCCACTAATCTCCACGAAAGGATTGTTTGCGGCTATGCTGCGCTTGGCTGCTTGTGGTTTTAAAAAATAAAGTGCAAATATGAAATGAACGATTTTTAAGAGCGTGGTTTTCAATCGTAATCCGCTATCGTCGCACAGCATCGTCAACCGGTGTCGTTGGTAGAGCGACTACTGCACGTATGACAAGTTCTGCACACGGCTTACAATCCACCCTTCAATAATAGCGAATTGCTTTCGCATATT
Source organism: Kiritimatiellia bacterium (assembly GCA_028686345.1). Taxonomy (GTDB): domain Bacteria; phylum Verrucomicrobiota; class Kiritimatiellia; order RFP12; family UBA1067; genus M55B167. Next base: position 12,602 of record JAQUCE010000034.1, read on the forward strand.
GGACAGCCTCTTTGGGTTACAACTAAAAGCTGCTTTAGCCGCGTTCCTGCGCCAGCAGGTACTCCGCCAGCGGGCGTTCAAAGGCCAGCAGAGCCTGACAGTGCCAGCAGTGGGCCCGCGAAGCGGGATCGGGCAGCTGGGCGGGTTGTTTGCAAATAAAACAGATAACATCCTCACCGGGTATGGCTGGCAGGATCTGCGGCGACTCCGGTGCATGGGCGTACCAATTATTGTGATGTGGCTCTGAGCTGTTAAGGGTTTCATACGCGTCTTTGATCTGCGTGAATTTTTCAGCTGTCAGCTGGCGTATGTGAGGGTCCAGCGCCGCATGTTTATCAGGGTGGTATTTGAGCGAGAGCGCACGGAAGGCCTGCTTGATCTGCTCTGCATCGGCATCATAGGCCACACCCAGGGTGGCGCAGGCTGCCCGATGGTTATTGCCGGCACCCATGGCGGCGCCGCGGTGATAGACCAGCGCGGCCTGCATGGCCTGCTCCTGTGTTAAGCCCGTGACAATGGCGAAGTCATCCATCATGGCCAGTGCAGGGGGGGTTGGCGGGCCGTCGCAGACCGCCATGCGCCAGAGCCAGGTGGCTGCCAGGCAGGCGAGTTCAGGGTAGGCTCTGGTGGTTTGCGCGAGCTTGCGGAGACAATGCGGTATGTTCGCTGACTGATCGATCAGATAGGGAAGGTCGTAAACTGTCAGCGGTTTGCCCAGAGCAATGTTGGCATGCTCCAGTATGAGCTTCAAGGTCAGATCCTCAATGGAGGAGTATCTTTGGTTGGTCAGAGCCAGTTGGTAAAGAGCCCCGGCGGTCAGGGCCAGCACCCGTTCGCGCTCTTTTTTGGGGGCTTCCCCTTTACGATCAACCAAGAAATGCCCGGCCGCCGCTCCCACCAGAGCGCCGGTTGGACCGAACATGGAGCCAAGGCTCCCGCCTAACGCTTTTCCCCGCCAATTCATAATATTGTTGTTGCTGTCGCAATCACTCCTAATCCTAAAATTTCCCTAAGTTCACTTAAGGTATCAAAGGCGGCGTAAACCTTCAAGTGCAGCCGCATCTATTTCATTCATAAATGACGCATGCAGGGGTTGATAGTTGGTGGTTGCTTCAGACACCACTTTAAAAGCTTGCCATTAAGATTCACATCAGAGATAAGAGCATCCAGAGCTTTCACAAACATACCTGAGTACTCCGGTGAATTGCCGGGGAAGTGCCCATAAAAAAGAAACGCCTCGACAGCCAGACAAGTCAGTTTAATGCGATCTTTTTTTTCTCCCCAAAACCCGTCATCGCGTTGCTGCTCCGCAAGCCACAGCATAGCGGAGGACATACTTATATTGCAAATAAAGTAAATCCTCCGCTACACGGTGGGTTATTGCACCAATGCGCCCTAATCAAGCGGAATGCGGATACGCCGGCGCAGATCTCGTGTCTGGCTCTCAACACTGCTGAACCGCGCGGGCCAGCTCTTGCTCTCAAGGATCTTGATGGTTTCGAGCGCATCATCAAACTGCCGCTCATGAACCTGCGCCTCAGCCAGCTTGATATACCCGGTTGGTTCAAGGCTCCGCACCCGGATAACCTGGCGCCAGTGGTGCATGGCTTCTTTCCAGCGTCCCTGTCCCTGCCGGATCTCCGCCAGCATCGTATGGCTCTCCGAGTCGTTGGGCAGCATCTCAACAATGCTGGTGTAGGCCCGCTCGGACTCAACCTTGTTCTTGAGCTGGAGCGCATAACGCTCCCCAAGCGATTTGTAGAGATTAATGTCCCTGCGCGAAAGCTTTACCGCTTCCAGCAGCTGAGCTGTCGCCCCGGCTTTGTCTCCCATCCGGTCATAGGCATCAACCAGCGCCTGATGCGTTTCACTGTCATGCGGCTGCGCTTCAACTGCGACTTTCAAATGCCTGATGGCTGCCTCATAATTTTTCTTGCTGAGAAACGCCTTGCCAACCGCCTTGCGCAGGATCGGATTTTCAACTCCGCTCTCGCTGGCATCCTGCTCGATTTTATCCACATATTGATCCAGATCAGGGGCGTTCTGCACAACCCCCTCAAGCGCACGCAACGCATCGGCCCTGTTTCTGTTTGACCGCCCCCAGGTGATCACAGCGCCGCTGGCGGCATCCACCGCCTCAGCTGTCATCCGCAGTGCCGTGTATGTCTCCGAAAGCTCACGATAATACATCGACAACTGAGCACTGCCAACCCCGCGTTGAGGATGACCCCGCTTGTGCATCGGTATCAGCTCCAGATAATACTCCACCGCTTCTTTGTAATATTTTACATTCAAACACCCCTTTGCCAGCTGATAAACAACCCCTTCACTCCACTTGCCAGGTTGATGAAAGTATCTATCAGCTGTCACAAGCACCTCGCGCTGCATCGCTGCCCGTCCGGTATGGAAACAGGTGCTCATCAACTGCATACGATACATCACCTGATTTTCGTTAATCCCAATTAAGCCTTCCAGAATAGGAACCGGCTCCTCAAACTTCTTGAGGTAGTGTAGCCTGTTCACCAGACGCGCCTGGCCACTCTCATCCAGAAGGTCGGAGTTATAAGCCTGCATCAAAACCTCTGCCGCCCGCGCCCTCTTTTCCAATCCGTTCCACATGTAATCAGAGATGTACAGGGTCGTTGCGCCCGAGTTCTTGTGCTCGCGCCAGACCTCTTCCGCAACAGCCATAAAGTCATCAGCTTTCTCGTTCCAGAAGTAGCTGCTGTGTTTGTTATACATACTCCTGTTGCGTTGGTTACGACATTCCAGATCCCGGCGAATCTCAGCCTTCACAATTTCAAGCAGCCGCGCGGCCAGCTCTCCAATTTCACCGGCCTCATGCCTAAATCGGCTCAGCTGATATGCGTACAGACTCCATCCCGAATAATGGGTAAACCGGAGCCACTCAGGTTGCGTCTCAATCATCACGATCAGAAATTCCAGTGTCACCCGGGCCCCCAACACATCATGCAGGGATGAACTCAAGGCCGAAACATGATCCTGATAACTGTGGTGATTGCTCTCTTTCGCAATAAACTTGGGGAACTCCACAAAGGCAAAATTTTTCATGCGCGTCACATCGAGCTTCGCTTTTTTCGCTAGTTTAAAGAAATCAGAGACCAGAGATATCATCTGGTTTCTATGGTTTTGGTCGCTCCGGTCAAGCTCGCTGATATAAAGATCCAGCACCCTCTCATACAGCTCCTGACCGCTGCCGAGCGCGACCGCCGCGCTGCTGTTGATGGCGGCATTATACATCCTCAACTTGCGCTGAATCAGCCAGTACATCTGCTGTTGATTCTCGGGTTGCTTCAACTCCCGTTCAAGATAGGATTCCGCGCGCGCAAACCGTCCCATGCTCTTGAGATAACTGATAAACTGATCCAGCGAGCTGTTAGCCGAGGCAGGTAGCCTGCCCCCGCTCTTCTCCCGATACTCAGCCAGACCAGCCTCGAGCAGATCAACAGCCTGATCTTGCTGGCCATAGTCATAGACAATAACTGCGTGCTGCAGCGCGATATGAAGCCGCTCCTGATCCGGTTCGCTCCGACACTCAAAGAGCGCTTTTAATTCACGCAGTTGCTCACTCTTCAACTTCTCGCTGCTCATCCTCCCGAGCCCCCTGAGCAGATCTGCCATCAGCCTGCGCTCACCCCTCTGCCACTCACCCTTGAATGCCCGCTGCATCGCGGCCAACGCCGGCTCAATGTGCGCTCCCGGCTGATTCTGAACCTCCGCCGCACGCCGCCGCATCAGCATCTCCAATATATCCAGAGCTCTTTCATCCACCCGTGTCTCGGCTTGCAGACGCATCTTTGCCAGATACGCCATGGCACTATCCACTGTGGCCTCCTCCCTGACATCGCTGAGCAGCGCACTCAAGCTGCCCACATACGGATAAACCTGCGCAGCTGTATGCCCGATCACCCCCTCCGACATACACTCCAGCAGCCGGAAGTCTTTGGTGTAACGATAAAAATCATGTAGGCGCGCGACGTAATTTTGCGGATGCTGCGCCTTTTTAAGCAGAGCCGTAAATATTTTGATTGCGGCAGGATCAAGCTCTGCTGGAACTTTTCCATCACCCCTTTGCCAGGGCTTAAGAATCATATTCAGCCGGCTGGCTAGCTGGTTTTCATCAATCACCATCAGCTCTTTCAGCTCAGCCGCCTTGTGCTTCTCCATCTGATCAAGGAGCATGTACCAGCCGGCCATAATCGCGTACTCCTTCCGACCCAACCCATCACTCTTCTCAATCTGTTCAAAAAGGGCCACCGCCTCTTCCACCCGGTTCATCTCGGCCATCAAGTATCCCAGCGCAAGCCGCCAGGTGTCATCCGCCTGATCCGGAGTTATCCAGCTCTTCAGGCTCTCCTCCAGCTGTTTAGGCGCATTACGCGCAACCAGCAGGCGATATTTTTGATAGCGCCAATAGGCGATATCAGGATTGCGTTTGATCCCCAAATCCATGTAGGCTGAGAGCTTATCGCCCAGCGTCTTATCCGCCGACGGTTTAGCCGCCAGAGCGGCCAGGGTCGTGACACAGCGATCAATCAAACCCGCATCCAGTAAGCTCAGCTCCTTGCCGTTGTCCGCAATTTTGTTGCCCCCAATTGTCGCCCGCGGTGTAACAACAGGATAAGGTTCGGGTGGAGGCTGTCCGCCACTTTTATCTTTGCTCTCCACCTGGCAGGCCGGCGGCTCAGATGGAAGCAGCTTCCAGCACTCAGCTGCAATTAGCTTTGCGTCATGCCCCAGCTTTAGCTGGAGATACAGCCGCTCAATCTTGACCCACGGCTCCAGCTCAGCGGCCTGACGTTCAACTTCACCCTCAAGTCGCTTAACCATGCCCTCCCGCGCCATCTGCTCGTGCGCCTTGACCAGCTTCATGTACTCAATCCGCGAAAGACCATCCTTGCCCGCAACCTGCTCAAGGCTTGCTTCCTGACGCGCCGCTAACATCGCATCAACAGTTGCCATCAGCACTGGTACAGCTTCTGTCAGACGCGCTTGAGGACTCTCATCCTTGCCGGCAAACTCTTTAATCAATCCAAACAGCTCAGACTCAATCTCCTCCGCCCACTCCTGAGCGAGCAGATTGTTATAAAACTGGCTCAGAGAGTGTTGCCGATAAATCTCAGGCCCTGTCTGCCATTGTTTCCGTAGAAAGCGGGTAACGCCATCCAGATTGCCTGCGTGATTCAGGACCCTAACCAGCGCGCTGCTCAGAACATTACGCTCCTGGTCTGTTTGTTCAGGATCATCCCAACGGGCTTGGATTCTGACCGCGACCGCGGCCCACTCCTCCCTCTCGACCTTAGGATCATTGGTGTCCAGCCAACCGACTAGCTGACCAACTAGCTGCGGGCTCAGGTCATCAAACTCACCAACGAGAAGCTGTTTGAGCTCTTGCCGCAACGCCGCCGCCTCTTCGATGTTTTTAAAGAGAGGATGACCCATTATCTGCACTGCGATGTATCGACTTGAATCAACGCGATAGCAGCCGCGCACCAGCTGCGCCAGCAGGTTGTGCCAGCGCGAATCAAGGTGGTTGATATAACCGTAGCTCTGCCCCAGAATATGCTGAACCGCAGCCTGCATCCGCAGGACGAGCCGCTGCCGTGTTTTCCACTCCTCAGTATCGTAAGCAGGCTGTTTTCTATCCTGCTGAGCCTCTTCGTGCAGGAATGCAACGCCAGCTCTCGACCATTTTTCAATCAGCCGGTGAGCCTCTTCTGCCCTGTGGTTCCGATAAAGCGCCTCAAGATATTTCTGATAGGCATGTTGATTAACAGTGTTGTCATCGATCCACCCTTTCAAAAAGGCCAGCCATTTGTCACTGTCAATCCGGTTCTCAAATTGATGCGTCACGGAACTTCTGATGCTCTCACGCTCCTGGTCACTCCACAATCCCTCTCTGACCAGACGTTCCATCAGCCACGCGTAGGCCTCCTCCATCCGGCCATCCTGAAGCATGGTGCGTATGTACAAGCTAACAACAGCGGTATCCGTGGGGAAAGCCTGGTTCAGCTCCTTCCAGATCGCCAACGCCTCAACCCCGCGCCCAGCCTGGGAGAGTGCCTGTGCGTAGTTACGCTTCCAGGCGACATCGCTCTTGAGATATTTTCCCTGCCGCTCATAAACCGGACGCATGATCTCCAGCAGATCAATCCACTCATTAACTCCGGCAAATTTTTGCAGATAACTAAACAGGGTGTTACCAATGTAAATTTCATCGATGCCCTTTTTTTTAACCAGCCTTCCCGCCTTTTTGTTCACGATCTGACGGGCCTCTTCATGCCGCCTCGATTGCAGATCAACCGCCAGGTTGATCCAGCTTTCACCAGTACGTCCCTGTACCAGCTTCGCGGCCTCAGCCCACACCTCCCGCGCCTTTTCCCACTGCTGCGTCTGTGAATAAAAACTGATGTGCGCCAGATAGTGACCCAGCTCCATCTTTTGGTCCAGCTTCGCCTGACGCGCCGCCTCGTAATCCGGCAGAAGCTGATCAATGATTATGGCATCCTTGTTATTCGGACGCAGCGCAGCGGCTTGCCGCTTAAACTCGTCGCCCGCGATCTCTTTGATCGACAGATCCGTTCGATTGACCACAACACCATCCTTATTCCTGCTCTCAACCAGCTGCGCCCACCAGCAGCCGCCAGCTTTGGCAAAATTATGGAAAACCATCGTGCTCGTAAAGGCCCCCTGTGAAAAACTGCGCGCTTCAACCACCACATTGCGCTCACTATCAATCAAATACTCCATCCGCTGGTCACTGTTCAAATCAGGATTTGACAGTGTCAGCAACACCCGCCCTTGCCCCTCATCAGTTACAGACGGAATATACGCTCTGTATGTTTTCTCCAGCGAGGTTAACGAAAAATCGTTGAAAGAGCTGAAGTTACTGAAAGCAAGTTGGGTGTCACTCTCAACAGCTTTCCGCTGCCTGCCCAGCTTAAAGCAGGGTGCGTAAGCAGCGCGATGCTCTCCATCACTCCATTCAACCAGGCTGCGGTCAGAGCTGTGCCAGCTCCAGCTGACCCATTCAGCTGGCGAATAAAAGAGCTTCTGCGTGCTCTTGCCGGTTACCACCTCTCCGGCGCCATATGTGGTTGCCTCAAAACCGATCTCCAGCGCCCCGGCCAGCTGATCAAGCACGGGCTGACGCAGCAGGCTCGCCGCCAGTTTTTTAGCACTCTCAGGCCACTCCTTGACTTCGGGTGGCGGCGTAATGACAGGCTCGACATACGGATCAGCAACCTGCGGGAATAACTGATCAATCCAGTTGTGCCAATGGGGCTGCGCTTGATATCCGCCATGAATAGAGTGTTTTTGCGCACGGTTGCCAACTTCGCGGTTACCATAAATGCCCCTCATAATAATCGGCGATTTGACTGTATGAAGCTGATCAAACACACCCGACGTATTCATGTCAGCCGCAAATCCTGATCCACGATCATTGCTGTTGAGCCGACTGCTTCTAGGCTTTTGGATTGCTTTATACTGCCCTGAATCCGCCCTTCTCATATCCATGTTGGCAGCGTCTGAGTCTCTCTGCTCCATGCTGACGAGCTCCTCCTTCTCCAACGCTTCAATCATCAATTCGGGATATGGCGCATCGTCCATCATATCACCCGGCGCATCAAGATCGAAGAACTCGTCCACATCCCCCCCGCCCTCTGCGTCGGCTACTCTGCCATAATAATCTTCCGAAGCAATGGAACTGTCTCCGGCCCTCAGCGAGCTGCGTATACTTCCAGCCGCGAATGACATTTGTTTATCCCGAAACCTTTCTCGACCGCCATAACTCCAGCCGCCTCCGTCAAGGCCAAGAGCCTCACCCTGTGGGTATGGAGTTGCAATGTTGTAGTACTCCCTCCCAAGGTCAAGCAGCTCGCTGAGCATATCCCGACGCAGATCCTGACGCCATTTACCAGCCAGCCGCATGTATCTCTGACGTAGCTCGTAATTCGCCTTATCGCGTCCCTCGGCAAAAAACTTTTCACCATCGCGCATGTTAAAGCGACGTGCAACTTTAAACCGCTCCCGGTCAGCATCACTTTCCAGCACCAGAAAAGATGTGTAGGGGGTCATGATGTGATACTCCTCCGAGAGTGCGATGACCTCATCCTTAATCTCCTGCGTACCACCCTGTTCCAGCAGTGCATCCAGATGCAGGCGCGCCCACAAGCGGGGGATAAATGAATTACCAGCCTCGCCATCTTTAACCACAAAAGGCGCCTGATAACTGACCGCCTTGCCCTTGTAAGTGCCGGTTACCGTGACCTTGCCGGATTGCTGCCCGCCATCCGGCAGATAGCGCCCGAGTATGATCTGCTGTTTGCCAGCCGCTAGATTCGGAAGCTCTTCAGGATAGACACGCGCAACGCGCACGCCGCTGAATTCAACCTTCATCTCCGTGATACCAGGGCTGGTCAGCTCTTCAAGCAGCTCCATCACCCCTGCCCGCGCCGGAGTGTCACCCTGAAGTCGGCGGGTTGAACCACCGCTCACATTGGCCAGCGCTTTCATCACCCCGGATTCAAAACTGTTGCCAATGGCCACGGTATGAATACGCCCCTTGCCTTTGGCTTTGTAGAGGGTTGTCAACCTGCGGACAGTATCAACCGGATCCGCTCCACGGGTAGTGTCAACGCAGTCACCCAGATAAATAATATGAGTTCCAGCTCCGCACTTATCAAAAACTTCCCCGAACACCCGCTCTAAATCGGTAAGGCCAAGGGAGGCGCGGTGTGAAAGAAAATCCCTGACCGCCTCGGGATCATCTCCTGAGATCCAGTGACAATCCATGTCCACCGCCGCCACCTGCAAGCAATCACGGCTTCCCAGCGAGCCCATCAGAAACGCGATAAACTCCTCCTGCCGCCCGCGCTGTTCGCTGTCCATCGACGCTGAGGTATCAGCCATAACAACCAGGTCGAGTGGCGGGCCGTCATTGATCAGCTTCCGTCCGCCTGCCTGACCGGCGTGCGGCTGCGCAACCTGGAGTAGAAAATATCCGTCATCCCCCCTTTGATGCGGAATCACAACCACCTCAGGCGCTTTGTCTGTTTCAACCAATACCTCAAAGTCCCGGCTGGGAGTATACTCCTGCGCGGAGAACTCCACCTGCGCGGAATTTTTAGTTTGAGTAAGGCGCGTTTCATGCGTCGGGCAGAGAACCATCTCCAGCGGCTGTTCAGAGTGAATGCTGACCTTTAACTCTAATTCGCGCAAAGGGAACTGTTTCAGCATCTCCGACTGCAGCGCATAGCTGTAGCGATACACCCCGTTCTCCATGGGGAGCACCTGGGTATAGGTTATTTTAATCCTCTTTTCAGAGTGTGCAAATATGGGGAAAACGCGCGCTTTAAAAATGTTGCCGCCGCTCCACTCCAGCAACCCGGGATCGCGTCGTTCACGCAGGATCGTTTCATAGATCTCGCGGGCCCGCTGTTTTTCCACAACATCCGCCTCAACCAGCTCATCACCAATCCACATGCCGAACCCTGATATGGAAGCATCCTGCGGCAGCGGAAAATGAAAGATCCCCTCCAGGGTGCCGCTGGTGTTGTTCACGAACGACTCTTCAACGATTGTCCTGGCAATCTGGTCACGGATATCCACCGTCACCTTGTGATAGCCCGGTGTCAAAGGCAGATTGCGCCCCTCAACATTCGCCAGCAGCGAGCCCATCGGCTCCCTGCCGATTGTGCCTTTAAAATATTTCAGCCAAGGTGGCTCATCTTCCAACTTGCCATAGCTCGGCTCTTTCACCTGGAAAATGGCCCTGCCCAGTACCTGCTCCTGTTTGTTGCCAGGCAGTTCAACCATCAGAGATTTTTTAGCTGCTGATTCAACCTCAACCTCGCCCCTGATGATCTTCAATACTCCGGGCCGCGTGAGTTCAACCAAACTACCGGGGCCGATGATCGCTCCGCCACCTTCGTTGAAGCGCAACCGCACCGCATTGGCGCCGCGCTTTTCACACCGAATCAGATCGCCTGAATCCACCAACACGCCTGTAGCCAGGGGTGTCCAGCGCTCCTGCACCAGCGGGCGCAGAGCTGCCACACCCTGGCAATCCGTAATTTTACCAAGAAGCTCCACTTGCAGAGTATTTCGTCCGAAGGACTCCGAGCATGCCAGGAACACAAACATTGAAAAAATCAACGACCGTTTTAGATACGCCATAAACCGCTCCTCTCGTATATTTAAACCCTAGCAGAGAAAAACCAAGGCGAAAACAATGGGCAATACCACTAAACCAGCTTTATATTATGACGACGCTATGCGGAAAAATCAAGATGACACTGATAATATCCCAGCAATTCTAATTATGGCTGAAGACACGCTGAAGCGTGCACTACATACCCAGAAACCGTATGTAGTTCACGCTTTTGCGTGTCTTCTGAACAGGGGCGCAACCATAATTAAAACTATTGAAAAATATCATATATTTTGAGTGTAATTCAATTTAGCCTGCATAATTTCATTCAAGCTGGAAGCTTGAGGTACTTCATTCAAGCTGGCGAAAAATGGGTGGTAAAAGATATTGCTGCGTTGTTCTTAAAACCACAAAGAACCTAACGCTGCATAGCCGCCTGTCACAGACAGGCAACCAGTTTTTTGCCACAGAGACACTGAGCGGCTCAGAGGCTACGCTAGGTTGTTTTTGGGGTAGAAAAATAAAGGGGTAGGAAAATCTGTTGCAGCCTGGTAGATTTAAGGAGCGACATGTCTCGCCCTTTAGTAAGGGCCTAAGTCCGCGCCGGCGCGGAGTTTAGATTTTGGGTTTTGGATTTTGGATTTTAGAGGTCGGTTTAAGATAGCGGCGACGATGCGTGTGGACGAGCCCACACATGTTCCCAATCGTCGGTCAACATCGTCGCACAGCATCGACAACCGATGTCGCTCGCAGAGCGACTACTACACACGCGTTGCACTGCGGAATGCAAGGCTTGTCGTTCGGTGTAGTAGCCGCGCTACGAGCGGCATTTTGCTACAGGCTCGTGAAAGTCGCGCCTTGGGGTGTAGGGTGGCTTCTCAGAAGCAATTAGCGGATGCCAGGCGGTTGTTTGCCAAAGGCGCGCCAAGTGATTTCATAATCTTTGTTTGGCTCATCCGTCGTCGTCCCGCAACCCGGCTTCGCCCGCAAGCGGGGCTACGCCGTGGCATTGCGGAACTATGCCGGACAAGGGCCGCCAACCCTACACGTTTCCACTGTGATGAAGCTTGCAGGTCGCGCGGTAGGCGCGAAGCAAGGAAGTCGTCCGCTATGCGGGCGACTGCGGGTGGCACGCGGGTGATCTGATCACTGGACATAGGGGGTCAAAATGGTTGCACTTTAATTTTTGAAACCACAAGGAACACATAGCCCACAAAGATTACTGCGTTGTTTTATTAGGTAAAAGTGTTGAGGTAAAAAATGGGGAAACCCTGGAAACGCCGAGCTCCGGCGCGGCTCTTTGTGCTCTTTGTACTGCTATCATTCATATTCTTGTTTTTTGCACGTTTTTTATCTCTCACAGAGACACAGAGTTTTTTGCCCGCGAAACGAAGCGTAGCGTAGTAGGGCATCATCGAAGATGAGGCAAGGAGCAAAGCGACTGGCAATCTCCGCGAAAGGATAAGGGTATTTCATCCCCGCCACTTGTCCCGGCGTAGTTCCGCTTGCGGGACGAAGACGGATGCGCGGGGTCGCTAATCGCTTGAAATACCCTTATCACAAGATCACTTTTGACAACATGAATTGTATTTTTAGCACAATATTCGCGGAGATTCGCGGGCAAAAAATTGGTTGTGGCTATGCTGCGCTAGGCCCTTTGTGGTTAAAAATCAGCTACGCACCTCTTTCGTGCTTTTCGTGATTTTCGTGGTTAAAAAAAAGGTACAGGAAAACAAACTAAGCCTTTAGCCTTCATTCATAGTGGGCACTAATTACGCAACACGCGCGCGTAAAGTGCAAATATAAAACGAACTATTGTTCGGAAAATAAGGCAAAAACACTAAGTTTTTCACGTCTATGTCCAGTGGTCTGGTGATCCGGGCACGCAGTATGGTCAGCCGCATAGCGACTGACCTCCTCCCTCAGCGTCTCTGTGACAAAAAATTGTTTGCTTACCTGCAACGTCCGCGCCCTGCGGGGAATTTAAACCGCCGCTCAAAGGGGAAGGCGTTCTCAACATGCGTCACAACAGGCTCTTTGTCCTCGGGTTGTCCCACAACCTCCACCACGTCAAAGCGGTAATAGAGATCAGGATAATTCGCCTTGCGCAGGTAGGCTGCCGCGGCACGGTTCAGCGCGTGGCGCTTCTCGCTTTTGATTGCAGTGGCCGGGCGTCCGAAATCCTCGGAGCCGCGCGTCTTGACCTCGACAAAGACCAGCGTCTCCCCGGTACGCGCCACAATGTCGATCTCATCGTGCTTGTTCGGCCTGATGTTATGTCCCAGAAGGGTGTAACCAGCGCGCTTGAGGGCTGCTGAGGCGACTTGCTCGCCCCACTCGCCAACCGCTGTGCTGCGCAGCTTTTCGGGTGCGGGTTTTTTGCCAAAGAGTTTCATGGCTTGAATGCTCTTAGATGGTGCGGATGGCGTTGCGCTCGCGTCGGGTGTGTATTCGCTCGCTGCTCTCCCCGATATGTCTGGCAACATTGATCAACATGCCGACCGCAATTAGAATGGAGAAGATTGAGGTTCCGCCATAGCTGAAGAATGGAAGCGCAATCCCCTTGGTTGGTACCAGATCAGTCACCACCATCAGATTGAACAAACCGGGAAAGGTGATCAGAATGGTGAGGCCAAAGGCCATGTACCGCCCAAGTTTATCCGGGGCATTGCAACTGATCAGCATTCCGCAAATTAAAATTATCACAAACAGCAAGACAACAGCCAGCGAAAAAAACAAACCGAACTCCTCAGCGCCAATAGGAAAGATAAAATCAGTGTGCGACTCAGGCAGATAGCGATATTTCTGCAGTGAATGGGTGAAGCCGACACCCCGCATACCACCCCGCTGAATGGCCAGGAGCGACTCCCGGACATGATCGCCCTGCCCGCTCCACCAGTCTAAAACGCGGTTCAAACGGTTTGGCGAACTAAAAATATAACCAGCCGCTCCGACAACAGCAACCCCGGAGATAGGCAGTAAATACCGTAGACTAACACCCGCAACCAGCATCAACGCTGCCGCCAGGGTTGCAATCACCACGGTTGCGCCCAAATCAACCTGGAAAAATATCAGCCCTGCAACAGGTGCGACAATCAGGGAGGAGGCTACTAACCCCTTGCTGAAACTTTTAGCCTTGCTGCCAATACGGTCTAACCAGACCGACATGACAATCACAATGATAATCTTTGCAAATTCGCTAGGCTGCAAGCGGAAAAACTTTAAATTCAACCAACGCCAGCTCCCGTTAACATTGAGGCCGACAGGGGGGATGTAAACGAGAATCAGAGCGACTATAACCACTAAAAAAAGGAGGATTGTCAGAACAGGAACCTGACAGAACCTCCGCTTGCCGATCTTGAAGCTCACGCTGACAAGTTTAAAATGATGGTAGTCGAAACCCCTTGCCATAAACGCTAAAACCAGCCCCAAGCCAGCCCAAATCAGCTGCTTGTGAATCAGCTCATAGCGGTTATTATGCAATCTGATCGACTGTTCAGAGCTGGCTGAATGCAGGACAATCAAGCCCATGGCCAGCAGTGTCAGAGACGCAAGGGAGAGCACTACAATCAATGTTTGACGCTTATCAATACTCTTTAAAGAATCTTTAAAGTGCCGCCATTTAAACGATATTGTCCGCATCATCTCTCTACCGCATCCTGTCTTAGTCGCTTAGGCGACTGGAAAAAACAATTAACTGCTCTTTCCGAAAAGCTGTCTATCGGGCCTTATTGCGGCGTGTTATGCAATCATCCACCGCATAGCGGCGGAAATACTTCGCAATCATCCACCGCATAGCGGCGGATATACTTCGCAATCATCCACCGCATAGCGGCGGATATACTTCGCAATCATGGACGGAAGTTTTTTACCTCAAAAGCAACGCAGCGCGTTCATTCCACTCCGACAAAGTTAACGACAAGGTTTGCGCTTGCGCTGCAAGGTCGTTCAGGCGGCGCGGTGGAGGCCGTGCCCTACCGCTGCGGTCGACGATGCTGTGCGACGATAGCGGATTACGATTAAAAAACCCGCCCCTGAAAATCGCCCACCAACATCATCGCCGCTATCGTCAACCGACGGCGCAGTCGACCTCAGTAGGTCCGGTTTCCAACCGGACATGTCCGATTGGAAATCGGAGCTACGTTGCCCCCGCGCCAAAGGCGCTGCCGCTTCATTCGCGCACTTTTCCACTCCGCGCCGGGCGCGGAGCCAGGCTCTTATCCCTAAGCGCCTGTCGCAAAACAAGGAGCATAGAGACAACTACTTCACGCTCGGGATTTTAATAACCGAACCGGGCTGCAGCTCAATGGATTTAAGATTGTTGAGTGTTTTAATTTCGTTGGGGCTCACACCCCAGCGAATTGCCACTGCATACACATCCTCGCCCTCTTTAACTGTGTAGGTCTGGAGGTTTGCGCTGCCAGCCGCAACCGGCGGCTCCTCTTCGTCAACCCCATCCACCTGGATCTCGGGGATTGCCGCATCAAGTCCACCTGCCGGCGGCGTATCCACTGCCTTGATTTCAACGGGCGGGCTCTCGACACCTGGCTTGGCAACAGGTTTCGCTGGTGGTGGCGCAGGCACCTTTTGGGCTGTGGTGTCAGCCGCAGCTGGGGTTGCTGACTTACCGGGTATCTGCAGTTTCTGGCCAACGAGAATGCGGTCAGACTTCAGATTATTGGCTGCACGCAGGGCCGCGGTATTGATGCCGTGCTTGTAAGCGATCACGGAAAGCGAGTCGCCTTTTTTCACAACATAGGTTGTGGCTGGTCCGCTATAGACCGGGGCCGAGACCTTGGGTGCTGTGATATTGGCAGCTGTTGAACTTGGCGCAACGCTCTTCTTCACGCTTGTCGGCTGGGACACTGCCCTGGATTTGCCAAAATCAACATGGCCAGGCAGTTGAATCACTTGTCCAATGCGCAGACGCGTGGGATCAATCCCCGGGTTAAGGGCCATTACATCCTGCCAGCGCAGATAGTAGCGATAAGAGACACCTGAAATTGTGTCACCCTTTGTGATAGTGTACGGAGTTGTCACGGGCTTAACCGGAACAAGCGGCGCGCTCGGGCGCGTCAGAGTCGGGTGTCTTTCGATCACCACTGGGGCGGGCGGGGCAATTGTCTCAACTGTCACCGCTTCCAGCTCCGGAAGATCCCTTGAGTCATTGACATCTGTCTTTTTTTTAGTCAGAGCGCAGCCCTGAAAAAACAAAGCTCCAGCCAGCAGATTCATGCCTACCAATAGGCGTAATGTATTGTACTTCATTATCCCTCCTTTTTCTTACACTCCAGAAGAAAACCGCCCTCTAATCCGCAACCGTACGAACCAGCTCTTTAAAACGCTTTCCTCTTTCGCAATAACTGTTAAATTGATCAAAACTCGCAGTTCCTGGCGATAACAATACAGTTTCACCTGCTTGAGACTCGCTGACCGATGCCTTGACAGCCTCTTCAATCGCTCCACATTGAACACATTGTACCACTTCTGACCAAGCATCAAACATCTCTTGACTGCAATGTCCTATAAGATATACTTTTTTACTCTTGTATGCCAGTAATTCTTTGATGTTTTCCGACAAATCTTCCTTTAAAAGCCCACCTGCAATCAATCTGACAGGCGTTTTGACCATTTTAAGTGCCGCCATCACAGCCGAAATAGAGGTTGCCTTGGAGTCATTGATGAAATCCACCCCCCGGCAGCTGCGATAACAGTGTTCCATACGATGCTCCAGCGGTACAAACTGCTTAAATCCCCTCTCAATCTGTGTTGCGCTCACTCCAACCGCGTGCAGCACTCCGGCCGCGGCGGCAGCCGAGACTCCGAAGATTTCGTTATCAAACCACCCGCCGCGCAGATCAATTTCAACCGCTCCGCCTGCCTGCACGCCGCGCAGGCACCCTGCCTGCCAGCGCCAATTTGCATCAGCGTTAACTCCGAAGCGCAGCAGCTCCAGACGCTCTGCTATAGCTCCATCAACAGCCAGGCTTTCCGGCAGGAACGCCGGCGCCCCTTCACGCATAATTTTGAACATTTTGAGCTTCAGCTCCCTGTAGCGCTCCAAGTTGCCATGTCGGTCCAGATGATCGGGCTGCACATTCAGGAGAATCGCGACATCCGAGGGCAGGTAAGCCGTGTGCTCCATCTGAAAAGAGCTGACCTCTGTGACCGCCCACTCGAGCTCCGGTTTTTCGAGCGCCAAGCTGGATAGCGGAATCCCGTAGTTTCCCGCCGGGGAGGCGCTTTTGCCGGCCAGGTTCAGGGTGTCGGCGCACAGCTTCACCACCGAACTTTTCCCTTTGCTGCCAGTTACAGCAATGATGCCGCCCTTCCAGCAGCGGGCGCCAAGTTCAAGCTCTGAGATGACCGGTATGTTGCGGCAGCCGCAAAACTTGATCCAGCCATGGTCCAGCGCAAATGCCGGGCTGGCAACGCAAAGATCGAAAGCTTCAGTCGGCAGCTCTTTTTTACCAAGCCACAGCCGGGCACCGTCAGCCTGCGCTCGCTCCAATGCAGCTCGCAAAGCAGCGGTGTCGTTCCCGTCGGCCAGCGTCACCCGCGCCCCTTTTGAAATTAACAGGCGCGCCGCGGCTGCGCCACTGACACCACCTCCCAAAACCAACGCATTGATTCCATCAAAATTCATCCAGCACCTCCTCCAAGCGCATACCCCGCGAACCTTTCAGTAAAACCAGATCGTCGGCACGCAGCCACCCGGCCAGCTCTCGTCCGGCAGCGGCGGCATCCTCAAAACAAAGGACTTTTTCACGGGCCAGACCGCTGGAAACCGCTTCAGGCGCGACAAACCGGCGGGCCAGCGGACCGACTAGACACAATAAATCCGGGTGCATGGCGCCAGCAGCTGCGCCAACCCCGCGGTGGCCGCTCTCCGCATGCGCGCCCAACTCCAGCATATCGCCCAGCACCGCCACCTTGCGTCCAACGGAAGCCATCCGCTGGAAAACCTCCAGCACTGCTTTCACGCTCTCTGGATTGGCGTTGTAGGCGTCGTTGATAAAGTTGACGCCCCCTTCGGTTTTGAGCCTCTGCCAGCGCATGCCGGGAATATCAATCCCGCCCAGCGATTTTTCCGCAATCTCAGCGTCAATCCCTAAGCCGCGGGCAACGGCAAAGGAGAGCAGCAAGTTGTAAATATTATACTGGCCTGGCAGCCCGCTACGCAACTCCAGACGCGCTCCCGACGCTTTTTCAGTCACAGCTACCTGTCCGCACATGGCATCGAGAACTTCACCGTGAAAATCCGCGCTTTTATCCATCAGCGAGATTGTCACAACCCTGCCATCATAAGCGTGCCGCAGGCGCTCGAAGTGGGTCATCTCCAGGCTTAGAACCGCAAATCCATCGCAGGCTAAGGAGTTCAGCAGTGCCCCTTTCTCATCCGCAATCGCCTCGGTTGACCCGAAATTCTCGATATGCGCAGAGCCCACGCTGGTGATCACCGCCACATCCGGCAGGAGAGTTTCGGCTAGCAGGGCAATCTCACCCGGATGGTTGGTGCCCAACTCAAACAGACCAAACTCGCAACCCGGTGCCATGGAGAGTATACTCAGCGGCAGACCGATCTCGTTATTGCGGTTGCCATAGGTGCCGCCTACGCGGCCAGCGCCGGAGAGCAGCGCGGCGGTGATTTCGCGGGTGGTGGTCTTGCCTGAGCTGCCGGTGACACCTATGATTTTGGCGGTGGAGCAGGCCCGCCAGGCGCGGGCGGCATCTAAGAGAGCGCGCCGGGTGTCAGCCACCCGAATCAGAGGCCAGCGCACCGCACCCGGAACAGCTCTCAGCTCCTGATCAACCAGTGCGGCGGATGCCCCGGCATCAAAGGCCTTTTGAATGAAATCATGGCCGTCATAGCGCTCGCCGCGCACTGCGACATAGAGCATATCAGGCTTCAGATCGCGGGTATCCTGGGTGACACCGCAAAAGCTCTCCGGCAGATTCTGATGGGTGCCCCCCACCCAGCTGGCAAACTCCATTGCATTGAAGGTCACCTCCTTGGTCACTCTGTTTTTATTCGCATTCATCAATCAAAACTTTTCTGTCATCAAACGGAACTGAACGCCCAGCCGACTCCTGGAAGCACTCGTGACCTTTGCCAGCCACCAATAAAACATCATCCGGCCCGGCCATACGCAGAGCTTTGCGGATAGCCGCTCGCCGATCAACACAAACCGTGACATGCTCACGCGAGACGATTCCGGAGAGAATCTCCTCGATAATCTGCTCGGGCTCTTCGTGGCGCGGGTTATCGGATGTGACCACAACCTCATCGGCAAGCTCAGCGCAGATCTTACCCATCAAGGGGCGCTTGGATCTGTCGCGGTCGCCACCGCAGCCAAAGACCACAATCAAGCGGCCGCGGGTGATCTCGCGCAGGGTTGTTAAAACATTCTTGAGCGCGTCATCAGTGTGCGCGTAGTCAACAAACGCCGCCACCGGCGAGTTTGGCAGAGGAACCCGCTCCAGCCGGCCCCAGCGCGGTCGAACCTGCTGAATTACCGCTGTAATAGCGCTCCAGGCAACTCCCACGGCTTGCGCCATGGCAGCGGCGCAAAGGATGTTCTCCACATTGTAGCGCCCCGCAAGAGCGCTTTGCACCTTGACAGCGTTACTGCCGCAGCCCTGCATGGTAAATTCACTGCCAGCCGCCGACCCGACCACGCCGGCTGCCCTCAACTGGGCCTGCTCTGAAAATCCGGTAGTAATAAGCGTTAAGGGCAAGCGTTTGATCTCTTCCGCCATTTTGAGGCCATATTGAGTGTCAATACAGCAGACTGCCGGGGCACCGGGGTTCAACTCAGCCATCTGTTGGAACAACAGCAGCTTGGCCGCGAAATACTCATCCATTGTTTTGTGATAATCCAGATGATCCTGCGAAAGATTGGTAAAAATCCCACCTGCGAAGGGGATACCTGCCACACGTTTTTGCATCAGCGCGTGTGAGGAGCTTTCCAGCACGACCGCGTCACAGCCGCTCCGCCGCATATCAGCCAGCAGGCGATGGAGTTCATTGGCGGGCGGGGTTGTGCGTACAGCGGGAATCTCACGTCCCGCATAGGCAGCACAGACCGTGGTGAAAATCCCTGCCTGACGGCCGCCCGCTTTGAGCATCTCGCCCAGCAGCCAAACAGTGGTGGTCTTGCCGTTGGTGCCGGTGATGGAAAACACATCCATTTTTTTCGCCGGCCAGGCATTGATCGCCCCTGAGAGCAAAGCCAGAGCCAGACGCGCGTCACTGACCTTGACATAATCCTGTTTAATGAACAGCGGAATATGCTCGCCGACAACTCCGGCGGCACCTCTTTTCAAGGCAGTATCAATGTAGCGGCCGCCATCCTCTTTAGCACCCGGAACCGCGACAAAGAGATCACCCGGGCGCACCTGGCGGGAGTCACAGGCAACTCCCTTGAACTCAAAGTCGCCAGAGCGGTCAACAATCAAGGGCTGCAGCTCTTCTATCTCTTTTATCTTCATATTTATCTACTCGTCATCTATATCATCCGGTGGAACTTCAAGGTATTTCGCTGTTATTGTGGCGATCTCCGCGAAAACGGGTGCCGCCACATAGCCGCCGGTATGTTGCGGCTTGGGCGTGTCAATGGTCACCAGCACCGCGAAAACCGGCTCCCGCGCCGGGACAAACCCGACAAAAGAGGCGTAATAATCAGTCTCGGAGTAATGACCTTTGACTGGTTTTTGAGCAGTGCCTGTCTTGCCGCCGACAGTATAGCCCTTGACTGCCGCGCGCATTCCGGTGCCACCCGGACGGGTAATGTCCACCATCATTTCCCTGACACTGTGGGCAACTTCCTTTCGTACCGGTCGCCCGATCACTTGAGGTTTGTTTGAGAACACCACCTCGCCGTTGGGGGAGACAATCTTGCTGACAACATAGGGCTGCATCAGCACCCCGTCGTTGGCCAGGCAGGCGAACGCATTCACCATCTGTAAGGCAGTGACCGCCACGCCCTGGCCGATTGGAATCCGCGTGGGCTTAAGCTTATCCCATTTGTCCGGCTGGTGCAGAATGCCGAACTGCTCGCCTCCCAGATCAATCCTCAGCTTGCTGCCGAAATTGAATGCGCGCAAATATCGGTAGAGATTATCATTGCCCATCATCAGTCCGACTTTGGCGCAGAAGATATTGCTGGATTTCACTAATGCTTTTTTGGTGTCAACCATCCCTTTGACGTGGTCACGCAGGATACGGTTGCAGTAGAACCAGTGGCCGTTGCCAACGTCCATGACAGTACGCTCGCTGATAACTCTCTGATTCAGAGCGGCGGCAATCACAATCGGCTTCATAACCGAGCCCGGCTCATAGTTCACGGTCAGAGCCTGATTATTCCATATATTGGAGTTGACATTATTATAGTGCTCCGGCTCAAAGTCAGGAAACGAGGCCATGGCCAGAATCTCGCCGGTTTGTACCCGCTCAACAATCGCCCATCCCCCCTCGGCATTAAAAGCCTCGACCGCTTTTTTCAACGCTTTTTCCACCTCATACTGAATGTTGTGATCCAGCGTCAGGTAGACATCCGACCCGTTCAAAGGCGGGACTTCAAGTCTAACTTTGGAGGCAATCGGATGTTGTTTGGCATCCTTTTTGCCCTCGGTCCTGCCATCTACGCCAGTAAGATAGGAGTCATAACGCAGCTCAATCCCGCTGCCGCCTTCGCCCAGGCTGTTGACAAAACCAATCACATGCGACATCCCGCGCCCATCCGAGTAAGAGCGGACGACCTTGCTTCTTATGCCAACCCCGGAGACCAGAGTTTCGTTTGTGAGCACTGTGTAAGCATCCTCATCAGGCGAAACCAACAGCAGATTATTACGGTTGCGGGTGCGTTTTTGCTCCCAGAGATGCTGGTCATCATTATTCAGCAGGGTATGTTTGTACTCATCCCGCGAGATATCCAGAAATTTAATCCAAACTTCGTCCGGATCCAAGGCCAAGGCCTGTGAGATGTGTGTTACCACCGGGATGAGATTGGTCCGGTGCGCCAGTTTGACAGAGTTCGTGTGGGGGTCAACAAAGTACTCTCTAGTCACCAGGCTCATTGCAACTGGGTGCTGTGTGCCGTTGCAGTCGTATATTTTTCCGCGCAGACCCAGCCGTTTGTTGTCATATTGACTCACTCTGGCTGAATTTTTATCCGGAGTTGCTAAATGTTCACGGCAAAGTTTGTACCCCACAGCCGCGTACAGCATGAAGAAAACCGCCGTAACAGCCACCACCCAGTATTTGAAATACTTGTCATCCATCTCTCCACCATCTCAAAACTTCGCGCTCTACCGATCAACATTGGTTTTCACCACATTCCCGCGCTCCCGTTCGCTGCGGTTTTTAGCATACCACTCCACTGAGTGCTGATTCTGAATTGGCAATCCATCCTTACCCATCTTGACAATCTGATGCGCCTGCGGCGGCTCCATCTCAATACCGTGCCTGCCCATTGCCCGCTGAAGGTTATCCTTGCTTTTCAGCGCATTCCAGCGCGACTCTGCACGCAGACACTGCTCAGTCAATCTCCCAAGCTCCGCCTGTTTGGTATTGAGATCTTGCTGCAGCGTCGTGTTTTTATTTATGTAAGCGCCATAAAACAGAGCCAAACCAACCGCCAAAAACACCATCCCGGCAAAAGAAACCGTGTGCCAGGAGCGTTTGGCGTGAAGGGTGCGCTTCCGATTGCGCTTTTTTTTAAACGATCTTCTAGTCATAACTCACCTCTTTTAAACATATCTTAAACCAGCCGACAAATCAATACCGATTCGCTTTATTTTTGTGCGGCTCAGCCACGCGCTTGACAACCCGCAACTTCGCCGACCTGGCGCGGGGGTTGTTGCGTAACTCACACGTACCGGCCTTAACCGGTTTCCGCGTGACCCGTTCCACGGGTGGCAGCTCACCCTCCCAGCACTCGCCGCCTTGCTGCAGCGAGACCCAGCGTCCGGCATGATTCGCAAAATGTCGCTTCACAATCCGGTCGCTTAAGCTCTCAAAGGTTATCACCGCCATCCGTCCACCCGGCTTCAACAGCCAGAGTCCATCTTCAAGTGCCTGTTCAAGCTCTTCCAGCTCCGAATTAACCGCCATTCTCAACGCCTGAAAAACTCGGGTCGCCGGATGCTTCGCGCCAGACCTTCCAACCGCGGCACTGACAATGTCGGCCAGTTGCACGGTGGTTTCAATTGCCGCGCTCTCGCGCGCCTTGATGATCGCCTCGGCAATTCTGCGCGCCCGCGGCTCTTCTCCATAGCGGCGGAACAGCTCTGTCAGCTCCCTCTCGTCGCTCTTTGCCAGCAGTTCGGCGGCACCGGCGCTCTCGGCGTCGGCATCCATCAGCATCGAAAGCTTTCCGTCACGCTGGAAACTAAACCCTCGCTCAGGTGTGTCAAGCTGGAAGGATGAAACACCTAAGTCGAGCAAAATCCCATCCAACTCTGAAAACCCGTTGTCAGCGGCAATCCGTCGAATATCACCATGCCCGCCGTGCACCAGCTTTTTCTCACCGGCGATATGCTCCAGTCGCCGAGCCGCCTCCTTCAGTGCCACACTGTCTTTATCAATGCCCAGCAAGCGACCACCAGCCCCGGCGCGTTTCAAAATCTCCGCCGCGTGCCCTGCTAATCCCAGCGTCCCATCACAATAAACCCCGCCCGGCTCAATTGCCAGCGCCTCCA
Source organism: Kiritimatiellia bacterium (assembly GCA_028686345.1). Classification (GTDB taxonomy): domain Bacteria; phylum Verrucomicrobiota; class Kiritimatiellia; order RFP12; family UBA1067; genus M55B167. The sequence goes on from JAQUCE010000034.1 coordinate 35,478, forward strand.
GGCTCTCCGATAATAACACCGGAACGTGCATTCATACTCCCAGCCGTTGCAAATCAAAAATCGCGGAATGAACATCCTGCAGAATCACGCGTCCGTTCCTCACACTCAACGCTCAAATCCGCGATTAAAATCAAAGATAAATCTCAACCTTAAAAGTTGACCAAGTTGCACGCTGCTTCAAACGCATCCAGATCAATCTCCTCCGGGCTTGCCTTTCCATCGTCATGCCAAACCTTGATGCGATCATTGGAGCCTGCCATCACAACCTTGTCCTCCAAACCCGCGAATTTAAGGAATTTTTCAGGTATCCGAATGCGCCCCTGAATGTCAAGATAGACCTGCGAGGCTGAGTCACAAATGAAATTAACAGCACTCCAGCGCGGGTCCGTGCGCGACATCCCCTGCATCTCCCGGAAAAGCGAGTCAAAGATCTGTGGTGGAATCACATCCACGCAACTAACACCAGCCCCGTTCTTACCCGGCATCAGATACACATAATCAGGCTGCCGCATCACCTCACGCCATCCAGCGCTGATCGTCAACCGCTTCTTAGGATCCAAACTGCGGCAAACCGTGTCAACCAGTACACCAACATAGGTGAACTCGCTTTGCTTTGCTTTGACACTTTCAGACACAACATGCTCCAAATTGACATTCCTTGACACAACAAGATTAAACTACTCTGGGGTTGATTTGTCAAGCGGCAATTAGCAAAATTTGAAAACTTTTTAACTAGTTGATTTTCAATGACTTAAACACCGCGTTTTCTTGGTCGCATTGCTATGCGGGCCTTTTTAAACGCTTCAAAATCAATTTTTGTGTTTTCATTGACCTCATCCACGGCCCAAACCTTAATCCTGTCGTTCGCCCCGCTCATCATCACACTCTCGGTAATCCCCGCATATTCCAGAAATCGCTCAGGGATCCTGATGCGCCCCTCCGTATCAAAATAACTCTGGGCAATATCCCGGCAGTACCTCTCCATTGCCACCCGCTCCGGCTCATCCTCATCAAGTTCATGCAGAACCCGTAATCTGGCATCCATCACCGGCGGCGGCACAATCTCAATACAGCCCACCGCCTCTTCACTGCCATTCCCGTCATTGGTGGCTAGTACACCTGGAACCAGATAGACATACGACGGATACCCCATCACCTCGCGCCACCCCGCACTCACGGTCAGCCTGCGCTTTGGATCCAACTTGCGCCCCACAATATCAACCAACGTCCCGACAGTGGGAACGCTCGATATTGACCTGTTAACCTGCTCTGACATTTTTGAACTTCTTTGGGATTTTTTGGGATTTCTTGGTACGGCACCATTAAACACCTTCAACGGATCATTGTCAACTGGCAAATCATCCCAAAAATCAATGTTCAACGAAGTAAGCGCGGAAGGAGGTCAGTCGCTATGCGGCTGACTTTACCACGCAAGCTGATGGCTCTAATGCCGTCCACAGTCGCCCACGACTTCCTTGCTTCGCGCCTACCGTGCGACCTGCAAGCTTTCATCAAAGTGGAAACGTGTAGGGTTGGCGGAACTTGTCCGGCGCAGCCCCGCCATGCCACGGCGTAGAACCGCTTGCGGGCGAAGCCGGGTTGCGAGCGAAGACGGGTTGCGGGACGACTTGTCCGGGTGTAGCTATTGCGAAGCCTGAAGACGGATGAGCCAAACAAAGATAATGAAATCCTTTGGCGCGCCTTTGGCGGACAACCACCCGGCATCCGCTAATTGCTTCAGAGAAGCAACACCACAGCCTAAGACGTGCTTTTCACATGTCTGTTGCAGAATGCCGCTCGTAGAGCGGCTACTACACCGAACGACAACCCTTGCACTCCGCAGTGCAGCGCATGTGTAATAGTCGCTCTACCAGCGACATCGGTCGACGATGCTGTGCGACGATGTTGGTGGACGATTGGGAACATGCGGGAAATCAAAAATCTAAACTCCGGCAATGGCGTCACTCTCCCTGATGGCATCCAATGCGGCATGTTCTGCTTCACTATCGACGGTTAATAGACGCGGCCCTGCCCAGGAGATGAGCCAAGCACCCAGCGGTGCGGTGAACAGGATGCTGAGTACAGCGACCGCCAAAATGGTATTTCCAGCGGCGGTATCTCGGCCCAGTTGTGTCATTGTTACCAAGGGAATTGCACCGATAGCCGCCTGAACAGTTGCTTTCGGCAGATAGGCGATTGTGGCGAAAAACCGCTCACTGCGGTTGAGCGGGCTACGAATCAGGCAGAGCAGGACACCCGCGCTACGGGCAATCAGTCCGCAAACAATCAAGCCAAGCCCCGCCAACCCGGCATTCAGTGCCACAGGAATATTCACCTGTGCGCCAACTAGTGTGAACAGTAAAATGGAGGCTAAGATCCAGATCTTGCCGAGCTTGGCAGATAGCTCATGCGCCATATGTTCGCGTTTTTCCAGAATGATGAATCCAAGCGCCATGACAGCCAATAGGGCGGCAAAGGGAATGGTGCCTTCCAATAACTGCTGCACGCGTACCAGCACAATTGAAACCCCAATCACAACCAGAACTCGTTTGGTGGCACGCGGGTTGAACCGCTCAAATAGCCGACACAAAATAACTCCCAGCAGCGCTCCAATGCCGACAGCCAGCAGGATGGAAAGGGGAATTCCAGCCACGGCCCAGACCATGTTTATGGATTGGCCGCTATAAAAACCTAACAACACTGAAAAAATAGTTATAGCAAATACATCATCAATCGCAGCTGCCGCCAGAATCATCGTCGGGATTCCTTTTTTTGCGCCGCGCTGCTCGTCGATAAAACGAATCATTAAAGGCACTACCACGGCAGGGGAAACAGCGGCGAGAATAAAGCCGAGCATGGCCGATTCCAGGTGTGTCAGGTTCAGGAACAACGGGCCGAGCAAAGTAATCGTAATCCCCTCGCAAAGTCCGGGAATGCACGACATCAACAGCGTTTGTTTCCCTACCTTTGCCAGAGCCTCAAGGCTGAGTTCAAATCCGGCGCGTAGCAGAATTACAATCAATGCCATCAGGCGCAGATCAGAAGAAACCAACAGGAAATCCGGTGCCAGCCAGTTCAATACATAGGGACCACATAGAACACCCAGTAACAGCATGCCTACTAGACCTGGAAACCGTAGCTTTTTGAAAACCCAGTCAGCTAGCAGGCCTAATAAAATCATCATCGCAATACTAACAGCCACTAAACTGACTCCCTCCTGGTTGAGTTTGATGAGTACGGCATTGGCGGTTTAACCTTTTAGGACGAATACCATAGCCAAAACCACACCCATTGCGAAACGCTTCATAGCCTAACTCCCCTATAATACTGATTAATTTGTTTAAAAGTGTCTTTTATTTAAACATAAAACAGCATTTAGCACAAGACTTGCTAGTTCTTAAGGCAAAGGGAATGAAATTAAGGGGGTCAAAATCCTCAATACCCAGTTAGAGAACAAAGAGCACGCTTCCGGCTCCGAGCTTCGCTTTTACGCCGTGACAGGGAAGCGTGATCAACAAACGGCTGCTGCGTAAGATTTGTTGTCCAGCCTTTCGGCGTAGCTGCGAAGCGCGAAGACGGAAGGCTGTTTCTAAGCGGGTTATTGAGACGTGATTGTAAAAGTGATAATGGAGTAGTGCAAGCATCTTGCTTGCAGAAAACATTTTCATTCAACAACTTATGAAGATGGCTATCTGAGCTTCTTGCTTTGTGCGACAGGAGTTGAGTGAATAGCAACAAAGCAGATTGATAGTTTTAAATCTTGCGATTATGAGAGCTAGAGGTAAGTTGTGAGTTCTTTGAACAATATATTTCAGTTTGTCATTATTGCCACCCTGTCTCTTCTAATTTTCTGTGCGGATGGCGTTCCTCCCGTGTTGGAATCATGGAACCTCTCTCTCGCTGGCGGACAGTGACGGGGATGGACTCTCAGACCTTGCCGAACTCTATCAATATGAGACCAACCCTAATCTGAGTGACTGTGATGGTGACTCAATCCCGCTTTTCTAATTCTGGACGGGGAGCTAGTTCTCCTGACTGTCTGGACATTCGGCGGTGCGGGTGCCGGCACTTCAATAACAGCATTCAAAGCTGATATAAACCAGCTCATGACCGATCTCGGCGGCGGGTATCAGCTGATGAGATCAACTTGACCGGGTTTCAGGAGCTCGGGGTGCGATAGTTAGAGAGCCATTAGTCGCTTAGGCGACTAGAAAAAACAATTAATTGTTCTTTGCAAAAAGTTGTCTGTCGGGCCTTATTGCGGCTTGTTTCGCAATCATCCACGGCGTAGCCCCGCTTGCGGGTGAAGCCGGGTTGCGGGACGACGACGGATGAGCCAAACAAAGATAATGAAATCCTTTGGCGCGTCTTTGACGAACAATCGCCCGGCTTACGCTAATTGCTTCATCCTCCTGCGCCAAGGCTACGGCGGACACAGTAGAAGCAACACCACAGCCTAAGACGTGCTTTTCACATGTCTGTTGCAGAATGCCGCTCGTAGAGCGGCTACTACACCGAACGACAACCCTTGCACTCCGCAGGGCAATGCATAGTAGTAGTCGCTCTACCAGCGACATCGGCCGACGATGCTGTGCGACGATGTTGACCGACGATCGGGGTCATGCGGGGCCCTAATCTTAATCATTATCTTTATCCCAATCCTTGTTTCTCCCGATCGTAATGGTTCATCAAAAAACGCGCCTGGGTTTCAAATAAGCACTTGAATCATATACATGAAAAATGTTATCCTCTTTCCATGAAAAAGAAAATGGGAGTTACCAAGGAGCGTATCCTGCTGGTTGCCGCTGAACTATTTGCATTGCACGGCTTTCAGGGCACCACGCATCAGATGATCTGCTCGCAGGCTGAGGTCAATATTGCCGCGATTAACTACCACTTTGGCAACAAGGAGAGCCTCTATCTCAAGGTCTGGGAGTATTTATTTGAGTTGGGCATGCAAAACTATCAGGAGTTTGTGAATGAGGAGGATACGCCGGAGGAGCAGTTGCGCTCGTTTATCAAGTGGCGGGTGCGCAATGTGATCGACCCTGGTCCCAGAAGTTATCTCTCACATATCCTGCGGCGCGAAATGAACAAGCCCTCACCGGTTTTTGAGCAGATTCAAGTGCTCTATTTAAATGAGAAGCGCACCTGGTTTTTCGCGTTAATCTCCAAAATTGTGGGTCGTGATCTGGATGTCAGCATCATCACCATGGCGGCTTTTTGCATTCACAGCCCGCTGGTTCACCTGGTTGAGATTCAGGGAGCACTGAAAGCGACCCAGGAAGGGGAGTTAAAGCAGGGGCTGGAGCAGTTCTGGGAGGATACCGAGGCTCTGGCGGAGAGTATTTATACCTTTGCTGTCGCAGGCTTAAAGGAGCTTAGCCATAAAGCCTAAAGCAGCTAACATGAATTATTTTTTTAAAACAGCAGCTGTTCTCGCCCTCGCTCTGGCAGCCCTGCTCTGCGGCTGTGATTCATTGCGGCCCGCGCCGCACCACCGCGCTTTAGAGCCGAGCGTGTTGCCGGAGCATTTCTCCTCTGCGGCAGGTGAGGCGGAGCAGAGTAATACGGTTGCCCGGCTCTCTGTGCCTGACCGCTGGTGGCAGTTGTTTGAGAGCGCGGAGCTGAACGCGCTGGTTGCGGGCGCATTTACCAATAACCTTGATCTGGCAACCGCCGCGGCCAGGTTGCGCCAGGCGCGCGAGCGCACGATCATTGCCGGGGCGCCCGGGGATTTACAGTTGAGCGGACGGGCGGGAGCCGGGGTTGATAAATTCGGCGAAACCCGCGGGGGCATCAGTGTCGAGCGGAGCCAGGAGTCCTACTTCGCGGGGCTGACCGCCGCGTATGAGCTGGATATCTGGGGCAGGATCTCCTCGGCTGAGCGGGCAGCTGAGCTGAACTACGCAGCCACGGATCAACAGGTGGCCGCAACAGCGCTGCTGATCTCCGGTGAAATTGCCCGCAATTGGCTGCAACTCAAGGTTGTCTTGCTGGAGATGGCACTGGTGCAGGATCAGATCGCGACCAGCACGCAGGCGCTCCAGGTGCTGCAGGTGCGCCAACGCGCCGCGCTCTCCGCTGCGGTGGATGTCTATCAGCAGGCGACCCAGGTGGCCGCGCTGGAGCGGTTGCTGCCCCAGCTGGCTGAGCAGCGCGATGATCAACACATGCGGCTCAACCTGCTATTGGGCGCGCCGGCATCAGCCCCGTTGCCTGTGGTGGTGAGAGTTGAACCGCTGCCAACACTCGCCCCTTTTCCCCAGTGCGGTATGCCCGCTGATCTGCTGGCGCGCCGCCCGGATGTGCAGGCAGCCTGGCTCAGACTCCAGGCGCAGGAGTGGATCACCGCGTCGCGACAGGCTGATCGTCTGCCGGCTTTGACCTTGACCGGCACACTGAATCTTGAGTCAAATGAGATCGCGGATGTGTTCAAGAACTGGCATCTCAATCTGGCTGCCGGCTTGCTGGGGCCGATCCTTGATGGCGGGCGGCGGGCGGCCGAGGCACGCCTGGCCGGTGCTGTGGCGGACGAAAGTTTCATTGCCTACACCGATGCGGTGCTGCGGGCAGTTCAGGAGGTGGAGCAGGCGATCGTGCGCGAGCGTAACCGCAGTGAGTATCTGGCTGCAGTTGAAAACGAGATTGAGCTGAATGATAAGACGCTCTCTGAGAGCACCAACCGCTATCGCAAAGGGTTGATGGAGTATCTGAGTGTGCTGACCGCACTCTCGAACAAACAGCTCTCGGAGCGCCGACAACTGGCGGCGCGAAGCGCGTTGATTTTAAACCGCATGGCACTCTATCAGGCGCTTGGTGGCGGAGAGTTGAGAGGTGAGAGGTGAGAGTTGAGAGGGTCGATTCCCTCGATTCCCTCGATTCTCTCGACACAGAGTCCCGTGATGCGGGATACAGGCAAGGGCCGCGTTAAAAAGGGTAACGATGAACAGAGGATTAAAAGCATTTATATGGTTTCTGCGAATTACACTGCCGTGTCTGGTGATTTTCGGTTCTATTCATATTTTTAAATATATGCAGGCAACCGCCCCTCAGCAAGAGCGAAAAACTCCTCAGGAACGCAATGTTTTTGTTGAGGCAAAGCAGGTCAACAGGCAGAATAAGGTGGTGCGGATACAAGCCACAGGAACAGTTGTGCCGGTGGAACGGGTGACTTTGAAAGCGCGGGTGGCCGGTGAAGCATTGCAGCTGCATCCAAAATTTGAGCCGGGTGAGATTATTAAACAGGGCGATGTGATTGTCGAAATCGACCGCGCCGACTACCTGTTGTTGGAAAAACTGGCGGCGAGTAAGCTGATTCAGGCTGAGTATGAGTACAAGATTGAACTTGGATATCAGGATGTTGCCCGCCATGAATGGGAGATGATTGAGGATAATGAAAGCGCCTCCGAGCTGGAGAAAGAACTTTCTCTCAGAAAACCACATTTAAAACGGGTTGAGGCCGCGGTCGCATTAGCCAAGACCAATCTTGAACAGGCGCGCCTGGACTTACAACGCACCTCCATCACGCTACCCTTCGATGCTCTGGTTATCAGCCGTAGTATATCAAAGGGATCACAGATCACTACCCAGGGTGAACTGGGTGTGTTTGTGGATGCCTCTAAATTCAGAGTTGTGGCAACCGTTGCCTTTGATCAGCTCAGTTGGATTCAGCTCCCTGTCAATGGCAACGCCGGTGCTCAGGTTGAAATAACGCCCTCTGGCGGGGCTGATGGCAGTGCTCGTTGGCAGGGTGTTGTCACTGGCCTTGATGCTGAAATTGAGAGTTTGGGGCGCATGGCGCAGGTGTTGATAGAGGTTGAAAAACCTTTGGAGGGGGAGGTGCCCTTGCTTTTAAACAGCTTTGTCTCGGTTGCTATTGCCAGTCGCGAGTTGCAGGATGTTTTTGTTATACCATCTTCCGCTGTCCATAATGGAGAGTTGGTGTATGTAATGAATGCCGAGTCACGAGTTGATTTCAAGAAGATCAATGTGGTCTGGCGTGATAGCGAGTGGATCGTGGTGGATTCAGGGCTGGAACCAGGTGATGCTCTGATCACCTCTGATGTGCCCTCGGCTGTGCCCAATATGAAAGTGGAGCAGGTTGGGGGTTAGGGGTTAGGGGTTAGGGGTTAGGGGTTAGGGGTTAGGGGTTAGGGGT
>JAQUCE010000216.1 GCA_028686345.1 Kiritimatiellia bacterium
GAGCAGAAGAATTGGTCGGAGGTGGTGCCAGCCGCTATACTTCCGGGCATTTTCATGATGCAGGCGCAGCGGGTGCCGCCATCAAAGCTGGTGGCCTTGGCTTCGCGGTACGGGGTTTTGCCTGCATGGTCGCCGTAGCTGACCCACGGTCCGTTATCTGAGGTGAAGACCACCAGTGTGTTGTCCTCAATACCGCTCTCCCGCAGGGCGCCCATGATCTGTCCTACCGACCAGTCAAGCTCCATCATCACGTCAGCATAGAGCCCCTCACCGGATTTGTTCTCAAACTCTTTACTGACGAACAGCGGCACATGCGGCATATTATGCGGCACATAGAGGAAGAAGGGGCGCTCCCGGTGGCGTTTGATAAAATCAACTGCGTGCTCGGTGTACCACTTGGTTAAATTCTTCTGATCCTCAGGTGTGACATCCTCAATCATGACCTCGCCGTTTTTCCAGAAGTGCAGTGGGTATTTATCAAAGCTGCGGGTTCCGGGGTGAAAGCGCCACATGTCATTCGAGTACATCAAGCCGCAGGATTCATCAAAGCCACGGGCAGGCGGGCGCGTTTCAGGCTGGTCCCCGATGTGCCACTTGCCGAAGATGGCGGAGGTGTAGCCTTGCGGTTTGAGGATCTGGGCGATGGTGGGCCACTTGGGATCCATCCCGCGCGCGGTGGGGCCGATTGCGCTAAAGAGTTGGGTCCGTTCCGGGTAGCACCCGGTTAACAAGGCACCGCGCGAAGCAGAGCAGATCGCCTGCGGTACATGGAAGTTGGTGAAGCGGCACCCCTCGGCAGCCAGCTGGCTGACATTGGGGGTGGGGTAGACGGTGTTGCCGAAGGGGCTGAAATCAGCAAAACCGGAGTCATCGAGAAAGATCACGACAATATTCGGTTGTTTCACGGCTTTGTCTGCGGCAAAGCCCGGTGCTGCTAATGATGCGGTGATTCCGAGTGCGGTTGTCCGCAGGAAGGATCGTCTGGTTGCATGATGTGCCATATTAATACTCCTCAAAGTGATTTATAACAAAGCATAACAAAACCAGCCTTCCGGCGCAACCAAACCTTGTAAAGCAAACCGAGACTTTTGGTTTGCGGATGACCATGCTTTTGGGGTATAGTTATTGCATGAAAAAAATAGCTGTGATTTTGATTTTAGCTGTGATGACCTTGTGCGGCTGCCGCATTCAGGATCAGCGGGAGCTGGTGGTTAAGGTTCCGCAGATGAAAACCGAGGATGATGCTGCGAAGGTGCGCACCTCGCTCCTGCCGCTGCGCGGGGTTGATCTGGAGCATGCGCGATTTGACCTGGCAGCCCAGACAGTCACGCTCAGCTTTGACTCCATGGTGATCGCCCATAAAAATATCGAGATCGCGATCGCCGAGGCTGGCTACGATGCCAATGAGGTGGCCGCCATCAAGAAGTAGGGGGCTGGCAATGCGCGATCGCGTACAACAGTTTGTTGATTATATTGCCTATGAGCGCGGTCTCTCCGAAAACACCTGCCTGGCCTATGAGCTTGACCTGAATGGTTTTATTACGTTTCTCGAAGATGAAGGTCGGGCAGGCTCGGTGCAAGAGGTGCGGCGAAGTGATATCGCCGCCTATCTTGAAAACAGGCGGCGGGCTGGTCTGAAGGTTGCCTCACGGCGACGCTATCTCTTTGCAATCAAAACATTTTTCGCGTTTCTCACCGCCGAACGAGTTGTCACCGAGAATTGCAGTGAGATGCTGATCTCTCCCGAGGTCGGACGCGTGCTACCCAAAGCGCTCTCGGAGGGCGATATTGAGAAGCTCTTGAACTCAGTTTCCGGACGCTCCGCGCATGAGCTGCGCGACCGTTCCATGCTGGAGCTTTTTTATGCCTGCGGTTTGCGTGTCTCAGAGCTGGCTGCGTTGCGCCTTAGCGACATCAAGGTTGATGAGCGTCTGGTTAAGTGTCTGGGCAAAGGGGGCCAAAATCGTCTAGTTCCGCTGGGCCGCGGCGCCCACGACGCTCTGCTGCAATACCTGGATTTTGGGCGCGAACGCTTTGCCAAGGGAAATACAGCGCAGCAGGGACTCTATCTAACCCAGCGGGGCACGCCCTTCACCCGTCAGGGAATCTTTAAAATGCTGGCCAACCGGGCGGTCGCCGCTCTGATGCGTGGACATGTACATCCGCATATGTTGCGTCACTCCTTTGCCACCCATCTTTTAGCCAATGGCGCCCCGGTGCGTGTGATTCAGGAGCTGCTGGGTCATGCTGATATCTCCACCACTCAGGTCTATACCCATGTGAACGACAAACAGTTAAAAAGCATCCATCAGCGCTTTCATCCACGCCATTAGTCGCTTACCAAAGGGCAAGACATGCTGCTCCTTAAAAACATGTTGTCGGGGGCCAATCCTAATCTCAATCCTAATCTCTTTTGACCAGCCACAGGCAGCCGTTGTTTGATTAGGATTATGATTAGGATTGTGATTGAGATTAGGAACCCTCAACGCCAGATCACTGGACATAGGGGGCAAAACAATTGCACTTTAATTTTTGAAACCACAAGGAGCCTAGCGCAGCATAGCCGCAACCAATTTTTTGCCACTGAGACACTGAGGGGCACAGAGGGTACGCTAGGTTGTTTTTTAGTACCTCTTTTCTTAAATCCTATCATGTTTGCGAAAGATTTTGCGACT
>JAQUCE010000138.1 GCA_028686345.1 Kiritimatiellia bacterium
TTCTAAGGAAAAAAACCAAAAGCAAAGTGGCCACGGTGGCCACTTTGCTTTTGGAGATTTCTAACTTACAATAGATTCATTGTATTTATAGTTGTTTGGCATCGATAAGAGCCTGAAGCTTTGCGGCCGGCAATGCCTTTAAAAGGTGCGTCAGTTGTTGGTCAGCTGAAATAATACGCATTGGCTCTGGCTCAGGGGTTGGCTCAGGGGTTGGCTCAGGGTCTGGAGGCTCTATGCCATCTGCAATCACTTCAAAGATTGCGTGAGACAGGATATAGGCCCGACGGGCAAACTCGAAGGTGTATAGGAAGATAGCAAGGGTGATATATGCCGCACAGGCTGACAGTGCCATCCACCAGCTATTGAACACAAGGCCAACAGCCAAAGCAGTGATGGCTGATATAACGCCGGCCAGTATAGCAATTACAAAAACTCCATCTCCAAAAGAGTTCTTTATTGATTCACGGGTTTCATGTACGCGTTTTTTAGTTTTTTCGGTCATTTTAAGCACCTTTCTTGTTAACCGGTGAATTTTTTAAGCCATTGCCTGCACCAGAGGCACGGGCGACAGGTTCGTTTAAATCGTTATCCTCTTTAATGTTTTTTACAATGCAGGTTAAGTCTGCAATTGTTTTAGCCTGCATCTCTATAATTTTCATTGATTGGTTTAACTCTTTGTCTTTGGCTGCGCACATCGGACAGGCGGCTGGCACTGTTACAGAAGATGGGCGTTTTTCTGACTGTTCAAGTATTAACCCCAACTTGTTTAACAGTTTAGCAGAGGTTTTCTTCTTGTTATTCTCGATCATACTAACGTATTCAGGAGTAATATCAAGCATATCAGCCATCTGAACCTGCGTAAGATTCAAAGATTGCCGCACTTCAAGCAGGCTTAAACTATTTTGCATTTACTTAAACTTTCTGCTTTACAGCTTAAACTAATTTAAGGTATGATCCGAACTGTTACGGCAACGAGTCACACAGAAAGGTATCAAAAGTAGATGGAAACAAAAAGACAAAAGATAGATGTTCGACGGGAGAGGCGGCATGTGATTCCCGGCATCTGTGCGGATGCTCAGAAACTGGGGGTCAGCCGGATGCACCTGTGGGCTGTGCTTTCCGGGCGGCGTGAGAGCGACGGGCTGGTGGCGCGGTATATGGAGCTTAAAAAAAAGAACCGTATTGAGGTGAAAAATGGATGAGCAGACGCGGTGTAAATATCGGCTGGCGGTTGAGGATTTTTTAGGAATGGACTGACATCCAAGCTGGTCGGCCCCTGGCTGCGCTGGTAACGCATTCGGGGCTGGCTGGCGCTTGGCGGGTTGCTGCAACCACACAGTGGATGAAGCAAGAGGTTAAAAAAGAGGTAGCTAAAAAAAGGCGAAAGAAAGAAGGCGGGATTATGAAAAAGATGGATCACACAAATAACTGCACTTGGTGGCAGAGCAAGATGGGCGATGCCAGCTCCAGGCAGATTGCGGAGTTCGCGAAGCAGTTTCAGAAGGGTGATGGCGCGACGGCTTGGGCTGTGGCTGTGACCGAGGGTGAGGGGTTTGTCGGCGCGGAGCATGTGCGCAATGTGGTTGATGCCACGCGGGCGGACGGCGCGGTGGCGGTGTGGGTGAGTGATGGGCGATTCGCCCAGTGCGTGTGGCGGAAGGTGGTGGCGGAATGATGCGGGATGTGCAGATTTGCGAGGCGCGGGGTAAAACTTTTACGGCGCTGACGGTGATGAATGATTGCTGCGCGGGGTGCGATGCGCGGGGCGATGAGTTGCTTTGCCAGGAGCTGCCGGCTTGTCGGGCTGAGAGCCGGGCGGATGGGCTGCCGGTGGTATGGGTGCGGGCCGAGCGGCTGTGCCATAAGATGGTGGGCTTTCAGCCTGGGCAGGTTAAGTGCGAGTTCTGCGGGCTGCTGGCGGCTACGAGTGCGTGGCCGAAGCTGGATGATGTTGAGTGCTTGATGAGATAGGTTACTGGTTGGTTATTGCAACCACCAAGTGGTTGCAATCAGGTGGTTAAAAAAAGGTAGGAAGGAAGGCGAATAATGAAGGGAATTCAAATCAGGTTTTTTGAGGGGCGGGTTTATAAGAGCCGGGCTTTGAAGGATGGCGAGGGGGTGTGCTGGAATTGCGTGGCGGCTGACGGGCGGGATCACAACTGGGATTTGTGCGAGGCGCTGCGGCCATGCAGCGCGGCTGATCGGGCGGACGGGGTGGCGGTTTGCTGGGAGCAATGCACGGCGCTGGTGCTGGCGCACCGGATATTTGTTGTGCATACGGAGGTAGCTCAGTGGAATTGGTCGGCATGCTGCGCCAGGTGCCGGCGCGACCTTGAGGCGAATGCGAAAATCATCGGCGCGGCGGTGGCGTTTGAGGATGTTGATCCGTGCGTGTGGGAGTGTGAGTTCTGCGGAGCAGGTAAAGGCGAGGCGCTGCGCTGGTTGCTGACGGATGAGGGGATGGAGGTGATGTTCCATGCGTAATATGACCTATGAGAGATTTGAGTATGTGGCCGGTGCCTGGATATTGGCGGGCGTCGTGTTGGTGGCGGCCTGCCTGCTGGGCGTGTGCGCCTGCCGGGTGGTGGCGCGGGTGCGGGAGGGCTTGCAGCAGCAAGCCCGTACGGTGGCGAATTATCCTGAGCCGGTGTGCGAGTGGTGCGGAAGGCCGATGGATGGGCGTAGCTGCACGTGCGAGGGGAGGGAGCTATGAAGCTGGAGTACGCGCTATATTTGGCGGAGAGCGTTATGGATTTGCTGGCTCCTCACTGCGAGCGGATTGAGATTGCGGGGAGCATCCGGCGCGGAAGACCGGAGGTGGGAGATATTGAGATTGTGGCGATTCCGAAACCTTATGATGTTGGGCTGTTTGAGAGCGGGATCGCCACGGTGGTTAATCTGTGGCCCAAGGTGCGCGGGGAGCTGCCGTGCCTGTATACGCGGAGGCGGCTGACGGGTGGGATGGAGCTTGATCTGTTCTTTGCCACGCCGGAGAACTGGGGCTATATTCTGGCGATCAGAACGGGGTCGGCGGATTACAGCCATAAGGTTTTGGCGCGTGGGTGGAGTCGGCGCGGGTTCGAGGGGCGGGGCGGTATGCTTTATAACTCGCGCGGCCAGGCGGTGGATGTGCGGGAGGAGGAGGATGTGTTTGCAGTGGTGGGCCTGGCATGGGTGCCGCCGGAGTTGCGGGAGGTGGAGTGATGATTACCAAACGCGCTGTCATTTGGGAGGCGGACCAATTCGATCCGCCTATATGGGATTGCGACCAGTGGACCGAGGAGGATTTGGACGCGCTTTATCAGGCAAAAACAACGGAGGCGAACAATGACTGAGATTAAATGCCCTTTTAGATTCAAACTGGCAAAGCGGTTTTTTTGCACGGAGAAGCGCGGGTGTTTGATGCGCAAGCGGGTGTGCGTTAAGGAGTGTCAGGAGTGCGAGCTTAGGAGGCAGTGGGATGCAGTACAGAGTAGATAGTGATGGGCATCTGCTGATGCCATGGGGCAGCGGCGGGGATGAGGTTGAGGTGAGCGCGGTGCAGGCGGTGGTTGCCGATCTGCCTAAGAATGCGCAGACGGTGACACCGGTTAAGGCTGCCGGGCATCTGTGCTGCTCGCTGAGTACGATTTATAACATGATGGATTCGGGTGAGTTATTGACGATCCGCGTGGGGGTTGGCGATGGGCGCGGCCACCGGCGGATTGTGGTTAAGGCTGAGCGTGAGTTTGATCCGAGCCGGTCGACGCTGCTGAGCCTGGAAGAGGCGATAAAAATTAGATCAAATATCGGCGGTTAAACCGCCTTTAAACACAACAAAAAAAGGAAGTACAAATGAGTAACAACAAGGTTAAGGCGATGATTGAGGAGGGCGTGACGGGCTTCTCTGATGACACGGCAGTGAACGCCAAAGCCCTCCGCAAGGCGGTTGAGCTTGAAGCGGGGGGAAGCACGGTTATCCCTCCTGGTTACGACGTGGAGAGCATCCAGGGCGATATTCCGATTATCATGTACCAGCTTTTCAGCGTGATGCTGGATGCATATGCGCAGGAAAGTGATGCTCAGGCGAAGGAAACTGAGGGGGTTCCGGCGGGTTTTACGCGGAATGAAAAGGGGCATTTGATCCCGAATGTGCAGATTGAGGATAAGAGGCTGCTGGAAAATGCGCTGATCAATGAGAGCCACTGCCTGATGGCGGCGATGAGCGCGGGGGCGGATATGATCAGGATGCATATCCACAGTGAGGCGGATGCGCTCTGTTCTATGCGGATCATCGATGCGGGCGGGAGTGAGTTGCTGCCACAGGAGCCAGGAAAAGTGTCGCTACGCAACATGGATGGCACGCGGCAGGTGCAAATTGACCGGCGGGCGACGATGTCGCTGTCTCCGGAAGCGGCTGTCGCGCAGGAGATGGTTATGGCATGCGTTGAGCGGCGATCGAAGGACGTTGACAAGCTGCTGCTGTCGATGGTCGATGCGGCCTGGAAAACCAACGCGGACGGCGATCTTAGTGTTTCAAAGGTCAGCGCTCTGTTTTCGCTGCCGTGCCGCGACGCTGACTGGCTGGAGGCGATGGACGCAATCAGGGCGTCGATGCGCGGGACGGGGATCAAGACTTACACGCGGCTCTATTCGCGGCCTACGGCCAATGATAAGTGGGTATTGATTGAAGCTAAAGTTTAACCGGTTTATCAAAACCAAAACGTAACAACCAAACAAGAAAGGCCATACAGAAATGGCAAAGCAGAAAAAAGAGAAGAAGGCAGCCGCGCAGAAACCGGCAAAGATTAACGGCACCGAGCTGGTCATAATGGAGTCTGAGGATAAGGATATTTTGTCGGGGATCAGTAATGACCTGGACAATGCTGATATCGGCGCGTTTTATCGGGCGCGGGCCTGCGTGGCGTTGGTACTACTCAAAGAGCGCTGCCCGCACGGGCTGTATGAGAGCACGACGGCTGAGGCGATGCCTAATCGCTCGCCGCGCTCGCTGCGTCGGTATTACAGCGAGGGCAAGGCGTTTTTGAGCTCGGCCAATCTCAAAGCGGCGGATGCGTATGCGCAGCTGCGCGGGTTTGATCCGGTTAACGCGCTGGCCCAGGCGGGCGATGGGCGGCTGCTGATCGGCACGGGCGAGGAGTCGGGTGAGGATGCTGTGCCGGTTCCGGCAGCGGTTGAAGCCTTGGCGAACAAGATCAACGAGAAGATTGAGGAGAAGGCGGTCGAGAGCGGGAGGAAGGAAAAGCCGAAGCTGACAAAGGTGCAGAAGCGCGACGCGGCGACGGCGGATTTGACGCTGGCGATTAGCAAGGTCAATGTCGCTCTTAATAGCGACTGGACTTTGATCGATACCGAGACACTCGACACCATCGCGGCATCGCTGACGGTTGCGGCGGCTACGATCAAGGAAGAGATTAAGAAGCGCGGTTAAGCTGCGCGGTGATGCCGCGTGGCAATCGGGCCGCGCGGTTTTTTGCGGATCAAACAAAGGAAGGCGAACCTTAAAATGAAGTGCGAAAGAGATAAGTGCCCTGAATGGGAGTCGTTGCCGGCAGAGGTTAAGGCCGATGTTGCGCGGCTGGAGTCGGCGATGGATGCCATCGACGAAGCCGAAAACAAGTTTGCTAAGTGCAAAGAGCTGGCGCGTACCTCTGGCGGGCAGCGCGGCTGGAGTCAATCGCGGCTGCGGGCGAAGTATTACGAGTGGGTCAACCTAGGGCGGACGTGGACGACGCTGGTTGATTGGGCCAAGGTCGGGAGCAAGCGTAAGACTCCGCGTTCGATGTGTGATTCACTTTTTAAGCATTACTGCGGGCAGCATCAGCGCAGCTCTAAAAAGGCGCATGAGCGCATGATGAGCGATCTATGGCGCGGCAAGCGTCTGCCTGGGATTTTGGCCAAGGGCGCGGACGGCGATTGGACGGATATTTTCAAGGCGTGTTACCCGCGCATGCAGGTTCCGGCTATGTGCCCATTCGGGTGGGTGCCGCCGGGAATGTCTTACCGTAACATGCAGCATTATGCAAAGCTTAGCAAGCGTGAGATTGCTATGCTGCGGATCGGCAGCAAGGCGGCGCATAAGTTCACTCCGCCAGTGTTCTCCACGCGTGAAGGCATGCAGCCGGGGATGCTCTATCAATGCGATGATGTGTGGCACGATATTGAGGTGATTTTGCCTGGCATTAACAAGGGGCTTGCGCGCCCGTTGGAATTTTGCTGCATCGATTATGCCAGCACCAACAAGGTTGCTTACGGAATGATCTGCCAGATTGAGCAAGACGATGGATCTAAGCGCTCGCTGCGGGAGCGTGAGATGCTGTGGTTGATCTGCCATCTCCTGACTAATATCGGCTACCACAAGGATGGCTGCGTGATCGTGATCGAGCACGGCGCGGCGACTGTGCGCCCGCATATCCGCGATAAAATCACAAGCATGACCGATGGCAAGGTTACTTTTCGCACCTCCGAGATTATCGGTAAAAGCCTGGTCAAGGGGATGTTTGATGGCGCGGGCAAGGGCAACTTTAAAGCTAAGGCTCTTGTTGAGAGTAGCCATCGGCTGTTGCACTATGAGGCTGCGTATCTGCCGGCGCAGACCGGCGGCAACGCGCGGGTTGATCGCCCGGAGCAGCTGGATGGAATTGAGAGCTATGCGGGCAACATCCTAAAGGCTTGGTCAACGATGTCTGAGGATCGGCGCGGTCTGCTGTGGATGCCGGCCTTAACGTACTGGGCGTATCGCCCGATTGTGGCTGATCTTTACCGGGCGATTTATACGCGGACCGAGCATGAGTGCGAGGGCTGGGATGCCAACGGTTGGTTGGTGCCGGAGTGGAGCTTGTCCGGGATCGGAGATTGGCAGCCGGTTGCCAACATCAAGCATCTGCCGCCAACGATGCGGGCCGTGGCTGAGACGGCTTGCAAAGAGCATGGCCACGTGCGGGCCCGGCGGATGTCTCCGCTGGAGGTGTGGGATAGTGGCCAAGATGAGCTGGAGCGTCTACCACCCTGGGCAGCGGTTGAGATTCTGGGCGATAAGTATTGCCATCGGGCGGCGGTGCAGAGCAATGGCTTAATTGAGTTTATGGATCGCAATATCGAGCCAGGCAAAAAATTCAGGTTTCAAAGCCAGGTGCTTTCGCCAGCTGGTCAGGCTTTTATTATGGAGCCTGGGCAAATTGTATCTATTTACGCGCTGCCGCATGATCTTACTAAAGCGGTGATAGCCGATCCTGAGAGCGGCGCGATCTTGGGTGTCGCGCCCGCCTGGAACGCGGTCAGCCCAATCAACGCGGCCCAGGTCAAGGCGGCGATTGCCGAGCAGGCTAAGATTGTGGCGGCCAAGGATGCGCCGATCAAGGCGCGGCACGAGGAGGATGGCGTTATCGTGGCAAGCTGTCGAGCCAGCAATGATTATCTGCTGGCCGAGGATGCCGAGCTGGTTGATACTCCGCGTTCTTCCAGGGCTTTGCCAAAGTCAAGTGATGTCGATTTAACCAAGTTTTTCCAACCAAATTTCACAAACAAAAATACAAAGGAAGGCGATCCGAATGAGTACTGAAACAACAACAGCGGTGGCGAAGTGTGCTAACCCTGAAATCAAAAAGGCCCTTGAGAAGTACATGGGCGATAATAACTTCACCTTGAAAAAGGTGGGCAACAAGCTGGGATGCTCAGAGAGTATGATCTCGCTGTATTTTTCGGCTAAGCCGGTCGGAGATCTGGTCAGCTTCGAAGAGTCGGTGATTGATATGATCGCGGCGGACAGTCGTAAGCAAGAGCTCGAAAGCGCGTTTTTTGAGACTTATGCAGCAGAGCAGTGCTTCACCTTGTTTGATCTGATTCGCTCGGCCAATGATGTCGGCATCATTTACGGTAGTCCGGGTATCGGCAAGACTGAGGCCAGTAAGCAGTATGCCAAGCTTAACCCGACCTGCATTCGGATCGAGATTCCAGAGTGGAAAGCTAACCGCTGGGGCTTGGCAAACCTGCTCTATGCGCAGTTTGATAACCGTAAAAAAAAGGTGACGGAAGGCAAGTGCGAGTTTTTGGCCCGTAAGCTACATCACTCCGACCGGCTGATTATCGTTGATAATGCACAGCGTGTGCCACTCTCCGGCCTGCGCTGGCTGATGGATTTCAACGATGCTACCGGGTCTCCTTTTGCGCTGGTTGGCAATCCGGAAAAAATCATGTTACGCCTACAAACGGACGATGCCCTGTCCTCACGCGTGGGACTATGCAAATCTATCAGCGCCGACATCAAAGATGCGGAGGTTAAGCGCTGGTTGTTTGCAGCCGCTGACCGCATGGTTCAAATGATGTGGCCGGTTGCATTTTCCGATATCCGCAAGCTGGCCCACGAGAGCGTTTTGCAGATCGGCCACCTGCGCCGGCTTAAAAAGCAGATCAGCCATGCGATCCGGTTAACAGAGTCGCCGGCGTGGCGTAAAAGCAACGATGCTGCCTTTGTGTATGCGCGGTCTTTGCTCGTTAATATGGGAGGTGAGTAATGGCCCTGACAGATAAACAACGGGTGTTCTTTTTCAAGCTAGCTCGCCGGGCGTATGACAACCAGCAGCCTCTGATGGAGTTTAACGCTTGGCGCAAGTCAGAGATGGTCGAGGCCGGGCTTCCCGACTCCGTCAAAAAGGTATCGCAGGTGATCGGCTACGATACGCTAATGCTGCACTTCGCGGAGCTGGCTTATGATATGGAGTTAGTTGAAAAATTCCAAACCAACGAATCGCGCATGCTGCAGCATGTAATAGGCGGTCTGGTCAAAGACCTGGATTTCATCACTAGGCGTGTAAGCTGCGGGTGTAAGCGCTTCGAATACACTGATGACATATCTCAAGCACCGGCCAAGTCACTGCGCCCAATTATGCAATGCCTGGGCCAGGCAGTGATTGAGCTATGCAATAAGCATGGCATTGAGATACGTGAGCTTCCAACCGCTGCTAAGCCTTACGAGATGCGCGGCAAACGCGCTGCTGATTTCAATAATTACATCCTGAGCAAGACCGGGATGCAAAAGAGAAAGGAGGCCAAAACAACAGCAAATCAATAAAAGTCTGATAGAGCATAAAAAGGGACTGCCATCCCTCCTTAGATCGGTACTACAAATACCAAACACACGTGCCACGTGCTGCCCTACCAGGGCGATTCAAAATGTGGTCAACAATGTATCAAAAGGAGATAACGATGTCAGTCCCTTCTTTATATAAAAAAGTAAGTCCAGTTATAACCCGTCCAGGCGGCAAAAGTCGCATGATTAAAACCCTGCTCCCCATCATCAGCAAAATTGAGCACAAAGTCTATTGTGAGCCTTTTGCCGGAGGAGCAGCAATTCTGCTAGCAAAACCACCATCATATAATGAGGTGATAAACGATCTGGATGGAAGTGTCATAAACCTATATCGTCAAATCAAACACCACCTTGCAGAGATGCTTAAAGAACTACGTCTGCTACCTTGCAGCCGTGCTTTGTTTGATGATTATCTAGCTCTATCACAGAGTCGCCACGCTACAGAGATACAGCGAGCAGCAGCATTCGCCTACTGTAACTTCTTCTGCTTCGGAGCCGACAACTCTACGTTCGGAGTCAAACGGTTAGGTTTCAGCACAAAGAGTTTCTTAATCCGCAAGATAATCTTGTTCAGCAAAAGGATAGATCGGGTAACCATCGAGAATCTGCCATGGCAGCGGTGTGTTGATTTATATGATTGTAAGGAGGCTCTCTTCTTCTTCGATCCTCCATATACCACAGGCAAAGTAGGTGCTTATGATGCCTGGTCGCTCGATGATGTTAAAGAGCTGCGCTCCCGGCTGGATACGCTGCAAGGCAACTGGATAGTCACGCTCAACGATTGCGCCGAAAATCGCGCCGTGTTCGATAGCTGCCGCATTCAGGGCACAACCACAGCAGCATCCATGCGCAAGCGCACACAGGGCCAGACACGCGCAAGATTTGGTGAGATTATAATCACGCCTTAAACAATCTTTAACCGGCGTTTAAATCTAACGTTAGTTGTATCAAACATTTAGCATTGTGCTATAATTCGGGCCACACTGTATCAAAGCAGATGTGGCCCGAACTTCTCGCGTAAGTCGTTGATTCACCGTATATTATCGGATGTTCCCGGCTTGTACCAAACCCCTTAGCGTTCTTCTATTCAGAAACTCGATGTGAATTATTATCGCGCTAAACTTGGTGTTTTAACTGGTTTTGGAACTGGAGATGACCTCACTGCGTCGAAATGTTGGGATGAAGGGTGGAACTTTGCCAAGAATGGCAGTAACTATGACGCTGTATCGTCAGAGCTTGTCGATTATATCTGGAAGCACGAAAAAGATAACGATAAGTCTAAAAAGCCGTGGCCTAATCCAAATCCGCCTGATAATTATGGGGGTCTGTCGATCTACGAGGGTTTCGATTTTGACCGAAAATATGCCGTTCCTTGGTTTCTGTTCAGTGAAGAATAATAAATATGTTGAGGAGTAAAATTATGAAAACGTTCATCCTTATATTTGGTCTGGCTATTGGTACGGTGTTCAGTGCTGGAGCACAGACTAATTTTTATGCAAATGTGACCAATTTATGGTATAAAGGGCAAAAGTCAAATGTGTTGGCTATTGCAAACGCACGGTTGGCACAAAACACAAACGATATTGCAGGTTTGATCCTAAAAGCGGAATACAATCTGGAGTTTTATGATGTGATGAATATTTCGAATTCTTTTATTCGAGTTATTCAGGTGGGTGATTCAATTACTACAACAAATTTTTATAAACGATATCAGATTATGAGACAAGACATGCTGTGGACTCTTCGTGACCTCGCGGAAAACCCTATAACCGCCCAAGAGATTCAGGAAGAGCGTCCCAAAGCATTTATCAACCACAAAAGCTTGCCTGCAAGTCTGATTGAGGCCTTACAGAAGGATGGTTATTTTAACCAAGGGGAGTAAAGGTCATTGGTACAGGCAACGCGGAGGGATTCGGGTATCAGGCGCAACTAAATTTAACTGCTGTTAAAGTGAAACTGGAACCGGTTACGACCGAAACAAACGCTCAGGGCCTCATACTCAACCCCTGCGGCGT
>JAQUCE010000035.1 GCA_028686345.1 Kiritimatiellia bacterium
TTTCGAGTTTTTTCACAGATAAACGCACCATAGCCAATGTTTACCGGACGCATTTGGGGTAAACTAAATTTTACATGTTCAAACCACCTTGATTCCATTAGGTGAACTCACATCGGAAATGGCTCAGTTGCTATTCTTTGGAGTCAAAGTGCACGATTCTACGCTTCATTTACTCCCGTATAGACGAAATTTCATCTCAAGCTTCCAGCTTGAATGAAAATGTTTTCTACAAGGATGCTTGCACTACTCCATTATGACTTTTACTGCAACGTCTCAATAACCCGCTTTGGAGCAGCCTTCCTCCTTCGCCAAGGCTACGGCGCGACAAGAAAGGCTGGACAACAAACCTTACGCAGCAGTCATTTGTTGTTCACGCTTCCCGCTCACGGCGTAAAAGCGAAGCTCGACTTGTCCGGGTGGTAGCTATTGCGAAGCCTGAAGCCAGAAGCGTGCTCTTTGCTTTCCGGTCGATTATTGAGAAGTTATACTTCTTGTTTTTTACGACAGTAATTGAGATACTGACTGCCTACGTGTGGTTAGAGGTGTGGCGGTTGCCACGCGGATACCGAGTGGCATTGCAATGTTAAGGGAAAGGATTTATATGGCTGACCTGAGAACAAATTACATGGGCATTCCTCTACGGAACCCACTCATTGTCGGAGCTTCACCAATGACGGCGAACCTCGACACCATCAAGAAAATTGAAGAGATGGGTGCCGGAGCGCTGGTGACACGCTCGCTTTTTGAAGAGCAGATCCAGCTGGAACGCTTCGAGTTTGACGAAGCGTTGCACAAAGAAGATTGCCGACACGCGGAGATGATCACGGTTGCCCCGAATGTGGAATATATTATACCGAATGAACATCTCTCGTGGGTGAAAAGGGCCAAGAAGGCTGTCAGTATTCCAGTGATTGCCAGTCTTAATGCCGTGAACAAGGATACGTGGCTTGAATATGCCAAACTTCTTGAAAGGACCGGCGTGGACGCTTTGGAATGCAATCTGTTTGCTTCGCCCAAGGAGCCGCAGCAAGAGGGCGCGGCTATCGAACTCGAACAGATCGAGTTGATCAAAGAGCTTGCGAAAACAATCTCTATCCCAATCAGTGTCAAACTGAGCTTCTCCTACACCAACCCGCTGAACGTTATTCAGCGGATGGATAAGGCCGGCGTATCCGCTTTTGTTCTCTTCAATCGCCTGTTCGAGCCGGATATTGATGCCAAGCAGGAGAGCCGTATCTTTCCTCTTAACCTCAGTCACGCGACAGACTACCGGTTGCCGCTGCGCTACGCAGGGCTCCTGGAGGGGACTATCAAGGCTGATATCTGCTCCAGCACAGGCATTTCCACCGGTGAAGATATGGCCAAAATGATCTTGGCCGGGGCGGCTGCGGTCCAAACTGTGAGCGCGTTGCTACGCCACAAGGTCACTCATATCCAGACATTGTTGAAAGAGCTTGAAGAGTGGATGAAGGCGCGCGGTTACAACACACTCGCGGAGTTTCAGGGAAACCTTAGCCGGCGGCACAGCAAGGATCCATTAGCGTATACACGGGCGCAGTATGTGAAGCTGATGATGAACTCCCGGGAAATTTTGAGCAAACCCTCAAGCAGAGTAGACTAATGCAGTAGTGCAAGCGTCTTGCTTGCAGAAAACATTTTCATTCAAGCTGGAGGCTTGAGGTACTTCATCGATACGGAGTGAATAAAGCATGAATGAACAGAGAGATGTCGCACCAGTCACGGAAGCAGTGAAATCAAACTCACTCCGACCCTATTCGAGTGTTGTGCTGGACGGTGACGAACGCGCCGCTGCGCGCGCGATGCTGTATCCAACTGGCTTCAAGACAGCGGATTTCCAGAAGCCGATAATCGGCATTGCATCAACGTGGAGTAACGTCACTCCCTGCAACATGCACATCGACAAGCTGGCGCTTGAATGCGAAGCAGGCGCTAATGCGGCTGGCGGCAAAGCGATTATCTTCAATACCATCACTGTCTCGGACGGAATTTCGATGGGTAGCGAAGGCATGAAATACTCGCTCGTCTCGCGCGAGGTCATTGCCGACTCGATTGAAACAGTGGTCGGTTGCGCTGGCATGGACGGCTTTGTCGCCATTGGCGGCTGCGATAAGAACATGCCCGGTTCCCTGATCGCCATGGCGCGGTTGAACCGGCCATCGGTCTTTGTGTACGGCGGCACGATCCTGCCAGGGTGTGTGAAGGGCGACGCTCGTAAACTCGACATTGTTTCTGTCTTTGAAGCCATCGGAGCGCATGCTGCGGGTACGATCGACGATCAGCGTCTTCAAGCCATTGAGCGCTGCGCTATTCCCGGTCCTGGTTCGTGCGGCGGCATGTATACGGCGAACACCATGGCCTCGGCGATTGAAGCGCTAGGCATGAGCTTGCCAAACAGCTCAGCGCAGAACGCGGTGTCGCAGGCAAAAAAAGACGATTGCCGCCGGGCTGGCACCTGTGTTGTCGCCATGCTCAAAAGCGGAGTGCGGCCGCTTGATATTCTGACAAAACGCGCCTTTGAGAACGCCATCACGGTTGTTATAGCATTGGGCGGTTCGACTAATGCAGTCTTGCACCTGCTGGCCATTGCGCATGCAGCTAAAGTAAAGTTGACGTTGGATGACTTCACCCGCATCGGCAAACGCGTGCCAGTGCTGGCTGATCTCAAGCCCAGTGGCAACTATCTTATGTCGGAACTGATCGCCATCGGCGGCATTCGTCCGCTGATGAAGACCCTGCTCACTGCTGGCCGATTACACGGTGAATGCCTCTCAGTCACCGGCCAAACTCTGGCCGAGACACTGGCGGATGTTTTGCCTTATCCAGCTGGGCAGGAAATCATCCGGCCACTCGATAACCCAATTAAATCGAAGAGCCATCTGGTCATTCTGCGCGGTAACCTTGCGCCCGAAGGCGCGGTTGCTAAACTCACCGGTAAAGAAGGTACGCACTTTGCCGGCAAGGCAGTTGTCTTCAACAGCGAGGAGAGCGCACTGCAGGCGATCCTCGCAGGCAAGGTAAAGAAGGGCCATGTTGTGGTCATTCGTTATGAAGGGCCAAAAGGCGGGCCAGGCATGCGTGAGATGCTTTCGCCAACCGCTGCAATCATCGGCGAGGGTCTTGGCAATGAGGTGGCACTCATCACTGACGGCCGATTTTCAGGTGGCAGTCACGGGTTTGTGGTTGGACATATCACACCGGAGGCCTATCTGGGCGGCCCCATCGCTCTGGTAAAGAATGGTGATGGGATCACCATTGATGCAGAGACACACCAGCTTAATCTAGATGTGCCGACCGCTGAATTAAAACGGCGACGGAATGCCTGGAAAGCTCCGAAACCGCGTTACACACGCGGCGTATTGGCAAAATACGCACACACAGTTTCTTCGGCATCCCTGGGTGCTGTAACAGACTTAAATCTATGAGGTTGTGAACTATGATTAAATTATTTGAAAAATTTACTTTACGTGATGTTGAATTTCGAAACCGCATCTGGGTTTCACCGATGTGTCAGTACTCTTGCAAAGATGGTATGCCAACAGATTGGCATCTGGCGCATTACGGTAGCCGCGCCGCAGGCGGTGCTGGCTTGGTGCTGGTCGAAGCAACGGCTGTTGCGCCGGAAGGGCGCATCTCGCCGCAGGATTTGGGAATCTGGTCCGAGGCTCATGCGAACGCCCTGCAACGCATTACGCGCTTCATCAAGGAGCAAGGTGCAATCGCAGGTATCCAATTGGCACATGCCGGACGCAAGGCTTCTATCGCCGTGCCCTGGAATGGCGGGAAAAGTGTAGGGGTGGAAAATGGCGGGTGGCAAACCGTGGCACCCAGCGCACTGCCTTTTGCAGCTGATGATCCTCTTCCGCACCAGATGACAAAAAACGATCTCGACAAAGTGATCGCCGATTTTTGCCTGGCCGCTCAGCGAAGCGTGGCAGCTGGTTTCGAGGTCATAGAAGTTCATAATGCGCATGGTTATTTATGCCATCAGTTTCTCTCCCCGCTCTCCAACAGACGCAGCGACGAGTTTGGCGGCAGCCTGCAAAACCGCCTGCGTTTTCCTCTTCAGATTGCAGGAGCTGTCCGTGAAACCGTGCCATCACATCTCCCGGTATTTGTTCGTATTTCAGCGACAGATTGGGCGCCCGGTGGCTGGGATCTGGAGCAATCGATCCAGTTTTGCAAAGCATTGAAAAAGCTGGGGATCGACCTGATTGATGTCTCCTCCGGCGGCAATATAGCCGATGCCGAGGTTCCGGCAGGGCCAGGCTTTCAAGTGCCTTTTGCCAAGGCGATTCGCGAGCAAGCCGCCATTCCCACAGGAGCGGTAGGCTTGATTACCGAGCCACAACAGGCGGAAGAGATCTTGCGGAAAGGGGAGGCGGACGCGATCCTGATCGGGCGCGAGTTTTTGCGCAATCCTTATTTTGTCTTTCGTGCCGCGCAGGAATTGGGTGCCCATGCCGACGTGCCTAAACAGTATCAACGCGCGATAACATAGAGCGCGCATTAACACTGGAACTCAGGAGTCAGAAGCCACCCGATTGAGCGGCTGCTGGATGAAAAAACGATGGGGTAACTTGCCCAAGTAGCCGAAAAAGACAAGGATTGTGATTAAGATTGAGATAAGGATGTGTATCCCTCCTAATCACAATCCTAATCATAATCTTAATCAGGGAAATCAGTGCCTGTCCCTAAGCGGTGCTAAGCGGTGCTGAAACTACGACCAAGTGATCAAGTTATACGCAAGCCAGGAGAACTTACCGATGTCCAAACAATTTTTTCAGAGAACCCCTTTGCTGAGCGGGGATGACGCAGATGCCAAGCGCCAAGAGATTCGTGCATATTTTCATACCACGCTGGATTATGAAGAAAAGCTTTTTGAGACGCTGCGCACAGATGAGGCCTACTATAAAAAGCCAATTTCACTGCGCCATCCGCTGATCTTTTACTATGGTCACACCGCGACTTTTTTCATAAACAAACTGATTCTAACCGGCGTGATCACCCATCGCATCAATCCCGCTCTGGAATCTATCTGTGCTGTCGGGGTTGATGAAATGAGTTGGGATGATTTAGATGACATAAACTATGACTGGCCCACAATTGAAGCAGTGCGCGATTACCGCAGCACAATACGCGGCTTGGTGGACAAACTTATCTCAGATCTGCCGTTAACCTTACCAATTACCTGGAGGAGTCCCTGGTGGGCAATCCTGATGGGTGTCGAGCATCAACGCATCCATCTGGAAACCTCTTCGGTTTTAATCCGCCAGCATGCGCTCGAATATGTGCAGCAACACCCTGACTGGAAGCCCTGTCAAGAGTCCGGCGATGCTCCTGTCAACCGCTTGATTGACATCTCGGCTGGTGTTGTGCAGATGGGCAAAGATTTTGTGAATCCTGTTAATTATGGCTGGGACAATGAATTTGGGCGGCATGAAGCCAGTGTGCCGGCATTTCAAGTCAGCCAATACCTGGTCAGCAATCAGGAGTTTTTAGGATTTGTGGAGGCAAATGGCTACACAACACCCGAGTATTGGGAGGAAGAGGGTCGCTCCTGGCAGAATTTCAGCGCCGCTCAATACCCGACCTTCTGGGTTAAAAGAGATTCCGCATGGCAGTTACGTTTAATGACAGAAGAGATCCCCATGCCTTGGGATTGGCCGGTTGAGGTCAACTATCACGAAGCCAAGGCCTTCTGCAACTGGAAAGCCGCCACCACCAATCAACCAGTCAGGCTGCCAACAGAGGACGAATGGTATCGGCTTTACGATTCTAGTAATTTAGCGGATGTGCCATTCAACAAAGCCGCGGCCGGCAATCTGCATCTGGATTATTACGCCTCCAGTTGTCCGGTCAACAAATTCAAGCATGGGGAGCTGTTTGACGTTGTGGGCAATGCCTGGCAGTGGAGCGAGACACCGACCTACCCATTTGAAGGTTTCGATGTTCATCCGCTCTACGACGATTTTACGACCCCCACATTTGATGATCAACACAACCTGATCAAGGGCGGCTCCTGGATTTCCTGCGGCAATGAAACACTGCGAAGTGCCCGCTATGCCTTCCGTCGGCACTTCTTTCAACACGCGGGATTCCGCTATGTTGTTGCTGATGCGCCGCCAGTGCAGCGTAGCTCGCGCTATGAAACTGACAAGCTGCTCACCGAGTACGCGGAATTTCATTACGGCGATGTTTATTTTGACATACCGAATTTCCCGGCAGCACTGGCGAAAATAGCCGTCACCGCCATGGGTGAACGGCCAGTACGCAAGGCGCTCGACCTGGGATGCGCGTCAGGCCGCGCAACCTTCGAGCTCGCACGCCACTTTGATCAGGTCACTGGGGTGGATTTTTCCGCACGCTTTGTCGGGCAAGGGGTCCAGCTGGCACAACATGGAGTGCTGCGCTACACGCTCATTGATGAGGGTGAGTTGGTCTCCTACAAGGAGCGCTCCCTGGCCAGCCTCGGGTTGGATGATGTCAAAGGCAAAGTGGAGTTTTACCAGGGTGATGCCTGCAACCTGAAACCAATCTTTTCCGGGTACGACCTGATTTTAACAGCAAATTTGATTGATCGACTTTATGACCCGGCAAAATTGCTGGCTACAATTCATACCCGCCTGAACCCCGGCGGTTTGCTGGTGATTGCCTCGCCCTATACGTGGAAGACAGAGCATACCGAGAAAAAGCTGTGGGTTGGCGGCTTTAAAAGAGATGGCGATAATTACACGACACTGGATGGTCTTAAAGAGCTTCTGGGGCAGCACTTCAAGCTGATTCAGGGGCCCCAAGAATTGCCTTTTGTGATTCGGGAAACCAAGCGCAAATTCCAGCACTCACTCTCGGAGGTGACGATCTGGAAAAAACGGGCATAATGAAAGCCTCCAGCCAAAGAGAGAAGCTGCGACGATTAGGCGCTTAGTCGCTTAGGCGACTAGAAAAAACAATTAATTGTTCTTTCCAAATAGTTGTCTGTCGGGGCTTGTTGCGGATATACTTCGCAGTCATCCACCGCATAGCGGCGGATATACTTCGCAGTCATCCACCGCATAGCGGCGGATATACTGTGTTGCTTTCAGTATGTCCGCCGCTATGCGGTGGATGCCCATTTTTCGTCTCTAGGATTTTTCACCTCAAAAAAAAGCAACGCGTTCATTCCACTCCGACAAAGTTTGCGACAAAGTTTACGCTTGCGCTGCAAGATCGTTCGCGGGTCGCGCTGGAGGCCCCGTGCCCTACCGCTGCGGCCGACGATGCTGTGCGACGATGTTGGTGGACGATTGGGAACATGCGTGAAATCGTCCACCAACATCGTCGCCGCCATCGTAAACCGACCTCTAAACTCTGCGCCTTGCGCGGATTTAGACCCTTACTTGAAGGGTAAGACAAACATGATGCCTTAAATCATTGTTTCCGTCCCTTATTGTGTTACACCGTCAAGCCGCTGATTCAATTTCTGTGTGGACTCGGAGATGCAGTAGATCGCTGGCAGGACGATCAGTGTCAATATCAACGATGATGCCAGCCCGCCCAGGATCACGGCGGCGAGGGGGCCCTGGATTTCAGAGCCGCTTCCAGTGGCATAGATCATGGGCAGCAACCCGAGCAGAGTGGTCAGGGTTGTCATCATAATTGGCCTAAGCCGTAGTTCGCATCCTTTAAGCACTGCGTCAAAGGCACTCAGCCCTTCCTGACGGAGTTGATTGAAGAAGGTCACGAGCATCACGCCGTCCTCCACGGCGATGCCGAATAACACGATGAATCCAATTGCCGTAGAGACGCTCAGGGTGATTTTGAGCGCGACCATGGTGAGGATACCACCGATAAGGGCAAATGGAAGGTTGACAATCACGAGGGTTGCATTCCTGATGGAACCGAGAGCGGAGAAGAGCATTATGAAAATAAGCAAAATCGAGATTGGTACCACGACCCCTAGCCGCTGCATAGCTCGTTGCTGGTTTTCGAATTGTCCGCCGTATTCAATGAAATAACCGGTTGGCAGCCCCTGAGTAAGCTCCTGCAACGTGCTCTGGGCCTCCTTCACAAAGCTGCCCATGTCGCGTCCCCGAATGTTGCATTCGATAACCACGCGGCGCATACCTTTTTCGCGGCTCACCTGGGCAGGGCTCTCAGTTTCCACGATCTTGGCCAACCGCGAGAGCGGCACCCGCATGCCGTCAGGTGCTGTCACCAGCAGTCTGCCCAGTGCTGCGATGTCGCTGCGCTCCTTTTCCGGGTAGCGCACGACAACAGCGAAGCGCATCTGGCCTTCGATCATAGTTGTTGCAACCTTTCCGCCGACAGCCGTCTCAATCAGGTCGTTGATGTCGGCAAGATCGATCTTGTAACGTGCGATGGCCTTGCGGTCTGCGATGATTTCGATCTGCGACGCGCCGGAGATCTGTTCGACCTTGATGTCTTCAGCACCTTGGATTCCGCCCATAAGAGCGGCGATCCTGTCCGCATGCGGTTTTAGTACCTCCAGGTCAGGGCCGTATACTTTCACGGCGAGGTCACTCTTGATCCCTGAGATCAGCTCGTTAACGCGCAGCGCAATCGGCTGCGAGAAGGAGAGGCGCACGCCTGGTATGGCTGCCAGATCCTCTTTAATTGCGGCTGTCAGCGCCTCTTTGTTGCGCCCTGTCTTCCACTCTTTCTCAGGGTGCAGCATGATGATCAGGTCGTTCTGCTCCGGCCCCATTGGGTCTTCAGAGATCTCGGCGCGCCCGGTTTTGGTTACCACAGTCTCAACCTCGGGAAATTTGAGTAGCCGCTGCTCCATCACGGTCCCCACGGCGACCGACCCTTCCAGCGAAGCAGATGGCAGACGCACCACATTGATGGCAAGGGAACCCTCGTTGAGCTCCGGCAAAAACTCTGTTCCGAGCCGCGGCACGAGGAGTAGCGTGCCCGCGAAAACTGCGGTTGCAACCGCGACAGTGATCCACCTGAAGCGCAATGCCAGCGATAGAATCGGCAGATACACCAGCTTCATAACACGGACACTGAGACTATCACGCGTTGTCTTATGCCCTTTCAGGAAGAGCGAGCATAAGACAGGTACGATGGTGAGGGCAGCCACCAGCGATCCAATCATAGCGAAACACATTGTTAGGGCCAGCGGCTTGAACATCTTGCCCTCCATCTGCTCCAGCGTGAAGAGCGGCAGCAGAACAACGATGATGATCAGAATCGCAAACACAATCGGACGGGCGACCTCTGCAATCGCCTCATAAATAATGGCATTCTTGGGCCTTTTCGAGTCGGATTGCTCAGATAAAAGCCGGGAGATGTTCTCGGTCACAACAATCGAAGCGTCGACAACCATGCCAAGAGCAAGCGCGAGGCCACCCAGACTCATAAGATTGGCTGTGACACCTTGCCAACCCATCAGGATGAAGGTGGTGAAGGCCGCGATGGGCAGCGAAACCGTTACTATGAGCGCACCACGGAAGTTGCCGAGGAACAGGAACAGCACTAGCATGACGAAGAGACCACCTTGCATCAAGGCATCAGAAACTGTCTTAATACAGGCCTCAATCAACGCAGTTCGGTCATAAAAAGGCTTGATGATGACATCTTTCGGTAAGCTGGCCTGGATTCCGGGGATGGCCTTCTTGACGCTGTCGACTACAAATTTTGAGTTCGCCCCACGCAACATAATGACCATACCCGCAACAGTCTCGCCTTTACCATCCTTAGAGACCGCGCCCTGCCGTGTCTGGGCTCCGATATTCACCTCCGCCACGTTTTTCAAGTAGACGGGTGTGCCATCCTTTGCGTGGAGCACAACACTCTCGATGTCGGAGATGTCTTGGAACAGGCCGACACCGCGAATATATGACTGCTCCCAGCCTTGTGTGAGGAAGCTGCCGCCGGAGTTGGCGTTGTTCCGTTCCAGCCCTGTGAGTACATCCGGCAGGGTAAGCTTATATTTCAGCAGCCGCGCAGGATCAACCAGCACGTGGTACTGCTTGACAAACCCTCCGAAGCTGTTGACCTCGTTCACACCTGTTATCGAGCGCAATTGCGGCGAGACCACCCAATCCTGGATCGTTCTCAGCTCCATGGGCGAAAGGGTGTCGCTTTCCAGTGTATACTGGTAGATCTCACCGAGCCCGGTGCTGATCGGACCCATCTCAGGCTCGACCCCTGGGGGGAGTTCATCCTTCACAGACTGGAGCCGCTCAAAGACCAGCTGTCGCGCAAAGTAGGTATCAACATCGTCATCAAAGACTATGATGACCTGCGAAAAGCCGGCTTTAGACATGGAACGGATCTGCTGGATCTGCGGCAGGCCCTGTAGCACCTTTTCAATGGGGAACGTGACTCGCTGTTCAACATCAAGCGAGGCTAGTCCGGGCGCGTCGGCCAGGACCATCACCTGCACGTTGGTGACATCCGGGAAGGCATCAATCGGCAGCATTCGCCATGCGATCACGCCTGCCACAGAGAGCGTGACAGCTGCTATAAGGACCATGAGCCTCTGCGTCAGAATGAACTTGATAAAAATTTTCAACATAAGAGGATTCCTTTTGTAGAATATGGATACAGAGCATTAGTCAGCGCAGCCAGCCCCCATTTTGGAACGCAGCACATCAGACTTGAGCAGGAACGCACCCTCAACCGCAATTAGCGCGCCTTCTTGAAGCCCGGCTGTGATCTCGACGCTGTCGGCAAAGATCCGCCCGGTTTCGACATCAATGCGCTGGGCAAAACCATCGCGGATCATGCCGAAAACAAATTGCTTGCCTTCATCGGCCATCAAGGCGTTTTTAGGGACCGCGATCACCTTCTCTGGCGTTTCAAAAACAATATTTGCCGCGCAGAACATGCCTGGCCGCAGAAGGCCTTCAGTGTTATCAAGAACAGCACGGATACTAACTGTGCGGGTCTCCTCATTCATGGTCATGCCGATCAGATCGATTGTGCTCTCGAAGATCCGAGCAGGGAGTGAAGATATCGTGATCTGCACGGCCAGTGCTTTTTTCTTAGCCTCGGATGTCAGGAGCGCGAGGTCGTCCTCATAGACCTCCAGCCAGACCCAGACAGAGGAAAGATCCGCGATGGTCAGAACATCCCTGCCACGTTCAATTGTTTCGCCCATATCGAGGTGCTTCTGGATTATGATGCCGTTTTGGGGCGCATGTACCGGTAGCACACAGGGTTTACCAATCTGGTCATCTGCCGTCAGTGTTGCAATAGCTTCCGCATTAAGCCCCATGACAGCCAGAGCATTCCCCGCTGACTCAAGTTCTATGCGGTATTCGTCGTATTTCATCTGCGCTTCAACTGCATCAGCTTCGGGGCTGATCTTCTGGGCTGCAAGCGATTTTTCACGCTCGAGGTTCTTAACCGCGAGGGCGGCGAGCGCCTTGTTTTTGCGGTAGGCACCCACCGCAAGCCCGAGCTCGGGACTTTCGATCTCGAACAGGACATCGTCGGTTTTGACCTCTTTGCCTAAACCGGTTCTGATGCTCCGCACCGTTCCTGAGACGCGTGGCGAGAGATGCGTCAGGGCCGCTTCGTTCAAGGCTATCTCGCCGTTGAGCGGCAGCAGCAACTGCGCGTCACGCTTCTTGACAGGTTCGACTCTGATCAGACCACCTGGTTTGCTAGGCGCGATTAAAATTGATGGGTCCACTTTGACGAGGCCGAGTTCGTAACGGCATTCGTCGCATGAGGACTGTGGAATGTCGTGCTCACACTTGACAGTGAAGAGTTCATCAGCCGTGGGCGTTCTGAACTCAGTGTGGCTGTGGTCATGCTTGTCCTCAGCCAAGAGTGGGATTGTAGCGAAAGTTGCCACAGCTAAGAGAATAATTGTCTTTTGTTTCATGATTTAGCCTCGTATTTAAGGTTAATTGGTTAAAGAGAAGTTGTTTGTGAGGCGGTCGAGATAGATGCGCTGGCTGTCGTACTCAGAGATGGCCTCAATTAAACGTAACCGGGCATCCACCAGCGAGCGGCGGGCCTCAAGCACGTCGAGATAGCCGGCCTTGCTCTGCTGATGCGCCTGCCGAATGAGAGTGAGAGCTCGTTCGGCGAGTGGAAGCGCAGTTTTCTTCAGGCTCTGGATTTTTGCGTCGAGTGCTGCGATCCGCGCGTAGATCTGCCGGATACGGGCCTCGGTTTTGAGCCGGGCGGTAATTGCCTCCAATCTGATGGCTTCGGCATCGGCTTCGGCGGCGTGGACACCATCCATGTTGTGCGTGTAGAGCGGGAGTTCAACGGATACGCCGGCGACAAAGCCTAAATCTTCAGATTCACGGAAGTGCCGCATACCAGCCGAGAGTTCAAGATTGGGCACCCGTGCCGAACGTTCCGCTTTAATCTCAACCTGAGATGCCTGGAACCGCGCTTCAGCGGCGAGCAGGTCGGGATTAGCAGCAGCCTGCAGGAGCAGGGTGTCCAGCGGGAGCAGTGCCGGGGGCAGAGCATCGAATGGGTCGGAGAGTGCATCGAATGTCGGCTCACTCTCTCCCCAGCAAATGGCAAGGTCACGGACTGCGTCGCGTTGCTCCGCCATGCGGGTATCCAGAGCGATCTGGGCCTGTGCGGTTTCGGCGCGGGCGCGCTCCGTCTCGAGGATGGTTGCCTTGCCAGCTTCTTCGCGCTTTGCAGCCACAGATTCGATTTCGCGAATCAGGGAGAGCTCCTCTTCTGCAAGGCGGGTTAACTGCTGGGCTGCCAGTAGGCTGCGGCTAGCGTGGCGCGTCTCGAAAAGAACTACTTGCAGCTGCACAGCTTGCTCTGAACGGCTCACGGCGCTCCCGGCCTCGGCGGCGGCGATACGGTTGCGTCGTTTGCCTCCGAGTTCAAGCTCCTGCGAGATGGCCACCGTTGTCTCAGCAGCATCAAAGCTCTGAACCTCCCCGGAACCGGCGAAGTTTTCGACCTCCGTTCCCAAGCGCGGATTGGGCGGGCGAGCGGCCTTTTTCGCACGGTACTCTGCGGCTTTAATCCGATAAGCACCGGCTTTAAGATCAGGGCTTTGCTCAGCGGCTCGTTTCAGGCACTCCTCAGTCGTCATAGTGCGCAGAGCAGAGGGTTCTGCCGCGCAGAGCAGCGAGGATGTCAAAAGAAGAATCAGTAAGGGGCATACGTGTGCCCAGCTGGATACATGTATATACATATTAAGATAACCTTTCCGAAACACAGCGGCATTGGATCGAACACGGCGCGTTTTAATCTCAGGTTGAAAAAATTTAAATCACAGAAGTTGGTGAGTACGGGAGTAGATATACCCCGCTAAAGACTATATTTTTGTTTGGAGAGGCGGCCTAAAGATATCGTTAGGCACGAGCAGTCCACGATTCATCTCATTCGCTGATGGAATTTCGATTGTTGCGCGATGCTCGACAGGCAGCGATGCCTCAACAGAGTTATTGATACATGCGACATGGCAAGGGCAGGAGCAGATCGTCATCGTATCTGAGTGATCACATGCGGCTTTGTCACAATGGCAAATCTCAATCTGTGCGACCACCTGAAACCAGGCAACCGCTAATAAAAGAACAACCAGCTGACGCAATATATATAAAACCTTTTTCATTGGTTTGAATTCATAGGTTACCCGTGTTTTAAAGAAAAGTCAAGTGTCATCTGGATTATTCATGCAATTCCAGTTTTGGTTTTTTTGGTTTATTGTTATATAGGGATGATTCATGCTCTATAATACAAACATGAACAACAAGAAAGTTTCACTCTTCGACGAACGCGACGCGCTATTAACCGAGATGGCCTCGTTGCGCGATTTGCTGAACGGCTCGCTTGTCCAGCGATTCTCGACTTGCACGCGAAAGAAGTGTGCCTGTCATACTGATACGGCCAAGCGACACGGACCACGCCTGTATCTTTCTCGCGCAAAGTTTGAAGCGCGGTTATAATGGGTCAGCGGGCAGATCAGACGCTTTTTAGGTTGTCCATGTGTTTTCTCTACCCCGAATCGCCTGTAATTCTCGTTTTCAAAAGCTGGTTTCCAATGCTATACTTGATCTTATCAGAAACATATGGTTATGAAAAAAAAATCAAACTCGAACTTGCCTCCACCCTGCCCGGATGTGAGCACTCGTGGACAAGCATTGTATGACTTTGACCGCGAAATCAGCCGCGGCGGCAGCCACTGCGTTAAATATGACGAGCGGCTAACCGTGTTTGGCAGAGCTGACGTTATCCCGCTCTGGGTGGCGGATATGGATTTTGCCGCACCACAGGAAATTACAGAGGCGCTGATCGCGCGCGCGCGCCACCCCATCTATGGCTACACACGCTTTCCCGACACGCTGTATGACGCTGTGATCAACTGGGTGCAGCAACGCCACGGATGGAGCGTCCCCCGTGAATGGATAGTCTTCTGCCCTGGGGTGGTGCCGTCATTAAACGCGGCAATCAATGCGTTTACCAACGTCGGCGACCCGGTGATCATACAGCCGCCTGTTTATCACCCCTTCTTTTCAGCAATCACCAATAACCAACGGAAACTGCTGCCCAATCCACTGCGTTTGAAGGATGGCAGATACACGATTGATTTTGACCATTTGGCGCAATGCGCCCGGCAAGCGCAGCTCTTATTACTCTGTTCCCCACACAATCCAGTCGGCCGTGTCTGGGATGAACAGGAGCTGACCTCTCTCTTAGAGATCGCGGAGGAGCATGACCTGGTGATTGTCTCCGACGAAATCCACGCCGACCTGATCTACCCCGGCCACAAACACCA
Source organism: Kiritimatiellia bacterium (assembly GCA_028686345.1). Taxonomy (GTDB): domain Bacteria; phylum Verrucomicrobiota; class Kiritimatiellia; order RFP12; family UBA1067; genus M55B167. The sequence goes on from JAQUCE010000035.1 coordinate 14,744, forward strand.
CGTAACAGCCACCTTAACAAAGAATCCCAGGCGTGTGATCACAGCCTTGTCGCCCAGTAAAACCTTTAACATCCCTGGTTTGAGCCTTTCGACTCTCATTATTTCTGACGCAAAGCTCCGCGCCCGGATGACTCAGGTCTTCAACGCAATGCATATCAATGCAGCCAACCCTTTCAGCATTGTTGCCTTTGAAACAGCGTACCAGGCAGGCGCGCCGTGGCTGGAGGCCTTGCTGCATTACCTGCAAGGCACACGCGCGGCTGTCGAGACCTATCTCACTAATCACCTGCCAGAGATAAAGCTGATCCAACCGCAGGGCACCTACCTGCTCTGGCTGGATTGCCGGGCTCTGAAAATGACCGACGCACAACTCAAAGATTTTTTTGTTCACAAGGCAGGTATTGGCATGAACCCGGGCACTCAATTTGGAGAGAAGGAGGGCAGCGGGTTTATGCGCTTAAACATTGGCGCGCCACGTAAGATTATCTTAAGCGCGCTACAACAAGTCTAAAGCAGCTAGTCGCCGCAACCAAAAAATACTGTGTGATGTGCGAAAGGTCCGTCGCTATCATTCAGAAGTTTGTGATTAAGAGACCGCTGCTTTAGTAACAAACGCTTCGCGTTTGGGGAAACAAAGGTAACTTTTCAATAATTGGCCAGACAGCAAAGAGCACGCTGAAGCGTGAACAACAAACAGCTGCTGCGTAAGGTTTGTTGTCCAGCCTTTAGGCTGCTCCAAAGCGGGTTATTGAGACGTGACCCTAAAAACGATAATGGAGTAGTGCAAGCATCTTGCTTGCAGAAAACATTTTCATTCAAGCTGGAAGCTTGAGGTACTAAGAATAGCAACTAAAGGAGCACACATGAATGCAGAAACTAACACAGTAAACTATCTGGTCAAACTTAAGAACCGCTTCCTGGTGGCTGAAAAGACAGTGGCCTTGCAGTTCGAGAAACCGACGGGATTTGTCTTCAAACCAGGGCAGTACATTGATGTCACACTGCTGCACCCCAGCGAGAGCGACGGGGGAGGCAATATCCGCACTTTCTCCATTGCCAGCGCCCCTCATGAAGAGTTTCTCATGGTGGCTACGCGTCTGCGGGAGTCAGCCTTTAAGCGGCAGTTGCCTGATCTAGCGCTCGGGACTGAGCTCAAGATTGAAGGGCCCAGCGGCGGCTTTACCCTGCACAACAACCCGGAGCGCGCCGCGCTCTTTCTGGTGGGCGGCATTGGCATCACGCCGGTGCGCAGCATACTCCTGCGCGCAGCAAAGGAAAAATTACCACACCGCATTGTGGTGCTGTATGCTAATCGCAGGCCTGAAGACGCCGCGTTTTTGGATGAGTTGACGGCTCTGCAAAGGGAGAATCCCAACTACACGCTGATCCCCACCATGAACAAAATGGAGAACTCGGCCCGCTCGTGGAACGGCGAAACAGAGATGATCGGCCCAAAGCTGCTGGAGAAATATCAGGAAGGCCTCGCTTCACCGCTCTACTATGTTGTTGGCCCTCCAGGCATGGTCAATGGTGTACACGCGATACTCAACCAAATTGGAATTGATGACGACGACATCCGCAGCGAAGACTTTGGTGGTTATTGACACTCCCCCACAGCGGGAAGAACGTTCACAAATCAAGAAACCGAATGACAATCGTACAAAGGTGAAAAAACAGTGCCTTTGACGTGAGAGTAATGTAGGTCCGATTTCCAATCGGACATGTCCGGTTGGAAACCGGACCTACGTTAGACACAGCTCAAAGATTGTGAAAAACGCGGCTAAAAAAATTTTAGCATTTGACATTTATCCTCAAGATCTGATATTTCTTATATATGACAGCAAAAAAATTCTATGATTGGCAAACTGACGGCGGCACTAATGATGTTATGCGGCTGGTCAGCTGCTTGGAAAAAGCTGATATTAAGTGGTGCGTTATCGGTGGTATTGCTGTCAATCACTGGGCAGAGCACCCCATGGTCACACAAGATGTTGATTTTGTTGTTGCAACATCGTCAATAGAGAGGGGCGTGGAGCTACTTGAAGCAGAAGGTTTTGTTGCAGAGAAATTTGATTGGTCTATAAACTTCAAAGGGCAATCAGCCCTAAGCTTACAATTAAGCACAGAGGAGTTTTACAAAGATTATTGCTCCAGAGCAGTTGCGGCTGATGTTCACGGAATTTTGTTGCGCGTGGCATCCCTCGAAGATACCCTCAGAGGTAAAATTAAAGCATGGTCAGAATTAAGTCGGCGACAAAGCAAACGCATTAAAGATTTAGCTGATATTGCTCGTTTAACTGAGGCACACCCGGAACTTTGGCAGCTATTGCCAGATAATCTCAAAAGCCTCGTTGATCAACCACCTACGCTTGATTTAAAGTCATCTAATGCCTGACACAAATTTTTCAGTGGTGCAATTTTTTTACAATCCCTATATAATACATTTTACTTGTTGTTACTGGAATGTTCTCGGAGAGTTGTGATATGGCGGATAATGAAAATAACCCGGACTTGGCGAATGCTGAGATTCTCTGGAGGGCGGCCGACGCGTTGCGCGGTCAAATCGATGCAGCTGAGTACAAGCATGTCGTCCTCGGCCTGCTCTTCCTAAAATACATCTCCGATTCATTCGAAGCGCGACGCGTGGAACTACGAAATGAACTGGAAGCCGACAATATTGCTGACGTGCAGATCGAAAGTCTGCTCGAGAACCGTGATGAATATACAGCCGAGCGGGTTTTCTGGGTGCCGCCCGAGGCGCGCTGGGCCAATCTCCAGAATCAGGCTGCACGGCCCGATATTGCGACTCTTATTGACGACGCCATTCTTGCCGTCGAACGCGACAATCCTAACCTCAAAAGCAAGCTCCCGCGTGACTATGCCCGCCGGGGCATTGCGCCTGAGAAGCTTAAGGGGCTGGTTGATCTCATTGCCAACATCGGCTTCAAGGGCGACCGCGCTAAGGCACGCGATACGCTGGGCCGAGTTTACGAATACTTTCTCGGCAAATTTGCACAGGCGGAAGGCAAACTCGGCGGCGAGTTTTTCACGCCGCGCAGTATCGTGCGTTTACTGGTCGAGATGCTGGAGCCCTACGAAGGGCGCGTCTATGACCCTTGCTGCGGTTCGGCGGGCATGTTTGTCCAGTCCGAACGCTTTGTTGAAGCCCATGGCGGACAGAAGACCGACATCTCCATATTTGGTCAGGAATCCAACCCCACTACTTGGCGACTGGCGCACATGAACCTCGCGATTCGCAGCATCGAAGCCAATCTGGGTTCACAGCCGGCCGACACCTTTTTACGCAATCTCCACCCTGATCTTAAGGCCGACTACATCCTAGCCAATCCGCCATTCAATATCTCCGACTGGTCCGGTAAGCTGTTGGCCGACGACGTGCGCTGGCGCTATGGCACACCGCCGACTGGTAACGCCAACTATGCCTGGATACAGCACTTTATCCACCACCTTGCCCCGCCGGACGGCCACGGCGGCGGTGTGGCTGGTTTCGTTATGTCCAATGGCTCGCTCTCCTCTGGCGCGGGCGGCGAAGGCGATATCCGTCAGCGCATTGTTGAAGCTGATCTGGTCGATGCCATTGTCGCGCTGCCCGCGCAGCTTTTCCTTACCACCGGAATTCCCGCCTGCCTTTGGTTCCTTACCCGCACTAAGAGCGGCAAGAACCTGAAACATGGCGGTCGTGATCGCTGCGGCGAGACGCTATTCATTGATGCCCGCAAACTCGGTACGCTGCAGACCCGCACCCTACGCGTGCTAACCGGTGGCGATGACGGCGAATCCATGCTGGCTGATGGCCTGGGCGATCCAAAGCCCGACTCCGACATCGGGCGCATTGTTTACGCCTTCCGCCAATGGCGCGGCGAGCCCGCACCGGAGTGGTGGAACAAGTCGGAACATGGCAAATGGAGCTACCGCAACATACCCGGCTTCTGCAAGGCCGAGAAACTCGAGGGGATCAAAAAGTATGGCTTCATACTTACCCCTGGACGCTACGTGGGCACTGAGGAACAAGAAGATGATGGTGAACCGTTTACGGAAAAATTCCCGCGACTTCTAACCGAATTGGAGTCATGCTTCAATGAAGGCGAACGGTTGATGGGAGTTGTGCGTGAGCGACTTGGAGGATTGAGCAATGATTGACTATGACAAGTTCGAAAAGGCGCTGAAACACTTGCAGCTTCAGTTCGTGAACTATCAGCAACTGGATCAACGCCCCGAGCTTTCCGAGATTGATCGCGAAGCGATCGCCGAGTCGGTGATTCAGCGCTTTGAAACGTGCTACGATATGCTCTGGAAGCATCTCAAGCGCTATCTGATTGCAGAGTTGGGCCTGCCGGAGGTGCCGAACAGTCCCAAACCCGTTTTTCGCCTAGCCGCTGAAAACAATCTGTTTCGCGCAACGGTAGAGAGCTGGTTGCGCTATGCCGATGCCCGCACGGGCACCGCGCACGACTACAGTGGCGAGAAGGCTCAGGCTTGTCTTGATCTTATGGATGCCTTTTTGGATGAGGCTGTGGATCTCTTTCAGACCTTAACGGGAAAAACGTGGGAATGACCCAACCAATCGACATAGCGCCGCAGGACATGAAAACGTTGCACAGCCTATTGAGCCAACACTTACCGGGTGTTACCGCCTGGGCCTATGGCTCGCGCGTCAAATGGAACTCGCGGCCCAACTCCGATCTGGATTTGGTGGTCTTTGCTCCCCCTGAACGCCGACCGGATGTGGCCGCTTTGCGTACAGCATGCGATGAAAGCAATCTCCCCTTCCGCGTCGATCTCTTTGTCTGGGATGAAGTACCCGAGAAATTCCGTAAAACCATTGAGGCAGAACATGTTGCTGTTCAGGTGGGACGAGCGGGCGATGGGGGTGCGATGGAAGAGTATCGCAATAACCAAACAACAATACCTGTTGGATGGCGCGAGTGTACTCTTGGGGAAGTAGTTACGCTGCAGCGAGGACACGACTTGCCCAAAACCGACCGCGGCGAAGGCGTTGTTCCTGTACTCGGCTCATTTGGTGTGACCGGATACCACGATGAGGCCAGAGCACCAGCTCCAGGCGTAACGGTTGGGCGTAGCGGCGCATCATTCGGTGTCGTCTCCTATTCGTCTGTTCCGTATTGGCCTCTAAACACTGCCCTATATGCCATTGACTTTCACGGCAATGATGAGCGGTTTGTTTACTATTTTCTGAAGAGTCTTGATTTTGCGTCATTCAATACAGGGAGTGCGCAACCATCGCTCAACCGTAACCACATCCACCCAATACCAGTGTGCATCCCAGCACCCTTGGAACAACGCGCCATTGCCGGTGTCCTCGGCGCACTGGATGACAAGATCGAGCAGAACCGGCGGACAGCGCAAGCACTGGAAGATTTGGCACGGGCGATTTTTCAAGCCTGGTTCGTGGACTTTGAACCAGTTAAGGCCAAGTCTGAAGGCGCCACTTCCTTCCCCTCCATGCCCCAGCGCGTCTTCGATGCCCTACCCACTCGTTTCGTTGATTCCGATATCGGCCTTGTGCCGGAGGGCTGGGAGGCGGGAAGATTGGGTTCGCTACTCAAGGAATCGACTCGAAGGAACCTTGACGAACGGATTTGCCTTGTCTTGTCTGCGGTCAACACTGGTGAACTGGTTGCATCAGATGACCACTTCACCAAGCGCGTGTACAGCAAATCACTTAGCAACTACAAAGTCGTTCCGTCTGGCGCAATCGCGTTCAACCCGTCGCGGATAAACATCGGGTCAGTTGGAGTCAATCACCGGGATGTTGATGGCGTTGTAAGTCCCGTATACGTTGTTTGTACTGCGCCATGTGAATACGAGTGGTTCTTTGAGTTCTACCTCCGGCTAGCCACCGTCCGTAAGCAATTCGAAACATTATCTTCAGGTTCGGTCCGCCAGAGTCTAAGAGTCGTTGATTTTCTTTCAATTGAACTAGCTGTTCCCAATCGTGAACTAGTTCTTGCATTCAATCATGAGTTCATGAATTGCAAGAGACTATTAAATGCGCTAGACGTGGAATCTCAAAAACTTACGGAGATTAGCGACTATCTGTTTCCTAAACTACTTGGTGGTAACATCCGAATGGAGGTTGACAATGGCTGACATAAATCTTACGCAGCCACCGCACATAGATCGGGGGCTATTCACATGATTCAAAACATCCAGAGGTTGATGGACTCCTACCATGTATGGCTCAAGGACAAGTCCGTTCTGCGCCAGATTGATCAATGGGTTGAGATCACCACGCCGTATCTGGATCGGCACAACGACTATATCCAGATTTACGCGAAACAGGCAAACTGTGGCATTCGATACACGCCGAAGGTGAAGTTTACCGGCAAGTCCGGTTATGACCACCTGTTCGACTTCGTGATCCCTAAATCAAGGCAGCAACCGGAACGTATCATTCAGGCCATCAACCGCCCCAATGCAGTGCATTCTGCAAGGGCGTTTAGGAACCAGGCGGTTGTTAGGTGAAAAACGCGCCCTGGGGTGTAGGGTTGCTTCTAAGAAGCAATTAGTTGACATAAGGTGTTTATTCGCCAAAGGCGCACTGTAGGATTTCATGATCTTTGTTTGGCTCTGAGAGCCAACCCTACAGTTTCAACCAGGATGAAGCTTACCAGTCACGAGCAAATCTTGACGGTCGGTGTAGTAGCCGCTCTACTTGTCTGGCATAGTTCCGCCATGCCACGGCGTAGCCCCGCTTGCGGACGAAGCCGGGTTGCGGGACGACGTCTGACGAGCGGCATAGGTTGACGATGATGTGCGACCCATCTTCCAGTCGTCCGGCGTGGCGTGCGATAGCGGATGATGATTAAAGTCCACGCTCTAAAAAATCGTCCACCAGCATCGTTGCCGCTATCGTCAACCAGAGGCGAAGTCGGCATAGACAAGGTTCGAGACAAGGTTCGAGACAAAGATTGAGATTAGGATGTGCATCCCTCCTAATCACAGTCCTAATCGTAATCCTAATCAAACAGCGGTGATTATTGTGACAAAATGCCAAGTTATAGGCAAAGGCTCAACTGCTTCGCCCTTTCGAGAAAGGGACGGTCAGTTGCGCCCATTACGGTGTACTTACTTATGAAAACTAACCCTCATACAATGCCCACAGTGCTGACAATTGGCCACTCGACCCACCCGCTTGCGGAGCTTATCCAGCTGCTGCAGGTCCACACTGTGACGCGCGTGGTGGATGTGCGCACAGTGCCGCGTTCGCGCCACAATCCGCAGTTTAATTGCGACACATTGCCTGCTGCGCTGCAAACCGCGGGGATTGGCTACGTTCACATGCCGGGTCTTGGCGGCCTGCGACACACAACCAAAAGCTCGATCAACATCGGCTGGCGCAATGCATCTTTTCGCGGGTTCGCGGATTACATGCAAACGCCGGAGTTTGAAACAGCCTTGAATGAGTTGACCCAATTAGCAAGGCATGAGCAAATCGTTTTGATGTGCGCTGAAGCTGTGCCTTGGCGCTGCCATCGCTCGCTGATCGCCGATGCTTTGCTGGTTCGCGGCATTCCGGTGGAGCACATCATGAGCGCAACTCACCGCCAAATCCACAAGCTCACACCTTTTGCTCAAGTAACAGGCACCCACATCATCTATGCAGAGGACGAACAGACAAACTAAACCATCGAGACGAAGTTTGCCTGTAACTCAGGGTCAGGGTCGGGGTCGGTATCGAATAGCGTACGGAAATGATCTCCAACCTCCGGCTTATCCCTGGCAGGTTGCTCCGCACTTCTGGCTACAAGCTGTTTTTTGACTTGGTGACCTAGTGACTCCGTGACCTGGTGACTCGGTGGCATTGCTTACTGACCCGGACTCCGATTCAGCTGGCTTTCGAGTAACCTATCGCTGACTTCTGACTTCTGAATTCTGTCTTCTGTCTCCTGAGCAAGCCCCCGCCGCTCACTCGGTGGAGACCGGCTCCTTGATCTGATTCAGCGCGGCCTTCAGGGTGTGCCAAACCAGTGTGGCGCATTTGACGCGCAGGGGGAACTGGGAGACCCCGGCAAAGACCGCCAGCTTTCCGAGCGCAGGTGCGCCGGGTTTTTCCACGTATGGAGCTCCTGTGACCACGTCATGGAAGCTTTCGAACAAAGCCTCGGCCTCGGCGCGCGTCTTGCCCTTCAACATCTCTGTCAGCAGAGAGGCCGAGGCAGTGGAAATCGCACAGCCGTTGCCTTGAAAACTGATGTCCTTGACCCGCTCGCCCTCCATCTGCACGTAGAGCGTCACATGGTCGCCGCACAGCGGGTTATCGCCTTCAGCGCTCAAGCTGGCGCCTTGCAGCACCCGGCAGTTGCGCGGGCTCCTGCTGTGGTCAACAATAATCTGCTGGTATAAATCGCGTAAGTCAGCCATTAGTGTGTATCCTTTTCTGGTTATTCGATTGGCAATAGCGCGTGGGCTGTCCTGGGAGCGCCGACGTCCCCGTCGGCGCTCCCAGGCTCGTCGGCTTTGTTCTCAGCGATGCCGACGAGGACGTCGGCGCTCCCAGGGTCGTTCACGTTACTTGACAAATTCATATCTTGCTTAGCTCCGGGTCGGTAAAAGCTGCTGCAAGCAGGATGCCTGCACTACCCCATTATCTCCTTAACCTTGTAAATTCCCGCCACCAAGGCGTCAATCTCGGCTGTGGTGTTGTACACGCCAAAAGAGGCGCGTGTGGTGGCCGGGATGCCGAAGCGTGCCATCACAGGTTGTGCGCAGTGGTGACCGGCGCGGATTGCAACCCCATCCTGGTCGAGGATTGTTCCGATATCATGCGGATGCACCCCGTCAACCAGAAAGGAGAGCACTGCTGCTTTCTTGCTGGCTGTGCCGATCAGCCGCACCCCTGGAATCCTGGCAAAGGCTTCCGTTGCATAAGCGAGCAGCTGGTGTTCGTGAGCCGCGATATTTTTCAGCCCGATTGCGCTCACATAGTCAATCGCCGCCCCCAGACCAATCGTAGCGGCAATGTTCGGTGTGCCAGCCTCGAATTTATAGGGCAGGGTGTTGTAAGTCGTCTTCTCAAATGTGACTGAACTGATCATGTCCCCACCGCCTTGAAACGGCACCATTTTTTCCAGCAATTCAGAGTTGCCGTACAATACCCCAATGCCGGTTGGCCCATATAATTTATGGCCCGAGAAAACATAGAAATCGCAATCAAGCTCCTGCACATCCACCGGCATGTGAGCGACTGCCTGCGCACCGTCAACCAGCACTGGAACGCCTTTGCCATGCGCCAGCGAGATGATATGGCGAATCGGGGTAATAGTACCGAGCGCATTGGAGACATGCGTGATTGCGACCAGGCGCGTGCGAGGGCTGAGGAGCTGCTCGAACGCCTCCATTATCAGCTCGCCCAGATCATTGATCGGCGCAACCCGCAAGATGGCGCCGCGCTCCTCACAGAGCATTTGCCAGGGCACAATATTTGAGTGGTGCTCCATGGCCGAGATCAGGATCTCGTCGCCGGGCTGCAAGGTTGGTCTGAGAAAACTGTGCGCAACCAGGTTGATGCCCTCTGTCGCGCCGCGCACAAAGATGATCTCCCGCGACTCTGCTGCGTTTAAGAATTTTTGGACTTTTAGCCTGGCGCCCTCGTAGCTCTCGGTTGCGCGGCGACTCAGCTCATGCACACCGCGATGAACATTGGAACAATCAAAGGCGTAAAAGCCTACGATGGCATCCATGACGCACTGCGGCTTCTGGGTGGTGGCTGCGTTGTCCAGGTACACGAGGGGCTTGCCGCGGATCGTCTGCTTCAAAACAGGAAAGTCTTGGCGTATCTGCAAGAGGTTGAACTCAGCTGCCAATGGCTGGGTGGTTTTATGGTCACTGGGGTTACTCGCGGTTTTCATGGTCAATCCTCCTGCCGGTTTTCGATAGTTTACGGTAGAGCATTTGCTCCAGCCGACTGCGGACAGTCACCCAGGTCATGGCATCAAAGAGCTCGCCGGCAAAGCCGTAAGTCAGCAGATCCAGGGCGGCCTCTTTAGTGATTCCGCGCGAGCGCATGTAAAAGAGCGCCTCCGCGTTGATCTGACCCGCAGTGGCGCCGTGTTTGCAGCGGACATCGTCGGCATAGATTTCAAGCTGTGGTTTGGTGTTGATTGTTGCATCTTCGGAGAGCAGCAGATTATTGTTGCGCTGCGAAGCATTGGTCTTCTGCGCATCCTGCCTGACTAAAATCTTACCGTTAAAAACCCCGACGCTCTGATCGCCTAAAATCCCTTTGTACAGCTCACGGCTGTTGCAGTTGGGTTGCGCGTGGTCGATCATGGTGTGGTTATCAACATGCTGACATCCTGTGGCAACGAAAAGGCCGCCCAAATCGCACTCCGCGCCTTCAGCATCAAGAACAACGTTTATGTCGTTGCGCGTGATCGCCCCGCCAAAAGAGATGTTGTGGGCCAGCAGGCGGCTGTCACGTGCCTGGGTTGCCTGCAAGGTGGCGATGTGAAAAGCCTGCTCACTCTCATGCTGCAGTTTGTAGTGCTCTATGACCGCGCCCTCCTCAACCACCAGCTCGCTGACCGCGTTGGTGAAATGGCTCCCCTCCCCGAGGCTCAGATAACTCTCGATAATGGTCGCGCGGCTCTCGGCTCCGAAGCGATAAAGGTTGCGCGGGTACGAGATCACGGGAGCGCCATCCGCTGTGGCAACAAACACGATCAGGATCGGCTCTTCCAACCTGCAGCCCGGCGCAACTTCGACCAGTGCGCCATCTTGCAACATGGCTGTGTTCAGTGCCACAAAAGGATTCTCTTCCAGACTCGCATAGCGCCCAAGGTGGCAGCCAATTGCCTGTTCTTGGCCTGTGAACAGCTGCGCCAGGTTGGTGACCTTCACCCCTGTGGGCAGCTCTCCAATTGATGAAAGCTGCTCGGAGAAAAGACCGTTCACGAACACCAGGCGGGTATCGCACTGGAGAGTTGTGAGCTCCTCGCGGGCCAGGGCCTCGCGCGTCACAACAGCATCAGTTTTGGCAGCGGTCTGAAATACGGCTTTGGTGATTTGCGTGACATCAGTGTATTTCCAATTTTCATCGCGAGGTGGAGGAAAACCAAGCGCTGCAAACTGCTCCAGGCCTCTTTGGCGCAGTGCGCGCACCCATGCACCTTCGCCAGCTGTCACCTTGGCAAGCTGAGCGAATTGCTCCAGGTAGGCCTTCTGCCCCTCTTTGATGTTGATCATTGCCCGCACTCCTGCACCGCGGCAGCGTCGATCTCCGCGTAGCCCTTCTGCTCAAGTTCAAGCGCCAGTGTTTTGTCGCCTGATTTCACAATGCGCCCATTGTGCATCACATGCACAAAGTCGGGTACAATGTAGCTCAACAACCTTTGGTAATGGGTGACCAGGATAAACGCGCGATCTGAACCGCGCATGGCGTTGACGCCATCGGCGACTGCCTTGAGGGCGTCGATATCGAGCCCTGAGTCTGTCTCATCCAGAATCGCGAGTTTTGGTTCCAGCACTGCGAGCTGAAAGATCTCGTTGCGCTTTTTCTCGCCGCCCGAGAACCCGACGTTAACAGGTCGGTTGAGCAGATCCTCCGGCATATGGAGCATCTTCATCTTGGCCTCAATATAATCGAGAAAATCCACGGCATCCAGCGGCTCATGGCCGCGATGGCTGCGGATGCTGTTGAGAGCGGCGCGCAGAAAGTACATTGTGCTGACACCCGGGATTTCAACCGGGTATTGGAATCCCAGGAAGATCCCCTCAGCAGCGCGCTCTTCGGGATCTAACTCCAAAAGGTTCCGGCCTTTAAAGAAGACCTCACCAGCGGTCACCTCGTAAACATCCCGGCCAGCCAGCACCTGGGCCAAGGTGCTCTTTCCCGAGCCGTTTGGTCCCATGATCGCGTGAACCTCGCCTGCTTTGACCTCAAGGTCAATGCCTTTGAGTATCTCTCTTTCGCCAACTCTGGCATATAGATTTTTTATTGTTAGCATCTGTGTTTATCCTACGCTTCCTTCAAGACTTATGCCCAACAACTGCTGGGCTTCAACAGCGAACTCCATGGGGAGCTCTTGGAAAACCTCCTTGCAGAATCCGTTCACAATCAGGTTGACCGCCTCTTCGGTTGAAATACCTCGTTGCCGGCAGTAGAAGATCTGGTCATCGCCTATGCGCGAGGTGGTGGCCTCATGTTCAACCGTGGCGGTGGAGTTTTTTACCTCAAGGTAGGGGAAGGTGTGCGCGCCGCACTGATCGCCGAGCAGCAGGGAGTCGCACTGAGAGTGATTTCTGGCATTCTCGGCGCGCTTCAGTATTTTCACCAGACCACGGTAGCTGTTCTGGCTGTGGCCTGCGGAGATGCCCTTGGAGACAATCGTGCTGCTGGTGTTCTTGCCCATGTGGATCATCTTGGTGCCTGTGTCGGCCTGCTGATAGTTGTTGGTAACAGCCACGGAGTAGAACTCGCCCACCGAGTTGTCGCCCACCAGCAGGCAGCTCGGATACTTCCAGGTAATGGCCGAGCCTGTTTCAAGCTGCATCCAGGAGATCTTGGAGTTCCTGCCCAGACACTTGCCGCGTTTTGTGACGAAATTATAGATGCCGCCGCGCCCCTCTTTATCACCTGGGTACCAGTTCTGCACGGTCGAGTATTTGATTGTCGCGTTGTCGTGCGCGACCAGCTCCACAACTGCCGCGTGCAGTTGGTTCTTGTCGCGCCTCGGCGCTGAGCACCCCTCCAGATAACTCACGCGGGCGCCCTCCTCGGCTATGATCAGCGTGCGCTCGAATTGACCAGTGTCCTGAGCGTTGATTCGGAAGTAGGTTGAAAGTTCCATGGGACACTGGACCCCTTTGGGAATATAAGCAAAAGAGCCATCGCTGAAAACCGCCGCGTTCAGAGCTGCGAAGAAATTGTCCTTGTAGGGAACAACTGAGCCGAGATATTTTTGAATGAGCTCCGGGTGCTCACGGACAGCCTCGGAGAAGGAGCAGAAGATGATCCCGTGCTTTGCCAGTTTTTTACGGTAAGTGGTGCCAACTGAGATGCTGTCAAAGACCGCGTCAACCGCGACACCCGCCATCCGCTCCTGTTCGCGCAAGGGAACGCCCAGTTTTTCGTAGGTCTCCAGCAGCTGCGGGTCAACCGCATCCATATTTTTCGGATGATCTTGAGTCAGCTTAGGGCTGGAGTAATAAGAGATCTTCTGGTAATCAATAGGGGGGTAGTGTACCTTGGCCCAGGTTGGCTCTTTGAGGGTCAGCCAGTGTCGATAGGCTTTCAACCGCCACTCCAGCACGAACGGCGGCTCGTTTTTTTTGGTGGAGATCATGCGGATGGTATCTTCATTCAAGCCAACCGGCGCTGATTCTGCTTCGATCTCGGTCACGAAACCGTATTTATACTCTTGACCTGTCAAGAATTCGATATTATGGTTTGCGCTCATGGTGGTAATTATGAACAGGAGAACATGCAGAGTCAAGGCGCAATAAAACGAGGATTGGAGATCAGGAATTTGCAGGGTTGGGGCGATAGACGGGAATTGAACCCGCGACAACCAGAACCACAATCTGGGGCTCTACCACTGAGCTACTATCGCCATTTGCAAGAAAGAAAAGACAGAATACCAAAAACCGGCGGAAATGCAAGCACGAGTTTAGATAAATTTTTAATTTACCCGCACCCCGCCTTATGGTAAAGTTTCAATTTCAGAGTACACTAGTATCCTAAAGGGATATAGGAGTTCATATACAAAGGGAGATGGATTTATGAAAACCGGATTTAATCGCCGTAACTTTCTCAAGAGCGCCGCGGCCATGGCCTCTTTCTCGATTGTGCCCGCGCATGTGCTGCGGGCCGAGAGCGCGCCCAGCAACCAGATAACCCGCGCTTTGATAGGCTTTGGCGGCATTGCGCATTCGGGCAATCACCTCGGTTACAAAGCCACCCGCCTGATCGCATTGTGCGACCCTGATGCCGGGCGGGTTGCAAGCGGCATCAAGCTCGCGGCTGACAATGGATACGGGAAGATTCATGCGTGCAAGGATTTCCGCGAAATTCTGGCGATGAAGGATGTTGATATTGTTCATATCTGTACCCCGCCGCACTGGCATGGTCTGATGTCAGTTATGGCAGCTCAGGCAGGTAAAGACATCTGGTGTGAGAAACCGATGACCCGCACCATTGGCGAGGGCAAACGGGTGATGGAGGCGGTCAAAGCCAGCGGCTGCATCTACCGGCTCAACACCTGGTTCCGTTTCCAAAGCGGTTTTTACGGCTTTGGCACTGAGGTGAAACCCATTAAAAAGGTGGTGGAGAGCGGTATACTTGGCTGGCCGCTCAAAGCGGTTGTCGGGGGGCCCACGGGCTTTAACCTTAAGTTTATGTGGAGCGGGCGCATCAATCTCACCCCTGAGCCGGTGCCTGAAAACTTCGATTATGATCTGTGGCTGGGGCCCGCGCCCTTCAAACCATACAACCGCCACCGAACACACGGCACCTTCCGCGGTTACTGGGATTATGACGGCGGCGGACTTGGCGACATGGGACAGCACTACCTTGACCCAGTCCAGTACCTGCTGGAAAAAGACAACACCAGTCCAGTTAAGATTGAGATTGATTGCCCGCCGCAACACCCGGATGCAGTGGGATCTTTTGATAAGATCACCCTCACCTATGATGACGGTTGTGAGATCATTCTGGACGGCAGCAACTCTATGAAAGACGCGCCCTTCCTGCAGGGGCCCAAGGGTGCTCTGTGGCCGCAGATGAAATCCGATATCCCGAATCTGAGGGATATGATTGCCGAGATGCCGGAGCCGGAGGCGCAGCAAACTGATTTTCTGGAGGCGGTGAGGTTGCGCCGTCCCTTTGCTTTGAACGAGAGAAACGGCTTCCGCTCCTGCACGGTTGTGAATCTGGGCATCACTGCCATGCGCCTGGGACGCGGCTTTAAGTTTGACCCTGTTAAACTGATGGCTGTTAATGACCCTGCCGCCGATGCGCTTATCTATCAGCAGATGCGCGCACCTTGGAACATCTAAACACTTGTGTAACCGTAGTGCTCAGTCAATATTTCACGTTTTAAGATGATTTTTTGAGTTAAGGAGAAGAGAATGAATTTAAAAAGAATACTTACCGTAATAGCATGCCTGACAGCAGTGCAGTTTTCCGCATCTGCGGCTGATGTTGCTGCTGAATGGGCCAAAGAGGAAAAGGCCAATCTGGATAAAATCAACCGAGAGTCATTGGTGGCGATTGCCAAAGGGGCGCCGGATTCATATGCAAAGCTGTTCGCAGAGGTTAAACCCGACTACAAATCCAGCCCGCTGGAGCTGACCCGGATTGCAGCGCTGACGCAGTTCATGGCCAGTTGCGGCAACATGGCAGAGTGCAACAAATACGCTGACGCGCTTGTCAAAGCAGCCAAAGGGGCAACTGCCGGAGATGTAACATGCTTCTTTCTCGACCAGCTGCGCTGGTGCGCAACACCGAAACAAACAGCGGAGATCAAGTCATTCGAGTCATCAACCCAAACCGGTGTGGCAGCCTTGGCCACAATTGCGGCCCTGGCGTCAGAGCGCAACTTTGATTCCCTGCGGGTTGTTGATACAAAAACCGCCTGTACCGAGTATGGTGAAATGCTCTCCAAACTCCAGGGGTCACAGAAAACCAAAGCACTGCTCGCGGGTTTTGACAATCCGGATCTCAAGATAGCCGGGCTGGCAATGCGGGAGGCAAGCCAGCTTGACATCCAGGACACAATTGAGGGAATGGGCCGCCGTAAAGCGGACGAAATCAACAAAAGACGGTTTGCAGCTGGCCAGGAAGAAACCATGGTCTTTGCGCTGAAAATGAAAAACACAACTGATCCGATCCGTAAGACCATGCTGCTCGATATGCTTGGTAAACGCGGAAATCCGGCGGCGGTTGAAGCAGTGGCAGAGTGTATCGGCGACGCAGATATTATGATCTCAGCAGCCGCGCAGAACGCGCTGACCAAGATCAGCCCCGAAGCCTACGCCAACGCCCTGCCGGCCATGCTCAAAAATCTGCCGCAAAGCCATGCTGCTGTAACAGAACAGACGCTCATGCTGCTCCCCGGTAAATTAATAGAGAGCGCTTTATTAAAAGATTATGACTCCTACTCACTCGCTGGAAAAGATATTGTTCTGAATGTTCTGAAAAACCGCAAATCCAAAAGCGGCATCACTCTCGCGCTTGCCGCCATTGATGGCCGCGCGGCGGAGAGCGCAGTCAGCGGCTACCGCTTGCTGCGGGATTGCGCCACCGAAAAAGAGGCCGATGTTCTTATCAAACAGCTACTCAAAGAGAGCGGCAAAAGATTGCAGGAGGCGCAGTCAGCTGTTGCAGGGGCCGCCAGGCGTGACACGACCGGTAGTTACATCACCAAGCTCGGCGAGGCCTTCAAACAGGCTTCCGGCACCAAGAAACAAAGCGTACTGGAGACCTTTGGGCGGATTGGATCAAAACCTCTGCTTGCATTGGCCGAGAGTGCTGTGAAAGATGCCGACACAGAGATATCCACCGCGGCGGTGCGGGCGCTGGCCGAGTGGAGCGATAACGATTCAGTCAAGGCGCTGATGAGCATCGCGCTGATGTCCGCCGATAACAAGCAGCGTATCCTCGCACAACGGGGCCTTGAGAAAAAACTCGCAGCCAAAGGCGTTGACAAAGCTCCTTTCAAGAAGCTGTGGGAAGAGATCAGTAAAGGCGACCAAGGTGATGCTGAAATCAAGAAGCAGATTAATGCGTTATTCGGTCAGTGAGTGAAGGGCGACACTATGGGCATCGAGTGTTTTGGTTTATATCTTGTGATCACAAACCCCGCAACATCCTACGAGGCTTGCGCGGAAGCGGCAGTAACCGCTGATATCCGCTACATTCAGCTCCGCATGAAAAAAAGCGCGGAGGAGGATATCCTGGAACGGGCGCGCAATCTCAGGTCCATCACACGCGGCACGGCCACGCGGTTCATTGTGAACGATGATCCGCGGATCGCGACCGAAGTGGAGGCTGATGGCGTGCACCTCGGACAAGATGATATGCCTCTGGATCAAGCCCGCAAGGAGTTTCCAGAGCTGAAAATCTTCGGCCTTTCAACGCACTCTGAGCAGCAGGCCCAGAGTGCGGCAGCCTTGAAACCTGAGTACTGCGGGGTGGGGCCGGTTTTTGCGACCCCAACCAAAGATATCCCTGACCCTGTTCTGGGAGCCACGCTGGCTGGACAGATTATTCAGAGTGCTCCATTCACCACGGTGGCCATTGGCGGTATTAATGAAAGCAACCTGAAGGCAGTGCTGCACTCTGGTGCCATCAATTATTCAGTGGTTCGTTATGTCTGCCTGGCAGCTCAGCCATATGATGCCATCAGGCGCCTGCAGGATATCTGGCATGCTGTTCACGGATGAATTAAGCAGGGCAAATGCTCGGAGTAAGAGGTGTTTTGCACCATCAATTAAATATACCTGACGCGTGGCGCTTGTTAATAGAGTGCATCCGCTGCGCGATTCACGGCAGCCCGCCATCGGATGGGCTCAAAAACATTGATTGGGCTGGATTGCTGGGTCAAGCCAGAGCGCATAGCATCGAATGCTATCTCTTTCCTTGGCTCTGCTGTCATCTGCCGGATCAGTTCTCGGCCTCGGCAAGCGTGGCCGCTGACTCACCGCAGGCAGCCTGGCGCGCCATTGCCCTGGAACATCTGAAGCTGACACTCATCCGGCAGCAGCAGACAGCACAAGTGCTTGAAGCTTTCGCGAACAAGGGGGTGGCGGTTGTTCCTCTAAAGGGCGCATGGCTCAGCGAGGAAGTTTATCCCGAACCATCGCAGCGCTCCATGGTTGACCTGGATCTGCTGGTGCGGCCAGCGGATATTGAGCAAGCGCATCTGTCTCTGAGTGCCATTGGCTACCACTCTCAACATGCACAGCTGGGGAATAAACACATCTATGACTGCGCCTATTATCACCCTGACTTTCGGACATTCATTGAGCTGCACTGGAATGTCGAGTCCGAGATGATCCCGGGAGCCGCCATCCCTGATATCGAGCGCGTATGGGAGCGCACATATCCAGCTGAAATTCTGGGGCAAAGTATTCAGGCGTTCACGCTGGAAGATCAGCTCTCGCACCTGACTCAGCACATTTTTCATCACCGTTTGGCAGTGTCACTCAAAAGCTATATCGATATCGCGCTGCTTCTTCAGCAACGCGGGTGTGAAATCTCCGTAGCGGAGCTGAAAAAAGTCGCGCTTTTCTGGAAAACAGAGCTGGCCCTGCCGGTAATCCTCGAGATGGTGGCGCAGCTGTTTTCAATCGTGCTGCCGGCTCAGATCCGGGAGGGCTTTGTTGCTACTGACCAAGAGCTGGTCAACGCGGCCTGTCAGAGCCTGTTTGAGCTCTCTGCAAGCAAAAACAGAGCTCAGGAACACAACCTGCTGCACTACCGTCAGGCCTCCGCAGCCGGCAAACTCAAGTTGATCCTGGGGCGGGTCTGTATGCCGCAATCCTTTATGGTTCTGCACTATCCCTTTGCGCGCCATCACCTGCTGCTGCCGTCCGCCTGGCTGTTGCGTGCAATCAAACTTACCTGTCAGACTGGGCGGCGGCTTATCTGTTTGAAACAGAGTGGTTCAATGCTCGACAATGCCGCCGTGCGCGAAATGATCGTAAAAAAACTCACTCCGAAGGACGGATAGTTGCTAGATCCGCGCGCGGAGTGGAGAAGTGCGCGAATGCGTAAGTGCGCGAATGAAGAGGCCGCGCCTTTGGCGCGGGAGCAACGCAGCTCCGATTTCCAATCGGACTGTCCGGTTGGAAACCGGGCCTACTGAGCTTGGCTGCGCCGTCGGTTGACGATGGCGGCGACGATGCTGACCGACGAGCCCACGCATGTTACCAATCGTCGGTCAACATCGTCGCACAGCATCGTCGGCCGATGCCGCCCGTAGAGCGACTACTACATATGCGCTGCACTGCGGAGTGCAAGGATTGTCGTGAGTTGCTATTCTCTCAACTCCTGGCGCAAAAAACAAGAAATTCAGATAACCATCTTCATAAGTTGTTGAATGAAAATGTTTTTTGAAAGCAAGATGCTTGCACTACTCCATTATAACTTTTACAGTAACTTCTCAATAACCCGCGTTGGAGCAGCCTTCCTCCTTCGCCAAGGCTACGGCGCGACAAGAAAGGCTGGACAACAAACCTTACGGGGCAGCCGTTTGTTGTTCACGCTTTAGCGTGCTTTCGGCCATAATTAGAATTGCTGTTTGGGTGGCGTGCGGTGTTGCCTTGCGCACGGTGATGTGTTAAAGTTGCTTTTTGTTTTAAATTTCGTAGAAGGGTTGTTTCATGAAAAAAGTAATACCGTGACGAGCTCCGCATGGAGCAATGTGGGCGGCACCCCGCAGGTTGCTTCAGGCGCGCTGCTCACTTCAGGCAGCTCCTCAGCAAAACGCACATTCAACGGACCAAGCACAGGAACCGGTAGTGACGCTGCGCCCACTGATGAAAGGCTGGGTGCCTTCCGCAACGCGGGAATGGTCTACGTTCGCACTACATGCAAGTGGAACAGTGACAATTCCTGGTCAGGCCTCAGCTTGTATGACTTTGGAACGGAGCGGTGGTTCTATGGTGTCCCGGGTAATCAAATTGGGACAAAGTATTTTGGGCTTAATTGGAATGGAACACATCTCTCCTCTGTGCCGGTTGTGATTGGTCAGAGCTACACCTTGGTGGCAGAGCTTAACCATAACAGTGATGTGACGCGGCTCTGGGTTGACCCTGCCACTGGCAGCGATGCCCCTGCAGTGGAGTGGCTGATGGAGGCAGGTAGTTGGTGCACTGCAGTGCGCCTCGGCTCAGGCGGTCAGACACTCTGGGATGACCTCACTGTTGCCACCCACTGGTCAGATCTCGGTCTTGAGCGGCTGACCGGTCTGATCCTCTACGAGGGTTTCGAAGGCTACTCAGCCACCAATCTGCCAACACAGGCAACCCTGGGCACAGGCTTCCGGATGGGCAGTGCCTGGAGTGCTCCCGCAACTAATGATTCCACGGTGGTGACCAACAACCTGGTGTACCCTGATCTGGCTGTTTCGGATGTTGCTGCGCTGTGTACGACTAAAGGTGCTGGGGGCGTGGGAACATACGCATATCTTGATCTCGGTGTCTTTGACCGCGCCGCGCTGCTGGGTTCAGACACATATCGAGGTACAGGAAACGGAGCAGAAAACATGCTGGTGGGCGGAGTTGATGTGGAAGGTACCCTTTACTACAGTTTTCTGGCCCGCTCCAACACTGGTAATAGAAGCGGCGCCTACGCAGGTTTACACCTCTACCGGGATGGAACAGAGGTCTGCTTGGTTGGCAACG
Organism: Kiritimatiellia bacterium; assembly: GCA_028686345.1. Classification (GTDB taxonomy): domain Bacteria; phylum Verrucomicrobiota; class Kiritimatiellia; order RFP12; family UBA1067; genus M55B167. The sequence continues at coordinate 35,135 of JAQUCE010000035.1, forward strand.
CTTGGGATAATGAAGCCTTCAGCTGTCTTGCTGGCCAGCGTTTCGACTTAAACTCCGCCAACTCGGATCGCGGGTCGGATAATTTTGAATATGTTGACACTGAGACCCACCTCTTTGTGGTTAAGATTGACTACCATGCAGATGCGTCTGACGACATCACAGTCTGGCTTGACCCGGAGGTCAAACTCTCTGAGCATGACCAGAACCAGGCCACGAAAACAGTTCGCAACAGTTTCGGGGATCTCTCCTTTAACACCTTCCGCCTGCGTGGCGGGAATAGCAACAGCTGGAGCTACGATGAGATACGCTTTGGCACTGACTGGCGCTCGGTTCTACCTTTGAGCGAAGATCCAGAGGTGATTCAACATCCAAAGCGCACCTTGTTCCTGATTAATTGAGGGCAATAATAAGTTCACGCTCCTGAGGCGGCGTGTCACTGATCATAACTGCCGCCTGCGCGCTCTCAACCATGGAGCGCGCCAGCTCTGCGCTGCGGGCGTGAAGACGCATCAGCACACCGCCTTTTTCAACTCTCTGCCCCTGCTGCGCCAGGGAATCGACCCCTGCCGCGCGGTCAATCACATCTTCGGTTTTGCGGCGACCGCCGCCCAGTTGCAGCACCACCCGGCCAATCGTCTCGGCATTCACCTCTCTCACAAAACCCTCTGCCGCTGCTCTGATCTCCACCGTGGCTCCTGGCTGCGGAAAGCGGGTGTAGTCATCAATCACCCTAGCATCGCCTTTTTGCTCCTCAACCATGTGCCGGAAGCACGCCAGCGCCGCGCCATTTTCGAGCAGTCCGGCCAGCTTTTCACGGGCATTGTCCAGCTCAGGATAAACATTGCTCAAGACGGTCATTTGGGCTGTCAACTCAACCGCCAACAGCCGCGTATCGGGTGGGCCGCCACCCTTGAGTGTCTCAATCGCCTCGATCACCTCCACCGCATTGCCAGCGGTGCGCCCCAGGGGTTGATCCATGTTGGTGATGATCGCGCCGCACTTACGATCAAGTGCGCGCCCCACGGTGACCAGGCTCTTTGCCAATGCCTCTGCGTCCTGTTGGCTCTTCATAAAAGCGGCCCGTCCGCATTTGACATCAAAGACCAGGGTGGCAGCACCTGCCGCCAGCTTTTTTGACATGATGCTGGCGGTTATCAGCGGGATGCTGGGCACCGTGCCGGTCACATCGCGCAGTGCATAGAGCTTCTTATCAGCTGGCGCAAGGCTCTCTGTCTGGCCGATGATCGAACAACCGACAACCTCAACCACCCGTTTGAACTCAGCGATGGAAAGGCAGGTGTCATAGCCTGGAATGGATTCAAGTTTATCCAGGGTGCCGCCGGTAATGCCCAGGCCGCGCCCGGAGATCTTCGGCACTGCCAGCCCCGCAGCCGCGGCCAGCGGTGCGATCACCAGCGAAAGCTTGTCGCCAATACCTCCGGTAGAGTGTTTGTCGGCAACCGGACGTGACCAACCATCAAATGAGATTTGATCACCCGAGCGCATCATGGCATCAGTCAATGCAGCGGTCTCCGCGGCAGTCATGCCTTGAAAGAAAATCGCCATTGCCAGCGCTGCCATCTGGTAGTCGGGTATTGAGCCGTTGTTGTAGCCAGCGATAAATTCGCGGATCTCCTGATCGCTTAAAACCGCGCCATCGCGTTTTTTTTCAATTAACCATTGGGTTATCATAGTTGCTCCTTCAGCCGCTTCACCGCCAGTGTTTGTCCGCGAAATCCATGTAGCACTTCCAGTCGTATTCGGTCAGGTTATGTTTGCCGCTGCGCAGATGGTAGCCGATGTAGCCGCTGTGGATCGGTGTGTCCGGCGCAGGAAACGCGGTTGTTCCCAGCCCTTTTAAGCCATAGAGCCCCCAGGCCGGGGCTGCCAGCACGCAGGATTGAAATTCGCCTGGCTGACCTGCCCAGTCATCCCCGGTGGCGGAGGCCACATAGGCCAGCCGCGGTGCCAACAGGGCGATCAGCATATGCTGATCAACTGGCAGTGCATTTTCGTTTGCGCTGTACTCTTTGAAGCGCTCACAAAACCAGTGCGGGAAGTTCTTGTTGATTCTGGCAATCGGCTCTGATTTGGGAAGCTCCATGCGGTTGAGCTTGGCACCGCCACACCCGGAGTTGTTGGAGATCGTGAGCGCGAAGCGATTGTCTTGCGCGCCGCACCAGAGCGCGGTTTTACCGCCGCGGGAGTGTCCCAGCACACCTACACGACCGGCGTTGATCAGCGGTTCGCTCTCAATCCAGTCCATCACGCGGCTGGCACCCCAGGCCCAGGCAGCCAAAGTGCCCCAGGAATCTGATGTGCGGAGTTTAGGGTCAGGCTGAAAGATCTGATGGACCCCGTTGGTCCAACCGTCGTGATGATCCGGATCCAGCTCGGCATTTCTGAACGCCAGTGCGGCATAGCCCCGTTCCACAATCTGCTCGACAGGCCAGAAAGAGGATTTTTCAACCCGGTCGGGATCAATGTTTTCATAACCTCGATTACAAATTAAGAGAAAGGCCGGAACCGGCTTGCTGGATTTCGGAATAAAAGCTGTAAAAACAAAGCTATGCTGTCCGCCGGGCCCGGAGAAGCTGGCCTTGATCTGCTTGCGTATTGCTTTGCCATCCAGCATCTCCGCATCCGGCACCACCCTTTCAAACTTTAAATCAGCTGGCCGGTCAACCGGATTACGGCCAAAGACGTGCGCTCTGAAAAGCTCCAGCACCTCTCCCCGCCGCTGCGCCTCCCACTGCCCGCTGGTTGTGACCTTTGTTCCGTCCGCACATGTGAGCAGCTCAGGTATCTCTGCCCCGACCAAGGCTTGGCTGGCAAGGAGTGCCGGCAGCAGGCAGGCCGCGAGCCATCGACAATTGTTGATCTGCGTTAAAAAGATACTCTTCATTCGCTCTCCTTCTCCCTCTCTCTTTGATGAGAAAAGATGTTGTAGTTGTAGTGATTGATATGGATGCAGCTTGCAGCAAAAAGCAAAAGGATGATGCCACCAACAACATAGAGATTGCGGCGCTTGATGTTCTGTCTTTGCAGCTCAGCGCGCATATGGTTCACAATGCTTTGCAACTCCAGGCGATACTCAGAGTCAGGGTGCTCCTCCAGATATTCATTCATGGTTGTGATTGAGGCAGCGACGTTAGGGGAGCCTTTCAAGCCGCGCAGCAGAGCAATTTCGCGTTGCTCGCGCTCCCGCAGCTCCCGCATGTCTTTGGTTTGCCCCTGTATCACATCCAGCTCAGCTGCCAGCAGCTTTTCGATCTCGCCTTTTTCCTCGCGATAGCTGTAGTTGGCCAATAGCTCCTTCAGGGCTGTAACTCTCTCAGTGCCGCTTGCCTTGGCCTTTGCAGCCTGGAAGCTTTGTGAAAACACCTCCTCGTTGTTGATCCACTTGGTGATCCCTTTCATAATCAGGGTGAAGTCATCATGAACTTTAGTGGGTGTGACAAATTTCTCCGGCATGCCCTTGCAGGTCGGGCAGGTGCTCACAAGCTGGCCTGTGCCTCGGCACCTTTGGCACACCAGCTGCCCGGTGCCGCCACAAACCGAACACTTTATCCCCGTATCACGCGACCCTTTAAGATTTTTGCGTTGTAACCGTTCGCCTGTTCCGTTGCAGGCCTTGCATTTGTCGTTTCCCTCACAGGCCGGGCAGATGCTCGCGATACTCCCGCGGCCTTGACACTCTTTGCAGCTTACATAGCATGTTTTCAGGTCGATCCGCAGTAAATGCGTGTCATCAGGGTAGGCGCGGGCGTGCGAGTTTCGCGCACTTGTATAGAGGTTGGTGTTGCCGGTGAAGAGCGAGGAGAGTGCATAGCCTGCCATGGCCCGGCTGCGCAGGCGGTCAACGTTGTTTGTGTTTTTTGCATATGCCAGCAGCGCTGCGAGGGCTGCTTCATCACGCGGTTGCTCAGCCAGCTGCTCGCACGTTTTCCTGAGGGCTGGCAAATCCGAAGCTGCCGCTGGTGCTGCTTCCGGTTGCGCGCTTAGAGGCAGCATTGGTAAGACAAAGGCCAGCGCAGTAAGCAGACGACTTTTTAAACATTTATTCATAATGCGAAAATACATCTTTTTGAGCGAAAATGCAATCCTAAAGCGTGGACTACATACGGTTTCCAGCGCATGAAGTCCGCGTTTCAGTGTGCCGAATTATTTCCGAGATCTCAGACCAGGAATCGCAGCGCCGCATTCCGGGCTGCAGTTGATACTCGGCATTCCACGGTCGATTGAAGATCACGATCCGACAACCCGCCAGTTCGGTCAGGAGATCCAGCGCGGTCGGGGCATCATCGATTGCAACGTCAAACCGCAGCTTATAAAACTGCTCCAATGTCAAGATCTGCGGAGCCCACGCAGGCAGGTCATTGGGGGCACGCCCATATTTGTCGACGTAAATAATCTCTACTCCCTCTAAACCGTGGTTATCCAGCCAGGCCACAGAGCCGACATGACAGTCAGAGGGGCGGCCAGTCACAATAATCACCTCATGACCGGCGCTCTGCAGCTCCGTGACTGCCTCGATTGCGCCCGGCGCTGGTTCAAGTTGCGCCAAAAAACCCGGCTGGTGCGCCAGCCCCATCAGCTGATCAATCTCATCCGACGAAAGCATGAACGCGTGCTGGAGATCAAAAACCTTGATCTGCTCATAGGGCACATTGCGCTGGAAAAGTTTCTTGGCGGCATGTGAAAGCGCACGGGCGGTTTCACATAAAACATCATCAAAATCAATATATATTCGCATCCCTGAAAATTAGCAAAAAGCCGGCGGCAACTCAAGACTAAAGCAAAGGTAACTTCTCAATAACCGGCCAGAAAACAAAGAGCAGCCTAAAGGCTGAACAACAAACGGTTGCCCCGTAAGGTTTGTTGTCCGGCCTTTCTTGTCGCGCCGTAGCCTTGGCAAAGGAGGAAGGCTGCTCCGGGGCGGGCTGTTTAGGTTATCCGAAGTTCTTGCTTTTCACGACAGAATTTGAGACACTATGTTCCAAGTTCAGAGTTCAAGCAACTACATAAGGAAAACACGTGAAATATTTAACCTATGTCGGAACCTATACCAATGAGCGCAAAGAGGGCATTCATATCTTTGAGAGTGACACTGAAAGCGGTCTGCTCACACCCGTGGGGCTGATCGGCGGATTTGACAACCCAACCTACCTCAACCTTTCCCGTGATAACACCCGGCTCTATACAACCATGGGCCTTGCGCAATTGGGCCCCAAGGGCAAGACCGGCGCGCTGGCAGCTTACGCAGTGCAAGGGCAAACCCTCAAACTCCTGAACTATAAACCAGTTCACGCAACACCGCCCTGCTATGTACAGCTGGATAAAACCGAAAAATCGCTGATCTTCGCTGAATACACCAATGCAATCGCCGGGGTTTTTGAGCTGGCTGAGGATGGCTCCATCGCCGATATACCCCCGCAGACGGTGATCCACCAGGGCAGCGGCCCCCACCCGCAGCGACAGCAAAAAGCTCACGCCCACTGTGCGGAGATGACCCCTGACAATCAGTACCTCTGCATTGTCGATCTGGGGCTGGACTGCGTTAAGCTCTATGATTTTGCGAACCGCGGCCGCGGTCTGTCCGAGGTCGGCACCATGAGGCTTAAAACCGAAGCGGGCGCCGGGCCGCGCCACATCATCTTCCATCCGAATGGAGCGCTGGCCTTTGTGATCAATGAGTTGGGCAACACCATCAGCTCCTATCGCTATACTGGTGACGGATTCAGCCATATCCAGACACTCGGTACCCTGCCCGCTGATTTTAAGGCACCGAGCACCACGGCGGCGGTCAAGATCAATGCCGCTGGCGACCGTGTTTTCGGCTCTAATCGCGGCCACGACAGCATCGCGACCTTTGGTCTGGATGCCGCAACTGGCCGGATGGAGCGGATGGCAATCTCAAAATTAAATGCGCCGCAGCCGCGTGATTTCGCCCTGATGCCAGGGGAAAAGTTCGCAGTGGTCGGCTCCCAGGACAACAACCTCTTACAGGTCTATGCCTTTGACAGCGCTAACGGAACCTTTGTGCCTGTACATCAATCAATCAGCGTGCATAAACCGGTTTGCGTGAAATTTGGCGCGCAGGTATAGCCGCGTGCACTGCTCCATATCTGGAGATAATGTGAATAAACCGCCTTCGCAATGGCAGGTCCTTCGCTTCTATATCCCGCTCGCGATCCAAGCACTTTCGCAGAGCCTGACGCACCCGCTCGTGGCCAGTATTGTCTCGCACGGAAAACTGGGGTCAACCGAATTAGCCGCCTTTGCCCAAGGGCACTCGCTCATGTTCGTTTTCGGTGCGATCGGCGGGGGACTGATCACCACCGGTATGGTCTTTGGCACCTCAAAGACAGGGATGCGTAACTTTCACCGCCTTGTCACGCGCATTACCATTGTTGTTATTGCCCTGCAAATCCTGGTCTGCATGCATCCGTTTTACCCGTTTGTCTTCGGTCGTATCCTCGGCCTGGAAGGCGACTTAGCCTCAATCGGACGCATGACCACGCTGTTCAGCGTACCCCTGCAACTGGCTTTCATGATCCGCAACAAATATCTGGTTGCGCTCTACAACGAGAAACGGAGCGGGTTGGCCAACACCGCAACTATGACGCGCATTATCTTCACCGCATCACTCTCACCCCTTTTCGTTCACTTCGGTCTCACAGGATACGGCTGGGGACTTGTTGCCATGACAATTCCAGTTTTCGGGGAGGTTTATCTCACCCGCTATTTCGCACGTGCCCTGATTGCCAAGCTGCGGGACAGTGAAGTCGCTGAAAAAGCCCCCATGCTGAAGCAATTACGCTTCACGATCCCGCTCTCCTTTGGCGGTATCCTGCTCTCCATCTCTTCGTTTATGATCGCCGTGTTCCTTTCTCGTGCCGATAACCCCGAAGAAACCCTTGCCATCCATTACATTGTCATGGGTATTGTCAGTCCGCTCGGCTTTGCCGCTTTACGCATGCAATCGGTTGTGATCGCCTTCCCGCCCGCCATCTACGGCAAGCGGCGAATCTTCAGCTTCGCCTGCATGGCCGGTGCCATCCTCTGCCTCGGCCCGCTCTCACTGCAAATCCATCCCATCTCAAACTGGTACTTCGGCGCTGTGCAAAACCTGCCGCCAGAGAGCATCCGACTGGCGCGACTCATGGCGCTGATTATGGCTGTCCAACCGCTGCTTCAATCCCTGCGCGGCCATATAGAGGGCTGCGCCGCCCTTCGCCGCCGCCCCAACGCAATTCTTTCCGGACAAGCCGTCTACCTCGCCACAATGGTGATCGCGCTGACCATCTTTCAGGGCATACCAGCTATCCCCGGCTATGTAATGGGCGGCCTGGCAATCCTCAGCGCCTTACTCATGTCACTAACCACTGTCCACACCGCCCTAATCTGGAACGATTTTGAGGACGCCTACGGTGGACCCAGCGAACGTACCCCCTCGATTGACATGACCCAAAAATAAGACACACTGCCGCCGCGGGCCGTGACCACGGAGGGAGGCTATGCCTCCAATTGGTGAAAGTTGAATGAAGAAGTAACGTCGCTGGCCGACAGTGTAGTAGCCGCTCTATGTCGCGACAGGATAAGCCCAGTTTCTGGGGATTTGTAAAATCGTAAATACAATGAAAGAGAAAGTAGACATCCAGCGGGTAACCAATCCCGCCTGGCAAAGGTTAGCCA